>JAWOAW010000032.1:0-14030 GCA_046498345.1 Thermoplasmatota archaeon
AGCTGGGCGATGGAGGAAGCTGCTGCGGGCAGTCCGGCTCTGCAAAACACCGCCACAGTCACCGTCATCGGCCCCGCTATCAGCGTCACCAAGACCGCCGATATGGATACAGCCAATATCGGGGACACCATTACCTACACCTATACCGTAGAAAATACTGGTGACGCAACCCTATATCACGTCAACGTATCAGATGACCTACTTGGAGCTGTTACCCTTAACGATACAACGCTTGAGCCTGGTGAATGGGCCACCGGCACTCTGACCTACACGGTCGTTGAAGCCGATCTGCCAGGCCCGATTACCAACCTGGCCACCGCCAACGGCACCGATCCGCTCGGCACCAACCATGAGGACACAGATACAGAGTCGGTCAGCCTAGAGTACAACGCCGATATCATGGTGACAAAGACTGCTTCACCGACCACCATCCAGTCCGGCGAAACGGTCACCTGGGCCATCAATGTGACAAACACGGGCGGCGTGAACCTGAGCGCCGTCTATGTCAACGACAGCGACCCGGCTGCTCCCGACTACGGACCGTTCCTGTTGAATGTATCCCAGAGCAGACAGTTCAGCTACACGACGTCTCCAACCGCCGATGTAACCAACGTGGTGGACGTCGAGGGGAGAGACCCGCCCGGTAACCTCGTGACAAACAGCAGCTCCGCCAGCGTCGACGTGGTCTCCCCGGATATCTCTGTCACCAAGACTGCCAGCCCGACCGCTGTTTTCAGTGGTAACATGGTCACCTGGAGCATTGTCGTCGAGAACACCGGCGATGTAGCGCTCCATGATGTCAGCGTTGTGGACAGCCTGGAAGGCGTGCTTGCCTCCGGCGTCAGCCTCAATCCAGGCGAGACGAGAAATTACCAGTATACCACGTATCCCACCGGGGATCAGGTCAACACGGTAAACGTCAATGGCACCGACCCCCGGGGAAACGAGGTATCTGACAGCGACAGCGCCTCGGTTTCCGTCGTTGCTCCAGCGGTCTCGGTCACCAAGTCGGATTCAGCCGATCCGGTTACAGAGGGCGACATGCTCAACTATACCATGGTGGTCCGGAACACCGGAGACGTCGACCTGACCAACGTGGTCGTGGTGGACGACTACGACGAAACGATGCTCATAATAAACGATGCGCATGGAGGCGTCGATGACGGCGACACCATTACATGGACCATCGGTTCGCTCTCCAGGGGGCAAAAGGTGACGTTGAAGATTTCGACGACGGTTCGGATAACCAACCTGGCGGAGAGAACGCTTATCTGGAACTACGTGGACGTATCCTCCGACGAGGGTGCCACGGACAGCGACGCGGAGCCCACCCGGGTTGACCCAATTCCAGAGTTGGCCGACCCGATGTTCGTGATAGAGAAAACGGACAACGTCGACCCGGTGGAGCCCACCTTCCTGCTCAAGTACACGATAACGTTCATGAACATCGGCACCGGGACCGCAACCGGCGTGATCATAAACGATACGCTGCCCGACGAGGTCACCTATGTCTCCTCGGTTGTCTTCCCGGTCGACAATCCCATCCCGGCGTTGTCCGTCACCCCGACGGTAGACGGGAGACATGTCACCTGGGCTCTCGGCGACCTCCCGGAAGGCGTGGCCTACACGCTCCTGGTACGGGTGCGCGTTGACTACGGGCTTGAGACGGGGACCATACTGAACAACACGGTCACGATATCCTCCAGCGAGGGGGCAAACGCCACGGCGTGGGAGACCACCGGCATCACCAACATGCCGCCGGTCACGGTGAAGAAATTCCATGGATATGTCTACAACGAGACGCTCTATGAGGATGGAGAATATCTGCTGCACCATATCACCAATGGAACGCTGATAACGCTGGTGGCAACCGACTATCCGATCCCCGGGGCATCCGACATCGCCCGTACCTACTACCGCATATTCAAGTGGGATGACGGCCGATGGAACATGCTCTTCAACTGGCGGGAATACGGCGTCTGGAACAACGAGTATCCCTATAACCCGATCGACCTCCCGGCGCTCGCCCGGGTATACGGCATGGAGCCGGAGGGCAAATATCAGATTGAGTTCTACAGCGTCGACCGGGCCGGCAACGTGGAGGGCATGCAGTGGAACGACATCATGGTGTCCATGGAGGAGGTGGGCCTATGAGCGAGAATCTGAGGAGGTCTCTGCTGCGGACGATAACGATTGCCTGTGAGGGCGGCGAGGAGCCGCGGCCGGCCAACGAGGACTGGATGCGGGCTATGATGCGGATGTATCTGCTGTCGCAGAACGCCTAAACGCTTTCCCCCCTCTTTTTCCCTTTTTTGTTCTTTTTTTGAAAAAATCATCGGGTTTTATATATGTTCAGCGTGCTTGGCTGACGGGGAGGAAACCGCCATGCATGTGTGCCCGCGATGCAGCAAAGTAATGCGGCAGTTCGCCTTTGGCCGGAAGACCTGCTGGGTGTGTCCCTACTGCGGCCATGAGAAGATGATGGAGAGCAGCGAGTATTACGATTTCGAATATGTCTATTTTTCGTCGGTGGTGCTGAGCTAGTCGCCGGCGGATGTTTCCACTGTCACCGTCACCGGGTCGCCATCCTGCAGATGGAGAGTGTCGCGGAGGCAGACGTCGGCTACGATTTCCATCACGTCGTGGTAGACGCTTTTTTGGGGGATGACGATGGCTCCTTTTACGGTGTCGTTGACCACGCATGGGTAGCAGGTGACGGCGCCAAACGTCTGGCCTCCCTGCTGAAACCCGGCGATATGGATCCCCTCGTGTTCCTGCAGATTGGCGAAGCGTTCGACGTCGTCTCCCTGCAATCTGAGGTTGAGCGTCCCGGGAAACGGCTGCATGTCAAGTCGCTGTCGGAACTGCTCCTGGTATCCGGGCCTGGAGATGTAGCTGCCCCCTTCGCCTTTTCCGGTGACAACCGTGCCCGTTATATGCATGTCATAGCACGTCTCGACCGCGCATGTCGGCATATATTTTTTCTCCGTGCTCGGTGAGCGTCAGCTGGCCGTCGTCCTCGGCGAGAAGGTTTTTTTCTTTGAGGTCTCCGGCGGCGCTGTCGACCATCTGGGGTACCAGGTGATGTTTTTTGGCTATGGTCTTGGGGGAATGCTCCCCGGTGGCGACCTCGATGAAGACGGCTTTCCGGAACTTGTTCGCAAGAATGTATCCTTCGGTTGCTGTGTCCATGGATATACCGATACATTAATTTGGGAGGATTAGATAAAGTTTGCCATGTTCCGTCTTCCCTGGATAGTGACCGCCGACGAGCTCGTGGACCGCGCGTTTCGACGGGCGACCAAGGGCAGCCCCGACGGCAGAAAGAAGATACAGCGCGCCCGTGACGTTATCGTCGGGGAGCTGCAGCGATATGTCAAGGGGTTTCCCAGTTTCGACCAGCTGCATCCGTTTTACCGTGAGGTGCTGGATGCGGCGGTGGGCATCGACGGGCTCCGGATGGCGCTCGGTGCCGTTGACGGAGCCCGGAAAAAATGCCGGTCGGTGGCCCGGGCCGTTTTGCGCCGGAAGCGGCGGGGGGAGGCGGTTGACGTGTCCGCTGCCTTTGGCCGGATGGCCTCGGTGCTGGATGACGTGGACGAGCAGCTTTTGTTTCTCCAGAACGCCCGGAGAACGATTTCCCGTATCCCTGACATCGACGTTGATGCTCCGACGGTGGTTTTGGTGGGGTACCCGAACGTGGGGAAGTCGTCTCTTTTGCGGCGGCTCTCCCGGGCGAGGCCGGAGGTCGCCCCGTATCCGTTTACCACGACGGGGCTGCAGCTGGGCCATTTTACGGTGGAGGAGGGCTACGTGGAGCATGCCGTCCAGGTGGTGGAGGCTCCGGGGTTGTTTGACCGGCCGGCTTCGCAGAAAAACCGGGTGGAGAAGCAGGCGGTGGCGGCGATAGCTCATCTGGCTGATGTCATCGTGTTTCTGTTTGACCCGACGGGTCATTGCGGGTATCCGCTGGAGGATCAGGAGCAGCTGCTGGAGAGCATCAGACAGGAGATGGAGCTGCCGGTTGTCGTCGTCGACGGCAAAGCGGATCTGGGGGGACGTGACGGGCCGTATCTGCAGGTGTCGGCTGCCACCGGTGAGGGTGTTGAACGGTTGAGAGAAAAAATGGTTGAAGCCCTGGACTTTTAATCCTGTTTGGCGTCTTCCTCGGCGTCCTCGGGTTCTTCTTCGACCGGTTCTTCTTCGTCGGCTTCCCCTGGCTCATCTGCGGGCTCGGTTTCGTCTGGCTCCCCGGGTTTTTCGTCCGGGGTTTCCCCGGCTTCCGCTGGTTCTTCCGGCTCGGCTGCTTCGTCGGCTGGCTCGGCCTCCTCCGTTTCCTCATCGACGGGTGGCTTTTCAGTTTCTTCTTCGGGTTCCGCTTCCTCCGGCGCTTCGGGCTCCTCCGCCGGCTCGTCCCCGGCTTCCGCTGGTTCTTCGGCTGCTTTCTCGGGTCCTGCCTCGGGCTCCTGGGCGGCCTCTGCTTCTTCTTCGGCTGCTGCCTCGGCTTCCGCGGCGGCCCGCTCGGCTTCCTCTTCGGCGACGGCCCTGACCTTGTTGGCCTCCATGATCTCGGATTTGTAGACCTCGACGCGCTTGACAGGGTAGATGGCCTTGGAGTCCTTGTACGCCAGCTTGCCCAGCTCGCCGTCCAGCATGAGCTTGACGAAACTGGTGAACCGGTGGCGGGAGGCCTCCTTCCGCATCGCCTCGATGATGATGCTCCGGATGGCGCGCTTCTGCGAGGATTGCAGCCGTTTGCCGGCCAGCGCCGACGGCTTGAGGCGCATGCGGACGCCGTCCTTGGTTTCCACCTTGAACACGGCGTCGACCTTGGCCCGGTGGCGGCGGCTCATCCGCTTGACGTAGTCCGCGGTGAGCGAATGGCCCATGAAAATGGTGTGGGACTCGTGGCCCGTGGTCTCCACGATTTTGAAGGTAAGCTTGATGTGTGACTTGGAGAAGTCATTGGTGAGGTCCTGCAGCGACACCTCGACGTTGCGGCCGATGGTTTTTTCGGGCTCATCCGCGATGGTCTCCGCTACCTTGGCCTTGCCGAACATCTGCGGCGCAAGCACGGTGTACCATTCCTTTGCCTTCTTCTTTCGTCTGAGTCGTTCCCTTGGCATCTGGCATGTAATAGAGCGCCTTTATTTAAAAGAATTGGTGCAGAAAAACGGGATACACCAGGAGCGGCGAGCGTTGTCGGCCGGGCTCTCGCGGGCGCGAGAGGGCGCATAGATTTTTAAATGAGCAGCCCATTCGCTGCATCATGATAAGCGGAAACGAAGTACACCCCGACGTGAAGACATCGTTACCTGGCCCGAAGGGCAAGAAAATCATCGAAGGGGACGACGAATACCTGGCCACCACCACCAAGGCCGCCCCCGCCGTGGCGGACCGAGCCAGGGGCGTGGTGTTCGAGGACGTCGACGGCAACACGTTCCTCGATTTCACGTCCGGCATCGGCGTGGTCAACACCGGCCACTGCCATCCCCGCGTCGTCGAAGCCATCACAAACCAGGCAGAGCGGTTCCTGCACTTCGCGGGCACCGACTTCTACTACGACATGCAGGTCAAGCTGGCGAAACGGCTCACCGAGGTCACCCCCGGCACGTTTGACAAAAAAGTATATTTCGGCAACAGCGGCGCCGAGGCCGTCGAAGCAGCCATCAAGCTGGCCCGATGGAGCACCCGGCGAAAGTTCGTGCTGGGCTTCATCGGCGCGTTCCACGGCCGCACCATGGGCGCCGTCGGCCTCACGGCGAGCAAGGTCGTCCAGAAACAGCACTTTTTTCCCTGGATGCCCGGCGTCGTCCACGTGCCATATCCCAATCCCTACCGCAACGTGTTCCACATAGACGGCTACGAGGAACCCGACGAGCTGGTCAACCGGGTCATCGACTACATCGAAGAAATGTTCCACAAATACGTTCCGGCGGACGAGATGGCCGCCATCTTCGTCGAGCCATTACAGGGCGAGGGCGGCTACATCGTGCCCCCGGCCTCGTTCTTCCCCCGGCTCAAAAAGCTGACCGAGGAGCACGGCATCCTGTTCGTCGACGACGAGATACAGGCCGGCTTCGGCCGGACCGGCAAGCTCTTTGCCACCGAGCACTTCGACGTCGAACCCGACGTCATGACGCTCTCTAAGGCCATCGCATCCGGCATGCCCATCGGGGCCACGGTGCTCAACGCCCGATACAACTTCGGCGTCAAAGGCGCCCATTCCACCACCTTCGGCGGCAACCCCGTGGCATGCGCGTCGGCGCTGGCCACCATAGACGTCATCCAGGACGAGCACCTGGTGGACAACGCCGCCAAGCAGGGCGAAGTCATGCGCAAACGATTCGAGGAGATGGCCGAAACATATGATGTCATCGGCGACGTCCGCGGCCTGGGGCTGATGCAGGCCACCGAGTTCGTGAAAGACCGCTCCACCAAGGAGTTCGCTCCCAGGCTCCGGGACGACGTCATGGAGCGGGCGCTCAAAAAAGGCGTGCTGTTGCTCTCCTGCGGCGAGTCGGCCATCCGGTATATCCCGCCGTTGACCATCACCACCGAGCAGGTCCACGCCGGCATGGACATCATGGAAGAAGCCATCAAAGAGGCGTCCAGGGAAGCCTCCTGCTAGCCCAGCCGCTCAAAGACAGATACCAGGACGCTTTCCGGCGCATCCGTCTTTATCGCGTCGGGGGTGAAATGGGTCCGCGCCGCCCGGTATCCCTCACTCCGCAGCGATTCGAGAACGGCGGCTATGGGCGGCTGCGTCAGCCCGTGGCGGCTGCCCAGCTCGCCGCCTTCATAGTAGAACGGCGGCGCATCTATCTCGCCGGCAATGGATTCCAGCAGCCGGCGCGCCTTCCGGGGAGCCGCAAGGGTTTTGTCTGGCAGCAGCCGGAGCATCGCCGCAACGACAGCGGCGTCATGCAGGGGCCCAGTCCACAGTGGGCCCGCCCAGTTCTCCATCCGGCAGGCATCATACGGCATGAGATGCCAGCCGTCGTCATAGCCTGCCCATCCCACGTGGTCCAGCGAGGCGTCGCCCCGCCTGGCCCCCTTATGGAGGCGGAGGTAGACCCGGAAGTAGTGGTCATATGAATAGGCAAAGACAGGGGCAGCTCCGTAATCCCGGCCGGCCGCAGCCCTGACCAGGTAGCCGAGGAGGATGCGGAGACCCAGCTCCTTCATCGCCATGCCGCGCCGCGGCACCGCGTCATATCGACGGCGGCACGCTTTGGGGTGAACGCCGCACAACGTCGCCTTGTCCGTGGCCGTGACGGCCAGATAGCCGCGGCGGTACAGGCCATCCAGCGCGGCATGGACAAAGGGCGCCGGCGACCCGTAGGGGTCGATGTCGACGTAGTCGTATCGCTCCCGGCTGAGCAGCACCCGGACGTCCTCGTTGCATATGGTTACGTCGACGCCGTTGGAAGCCGCGGTGTCCCGGATAGCCTGGCATGAAACCGGGTTGACATCGTTGACGGTGACCTCGATGTCAGCATCGACCTCGTTGGCCACGCGGATGCCCCGGATGCCGGTGGCACCCAGGCCGTCAAGAAACCGCGTGCAGCCCTCGCCGGCCGCATGCTCGCAGAACAGCACGCAGAGATCCCGGTCGAGAGCCATGGCGGGATTGTAAAACCCTGCTTTCTTCGATGCAGGGCCCTTGCCCCCGGCGGCACCGTCCGCCGCAAAAAAAGTGGTGCCCTCCCGCTCCCTCATTGCATGCCTTCTTTCAGAAGCCGGTCTATCTTGTACGGTAAAATGTTGCGGTTGACAGAGGTGATCTCCAGGATGCGGACGTCGTCCATGTTGCGGATGTCCTGCAGCAGCGAATCCCGTGATTTTTTGTGCAGGGTCAGCAGCAGGGGCTTGTCCTCCTCGAGCGCCCGCCGGACGGCGTCGCGGAACGCGTCGCTTTCCAGCTCCATCTTGCCCACCTCGTCGATGATGACGATGTCGGTGTCCTCGTCGTCGACGGCCCGCTCGATGGCCGGGACCCCGATTTTTTCCAGCACCTTGAGGTCGATGCGGTATTTGCCGACGCGGTAGACCGTGTCCAGGTCGACGTGGGCGAACACGCCCTCCTGCTTGGTCTGCCAGTCCATCACCTTGAACCCCACGCGCTCTCCCTTTTCCTCGATGGAATCGGTTATCATGCCGCCGAAGGTGTACTCGTCCTCCAGCCGCTTGATGACGCTGATGAGTCCCTCGGTTTTGCCCACGCGGGGCATGCCGGTGATGCCAATCTTTGGTGTAATACCCATTCTCAGTATGAATGCGGCGATGCTTTAAAAACGTTGTTTAATTTGTTGCATAGCACATGCTACCGCAACAAAGGCATGTGGCGCCTGTCTTTTAATACCGCGGTCGGTATATATTTTTTTAGGTGGCCCGGTGGACGGTGGACAAGATACATATAGGAGACGCCATTGCCCATCGGAGGAAACAGTATGACAGGAATCATAAAAAAGGGAACGGTGAAAAAATGGATGACCTCCTACGGCTTCATAGACGCCGAGGGCATGGAGGACGATGTATTCGTCCATGCATCCGAGACCGCATCGGGCATGTCATTGAGCGAGGGGCAAACCGTGCAGTTCGAGGTCAAAAACGGGCGGCGGGGCCCCAAGGCTGTAAGCGTACAGCTGGTATCCGAGACAGACTAAAAAACGGCGGAACTGGCGCCATATTTTTGTACCCGCGGTCATCGGCTGCGCGCTCGCCCGGACGGTATCCCGGCCCCTGTGAGGCGGAGGACGCCTACGTTTATATGCCCGTAAAAGATTCAATGTGAGGAGGAACATGCCATCCAGCTCCAAGAAGGAATACGACGTCGACATCCTGTGGCAGCATGACCACAGCGAGGTCAAGGGATACAGCAGCCTGGCGGTCGACAGCCACGGCAACGTCTACGCCTGCGGGATAGCACCGGACGAGGAGCACGGCGTGATCGTCAAATACGGTCCCGACGGAGACGTCAAATGGACCGACACGGCCCTGCCCAAGCCGCTGGACGTCCAGGCCTACCGCTCGGTTGCCGAAAACACCGCAGCGGAGATACCTGCGGCGGCGCTGCCGCAGGAGGAACGATACGGCGCCTTTCTGGACATCGCCGTGGACGCCAACGACGACGTCGTCGTCGCCGGCTCCTACTGCCATACGGACCCGCTCCGCATCTACATCATGGTCCAGAAATATCGCCCAGACGGCACCGTGCGGTGGTCAAAGGAATACATGCGACGGGCGCTCAACCATGCCATGGGGGTCACGGTCGACGGGGACGGGGACATCTACCTGGTGGGACAGGGCGGCATCGGCGCCACGTTGCTGCAGCCCAACAAGGTAACCCTGAAAGCCCTGGCCATGAAAATCGACGGGTCGAACGGCACCGTCATCTGGGTGCGCACCCGTAAAAAAGGCCAGTACATGTGGTACCATGACGCCGCCGTCGCCAGGGATGGCTCCCTGGTGGTCTCCGGCTACTATCTCGATGGTGGCGTCATCCACCCGGTGGTCTCCATGTTTCGCGGTCGCCGTGGCCTCTGGACGCGCTACCTCGTCCCCCCGGATGGAAACAAGCGAACGGCGGGTATCGCCCGCCATGCCGACAGGTCCTTCCACGTGGTGGGAAACACGGAGGCGGCGCAGACCTCGAATATTTCACCCTACCTGATGCGGTTTTCGCCCGAGCTGCACATACGGTGGCAGGCGGAGGATGACGCCAACGCTTTCCTGTACGGCACCGACGTGCTGGCGGACGGCACCGTCATCGCCACGGGGATGCATCTGTCGAAGGCGGAGTATTATGCAGCACTGTACGACCAAACAACAGGACAGAAAATACAGGATATTTTTCTCGGCCCGGTGAACGCCTCCGGGGTCAACTTCAACGACTACCTGAAAGGCGTCGCCGCGGGCCCGGACGGCGGCGTGGTGCTGGCCGGCGCCTGGAACCCGGGGAAGGTCATCAAAATCCGGCTGACAGCCGCCACGGGCGAAGACAGCCATGTGCTGCGGGTACACGTACAGCCTCCGAACAGCGGGACGGTCACCCCCGGGGGCGGCAGCTATCCGGCGGGGGAAACGGTGACGCTGCATGCCCATCCCGCCCAGGGATATACGTTCAGCCACTGGACGGGCGACGCCACCGGGAGCTCGGCAACCACCCGGGTAACGATGGACAACGACATATCGGCCACAGCATATTTTACCGAGAGGGAGACCTCCTGGCTGGCCCGGCTGCTCCAGTGGCTGCTGGGCCGACGGTAACACATTTAACTGAACTGGCGATGTGAGACACATGAAAAAGAGCGCCGCCGTTCTCGTCGCCGTGATGCTGGCCCTTCCCCTGGCGTCCCTGGCGTCCCATCATGCGTCATCGCCCTCCCCGGCGGCATCCGGGGGCTCCACGCTGTACGTCGGGGGCACAGGCCCGGGCAACTACACCAGCATCCAGGCCGCAGCTGACAACGCCACCGACGGAGACACCGTATACGTATATGGGGGCATCTACCGGGAGCATGTCACCGTGGCGTCGTCCATCACCATCAGGGGGGCGTCGACAGAGGCGGTGGTCGACGCGCAGCACAACGATACCGCCATATCGCTCCTGGCCCCCGGGGTCACCGTGCGCTCGCTTCATCTGCGGGACAGCGGCGGCGGGACAGCGGATGCACTGATATCGTCCCGCTCCCCGGGAACATCGGTCACGGACTGCCTGCTTTCACGGGCCCGGCAGGGCGTCATCGCCGACGGGACCGCGGATGTCACCGTGGACAACTGCACGTTCATCCGGGTGGCAAAGGGCGTGTCGCTGCGCTCATGCCGGGATGCAAATGTGACCGGCTGCACGTTCTACAAAACCGGCATCGGGATATGGGCCTATGAAACCACCGGCCTCGGGATACGCAACGTGTTCAGCGAGCAGGGGGGCACCGCGGTGATGCTGCACAATGCAGAGAACGTGATGGTGCAGCGGTCGACGCTGTCCAGCAACAACGAAAACCAGGTCAACCTCTACGCCGAATATTCCGACAGCATCCAAGTGGACGACTGCCACATCCACGACAGCGGCTTCGCCGCCCACTTCGAGGAATGCACCGATGTCGCCATGACCGGCTGCCACATCCACGACAACAAGATAGCCGTCCGCTTCAGCGAGAGCGCCTCCTGCACGCTCACGCATTCCGACGTGTACGCCAACGACGTCGCCGTCTACCTGGTAGCGGCGGAAAACATCACTGTCTCACACAACAACCTGGAGCACAACTACGTCTCAACCCTGGCATCGGATGACAGCGCATGCGACGCCCGGTACAACTGGTGGGGCAGCCGCCTGGGCCCAGTCGACGAGGTGCACGGAAGCATCATGCGGGTGCAGACCTACCCCTGGCTCCAGGCACCCGAAAACCATTCCCGGCCTACGACGGCACAGCATGCTTCCCTCCCGGCCGATCTCGACAGGGAAACGGACAGCGCCCTGCCGCTCTCCGTGGACAACGACACGGACGGCGACGGCGTGCCCGACTGGTGGGAGGAACAATATGGCTACAACCCGGGGGAATGGAACGAGCACGGACGGCTCGATCCCGACAACGATGGATTGAGCAACGTCGAGGAATACCGCACCGACCAATGGGGCTCCCATCCCTTCCGGCAGGACCTCTTTATAGAGATAGACGTGATGAACGCCTCCTACGGCCTCACCGAGAAAAAAAAGCAGCAGATGATAGCGGCATTCGCAGAGCACAACATCTCGCTTCACATCGACGACGGCGAGATGGGCGGCAGCGACGTCATCCCCCACGAGGGCTACGTAAACTATGCGACGCTGGTGGACCTCTACTGGACCTATTTCCTCAACGAAGAGCCCGACTACTGGCGGAAGGGCGTGTTCCACTACGTCATCCTTTCGGACAGCCTGTTCCAAACCATGCCCGGCTTCGTGTTCATCGGATGGGACGAAGCTGACTCCTTCGCGTTGAACATGGGCTACTACATGCAGGAGATCCCGGCGGTGTTCCGCGACCACGTGCACGCGACAGTGTTCATGCACGAGCTGGGACATACCCTGGGTCTCTTCCACGACGTCTATTCGGGCATCGACAACGAGAGCAGCCTCATCCCGTTTCCGCTGCCGTTCATCGAGGGACAGCTGACCTACATCCGGTATCTGAGCTGCATGAGCTACCAGTACGCCTGGCAAATCCTTGATTACTCGGACGGCTCCCGGGGGCGGGGCGACTTCGACGACTGGGGGCACGTCGACCTCACCTTTTTCCAGGACTCACACTGGGGATAACACAATCAGACGGTCTCCCCGCCCCAGAGCAGATACACCGGCCCCGCCACCGCGTATACAGCAACGGCGACAAGCAGCAACAGATAGACCTCGGAGGCATCATACAGCGCCGCCAGGAGCAGGAGCACCACCGAGGGCACATACAGCCACCCCCGTATCCTGGGAAACGGCAGCCCGACAACCATGAGCACCGCCATGACAAACATGGCCGCCGCAACGCCCCACATCGGCGCTGACAGCCGGCTCACAGCCACGACGACGATAGCCGCCGCCGGCGTCGTAATCCCCACAAAAAAAGGCTCCTCGCCCACATGATAACGAACCAGATGCAGCATGCCGCACACCAGAAACAGGCCGGCGGACGCCAGAAACACCACGTCGGCCACCGCAACAGCAAAGGCGACATCGTAGGCGTAATAGGCAAACACCAATGGCGCCACACAAAACGACACCATGTCCGCGAACTGGTCAAGATACACGCCGATGGAGCCACCAAAACGGCGGGCCACCGCGCCATCCAGGCCGTCCGCCAGCACCGCCAGCATGATAAACGAAAAGGCCCAGCGCATCTCGCCGGACAGCAGCAAAAACATGGCAAAGAGCCCCAGCACGCCGTTGACAATGGTAAACGAGTCCGCAAGGGACAGCATCGACACGACGTCAGCGCGTTTCATGGTCAAGGCGGAAAATACTTGGAAAAAGAATTATTACACGAAAAGTCAGAAAGACCGGTGAAACCCTCGCCGTTACCATTCTCTCTCAAATCGCTCAACTCCACGCCATTAACAAAGGAGACTTTTTAGAATTTACCCCGATAGGCAGCGGTGAGATCCAGCCCCAGAAGATATAGGTTGCTAAATTTATTAAATGCTATTCTGCTTATGGTATTTAGGGGGCAGGCAGAAGGGTGAATAGTATGAAGGACGTGGATATGACAGAGCAGCGGGGCACCTATGAAGGCTACTATGGTGGCTTGGGTCAGGTCCTACCAGACTATAATATCCGCTGTATCAGGCTGCTGCCAGAGCCGGATAGCGATCCGCTTGGAGACGAAGTGAATACTATTTGGGCTGATGGCCGAACCATAGAGGCCGCTGTTCACAATGCCGATATAGAGCAGGGCGACCATATCCAGGTAGTCTATGCGGATGACCACCACATCAATATAGAAAAACTGTAACTCCCGCTCTCCGTTTCGTCATGGATGGAAAAATAATCGACGATATAGTATTAGTTACTTAGAAGGAAAGGGGGAGGAGGGTTGCCATAAATCCACAAATCTATGTATCCCTGCGTGCCCCTAAAATATCTGGCATCAAATACCCCGATAGGGAGCGGTGAGTTCCGACTCCAAAAGGTATACCATTGATCAAAAATAATGAATCTAAAGAATACAAGTGACGTCCTCCCCGCCATGAATGGCGGGGCTTCCTACGCGGCGGAGGGCTGGCGGAAGGTGCCCAAGGTGGTTTGATGGATTTTGTGCTTCTTCACGTAGTTATGGTGGTCTCGGCGTCAGCATCACCGACGGTTCGATAGAACTTGCCGGGGCTCCAAAAATGGCCTCGTGGGTACCGCAGCCGAAACTTCGGCTGCCGCCTGAACAGCTCATACGCTGACGCACCTTTCAAGAGCTGGAATGCCCTTGATATGCTCATCGTGGGCGGTATATCCACGATGAGATGCAGATGACCCGGCATCACAGCCATCTCCACAATCACTATCC
>JAWOAW010000036.1:0-6161 GCA_046498345.1 Thermoplasmatota archaeon
CGAAGCGGTCACCGGGATGCAGATGGCCGGCCTGATGTTCCTCGTTTTTGGCGTGCTCCTCCTGGCCCGCCGGGAACGGCTGCCGCAGGAGCCCCTGTAGCCGCCGGCTGTTTTCCGGGGCATACGCGCGGAGTCGCTGTCGAAGGAGCCAGGTACATGTTTCACCGGCAGGGTGCGGACGACATCCGCTCAGCACCGCGGTCCATGACGGCCCGGATATCCGGCACCGACCGGCTGTCCACCGGGCGGCTCCAGGGGCGGGGCTAACCTTTTATGGCCTGCCACAATCAGGGCCGTGGGCAACGAATGGAACGCCATCGCCGAAAGCTTCGACGAAACCAGGCGGCATCCCTGGCGGGAATGCCTTGACTTTATCGCAGCGCATGACGGCATCGGCCTGGACATCGGATGCGGCAACGGCCGCCACCTTGTACCGCTCGCCGAGCAGTGCGGCACCGCCGTCGGCCTGGACAGCGCCCCCGCCATGGCCGCCGTGGCCCATAAAAACATGCAGCGACGGGGCCTGGGCAACGTCACCGTCGCGGTCGCCGACGCCACAAGGCTGCCCGTTGCATCCAGCACCGCGGACGTCGCGCTGTTCATCGCCGCCCTGCACAACATATCCGGGCGCAGACGCCGCATCGATGCCCTCCGGGAGCTCCACCGGGTCCTCAAGCCGGATGGCGAGGCGCTGGTATCGGTGTGGTCAAAATGGCAGGACCGCTTCCGCATGTGCTCGCTGCGGCAACTGCTGACCCCCTGGAAAACGGCGGGTGACATCATGGTGCCCTGGAAAAAGGACGGCATGCACGTCGAGCGCTATTATCATCTCTACGGCCGATGGGAGCTCCACCGGGAGCTCCACCGGGCCGGGCTTCACATCATCCAGATGTGGAGCACGAAAAAGGCGTCGGAGCGCCATCCGGACAACCATTTCGCCGTGGTCAGAAAGATGGGAGCAGCAGCCAGAGAATAACGGCGACGACTATTCCTATAACGAGCAGGACGAACGCCAGGGTTTTGTCGTTGGAGATGATAATGGGGATTGGGCCGATGAGGATGAGACCGCCTGCCTTCGTTTCCCTGTGCCGTCGAGCCTGCCCGATGCCGGGCGGCATCTGGCCGGCGTCGGCCGCCTGCCGGGTGAACATGAACGCGACCACGGACAAAAAGATGAGGATGACGCCGAGCAGCATCAGCCAGCCGGAGCCGACGACGAAAGGAAAAATGATGAAGACGCCGACCTGCCCCTCGCCGGTGGCAACACCCGCTATGATGCAGGCGACGCCGCCGAGCAACAAAACAAGAGGGATATTATGTTCCATATCGCCGCTGCCGCTTCTGATATGACTGGATGACGTTCAAAAAATCAGTTTTTTTCAGCGCCGGCCAGTAGACGTCGGAAAAATAGAGCTCCGCATAGGCCAGCTGCCAGAGCAAAAAATTGGAGATGCGCTCCTCCCCCGAGGTGCGCAGGATGAGGTCGGGATCGGGGCTGTCGGCCGTGTACAGATATGAGGAGATAAGGTCTTTTTTGACCTCCTCCGGGTCGACGTCGCCGTTCTGGACGTCCCGGGCTATCTGGCGGACGGCCTCCACGATTTCCTCGCGCCCCCCGTATCCGATGGCGATGTTGAAATAATGCTTCTCGTGGTCACGGGTTGCCTCTTCCGCCTCTGAGGCCGCCCTGACGACGTCGTCCGGCAGCACGTCCGTGTCCCCGATGACCTTCACCCTGACATCGTGCTCATGGATGCGCTCATCCCGGGCCAGCCGCCGCAGGTCCTCGGCGAACAGGTCCATGAGATGCTCGACCTCCTCCTCGGAGCGCTTGAAGTTGTCCGTGGAAAACGCGAAGACGGTCAGGCCTTCGATGCCGGCCTCGTGGCACCATTCGACGACCTCCTCGAGCTTGGAGCCGCCGATGCGGTGTCCCTCCTGCGGGGAGAGGCCTTCCTCGAAGGCGTAGCGTCGGTTGCCGTCCATTATCACCGCGAGGTGGCGGGGCACAGGGTACCGCCGGATGTCCTCCATCATCTTTTTGGCCCGGATGCGCTGCATCTCCTGCTGGACCAGGCGGAAGAGCTTGTTCTGCTTGAGCTTGTGGATGGCGCTCCGGGCGAAGTCGGTCTCTATGGCCCGCTCGCCCAGCTGTTCCACGCGCTTCCGCACCGCATCCGTCTTCATCTCACCACCCATTTCCATGCCTGTATTTAACGTCTTTGTAATGATTCCGGAAAAACATATGTATCCCCCGGTGTTGTAATCCCATGTCTCCGGAGGAAGAGCTGTCCGACGAGGAATGGCGCCGTCGGCTGCCCCGCCGAGCGTACCATGTGCTCAGGGAGCAGGGCACCGAGCCCCCGTTTTCCGGGGAATACTACGGCCACCACGAGGACGGCATGTACACCTGCGCCGGCTGCGGCGCCCCGCTGTTCAGGTCGGACGACAAATACGATTCCGGGAGCGGATGGCCGAGCTATACCGCGCCCGCCGGGCAGGATGCCATCGAAACCCGACCGGATGAAAGCCACGGCATGCACCGCGTCGAGGTCCGATGCAAACAATGCGGCGGCCACCTGGGACACGTGTTCGACGACGGGCCGCAGCCGACAGGGAAGCGCTACTGCATCAACTCCGCCGCCCTGGACTTCAGGCCGCGGCACAAAACTGATTAATGGGCCGGCGTTGTGGCCATATGACCGAGCTGCTCTACATGGACGACATCGAATCAAACTACATCCGGGAGTTCGACGCCACGGTGACCAAGAGCAAAAAAGACTACGTCGTCCTCGACCGGAGCGCCTTCTACCCCGAGGGCGGCGGCCAGCCCGCTGACACCGGCATCCTCCAGTGGAATGAGCATGAAGCAAAAGTCATCCATGTGGCGAAAAAGGGAATTATTAAGCACGTTCTCGACGGCGACCGTCCACCAGAGGGCACCACGGTGCACGGCGTCCTTGACTGGGAGCGACGCCACGCGCACATGCAGATGCACACCGCCCAGCACGTCATCTCCGGCATCGTCTACGACCTGTACGAGGCGAGAACGGTCGGCAACCAGATACATGCAGACTATTCCCGCGTCGACTTCAAGCCGGCCTCGTTCACCGACGACGACCTCGCCGCTATCGAAGCCAGATGCAACGAGGTCATCGACACCGACGCAGACGTCACCATCACGGAGGAGGAGCGCTCCTCGCTCGAACAGCGGGTCAACCCGGAGCGATGCAACCTCGACCTGCTGCCATCGTCGATCAAAAACCTGCGCATCGTCGAAATCGAGGGCTTCGACGTCTGCCCCTGCGCCGGCACCCATGTAAAGAATACGGGAGAGATCCCGCGCATCTCGATCATCCGGCGGGAGAGCAAGGGAAAGGACACCGAGCGCATCGTGTACCGCCTCGGTACAGACGGCCAATAATGCTTTTATAGCGCCGGGAAATGCAATACCATGCATCCCAGGCATCGTTTTCCCCGTATACTGGCCGGTGCAGCCGTCGTGTTCGTGTTGCTCGCCACGGCGTGGACGCCGGCGACGCCGAACACCATGGACATGGAACCCGGCGAGGCCGAGCTCCCCGACCGGTACGACCTCCGGGACGTCGAGGGCCGCAGCTATGTAACGTCCGTCAAGAGCCAGACGGGCGGCACCTGCTGGTGCCACGGCGTGATGGCGGCCATGGAGGGCAACCTGCTCATGACCGGCGTATGGAACCATTCCCGGGAGCCGAATCTGGCCGAGTATCATCTCGACTGGTGGAACGGGTTCAACCAGTTTTACAACGGCGACCTTGAGCCGCCGGAGGGCGATGGTCTGGAGGTGCATTACGGCGGCGACTACCGTGTCGCCTCCGCCTATCTCACCCGGCACGGCGCCGTCTACAGCCCGGCGGCCAACGACGACACCGAAAAAGACGACGTCTGGTACTATCCGCCGCCCGGCCGCTATAATGGCAGCTTCGAGCGCTACTACCCCCGCGAGATCGCCTGGTACACCGCCGGCGACGACCTGGAGCACATCGACCGCATCAAGCAGGCGGTCATGGACCACGGCGTGGTGGGCACCTGCCTGTGCAGCAGCAGCGCGTTCATGCAAGACTACGTGCACTACCAGCCCCCTGATGACGATACACCTCCGAACCATGCGGTTGCCATCGTCGGCTGGGACGACACCCTGGAGACGCAGGCGCCCGGCGACGGTGCGTGGCT
The DNA here is from genome assembly GCA_046498345.1 of Thermoplasmatota archaeon. Taxonomy (GTDB): domain Archaea; phylum Thermoplasmatota; class E2; order UBA202; family DSCA01; genus CAZESS01. The sequence goes on from JAWOAW010000036.1 coordinate 4,213, forward strand.
GGTGAAAAACAGTTGGAGCAGCAGCTGGGGTCTCGACGGCTACTTCTGGATATCCTACCACGACAGATGGTGCGGCCGGCATCCCGAGATGGGCGCCGTCTCCTACCAGCAGGTGGAGCCCATGCAGTACGAGCACCTGTACTACCATGACTACCATGGCTGGAGGGACACCATGCAGCGGGCCCGCGAGGCATGCAACGCCTTCACCGCGGCCAACGACACCCTCGTGCAGGCCGTCGGCTTCTACACCGCAGCCAGCAATGTCGCATACAACATCTCCATCTACGACCGCTTCGCCGACGGCGAGCTCCATGACCTGCTGGTCAGCGCCAGCGGCACCGCCAGCCATGTAGGCTACCATACCGTCGACGTCGGCCCCGTTGCATTCACAGCGGGCGACGACTTCTACCTCTATCTCTCGCTCTCAAAGGGCGGGCAGCCCTACGATCGAACGTCGGAGGTCCCCGTGCTGCTGGGCTGCCAGCGCCAGGGAACCATCGTGACATCGAGTGCCAGCCGGGGAGAGAGCTACGTCCGCCTGGGCCAGCGATGGCTCGACATAACCTATCTCCGCCGGTCGGCCAACTTCTGTGTCCGGGGCTTCGCCACCCCGTGGACGCCGACCACCCCGGATCTATCATGCGATGGCTCGCTCAGCTGGACCGACGTCCGCCCCGGCCAGCAGGTCACTGGCACGTTCACCGTCGCAAATGCGGGAGAACCGCATTCCAGCCTCGACTGGGAGATAACAGGGTGGCCGGACTGGGGCACCTGGACGTTCACCCCGAGCAGCCGGGACAACGTCAAGCCCTCCTGCCCGGCCACGGTCCAGGTCACCGTCGAGGCGCCCGACACGGCCAACACCTCGTATACCGGAACAATCACCATTGCAAACAGCGAAAACAGCAGCGACACCGCCACCATCCCGGTCAGCGTGGCCACCCCCAGGGCAGCACTGCCGCCGCTGCTTGAACGGATGGCACAGCACTTTCCGCTGCTGCAGAAACTGCTCCAGCGCCTGCTGTAGCGCTACGAGCCGAACCCGAAGCCTTTGACCACGGGCAGGCTGGCCGCCTTCCAGGCCACGATGCCGCCGGCCATGTTGTACACTGTGCCAACGAATCCCTCGTCGACGAGCAGGTTGCCGGCGATGCAGGAACGGTTGGCGCTCCGGCAGTACAGGATGACCTCGTTTCCCTCGAAGGCGAGGCGGAAGAGACTGCGGAACAGCGGTATCTCGATGAAATGGAGCGGATACAATATCGGCTTGTCATACCAGTGCGGGGTGGCGATGCGCTCGTTGAACCACTCGGGGAAGGTGCGGACGTCGATGACGGCCTCCCGGCCGTCGCTCTCGTTCTGCAGCATCTCCCAGGTTTCGTGAACCGATATGTTGACGAGGCCGTCGACGCCGGCCAGGCGGGGCTGCACCGCCGTCGCGGCGGGCGAGCCGTTGCTGCCGTCCACCAGTGGAACCGATGCCAGCAGGAGCAATCCGGTCACCGCCACCGCTGTCTTTTTCATATATAACCATCTCGCATGTTTTTATAAGCGTTGCCGCAGTGCGAGCCGTGCTGCAGATGGGCCGTAAAACATTTTTATGACCCCCGGTATTAGGGCTCTATGTTTTGCCCTGACTGCGGATCGCTGCTGTACCCCGACGGCGACATGATGGTCTGCCGCAAGTGCGAATACCGGGAAAAAAAGACGGGCGACCGGTGTATCGTCGCCGACCGGGAGGAACAGGAGCTCACCGTCATCGACAGCGAGGAAGACCTCGAGGTGCTGCCCAAGACGCAGGTGACCTGCCCCGAGTGCGGCCACAACGAGGCCTACTGGGTGCTCAGGCAGACCCGGGCGGCTGACGAGCCGGAGACCCGCATCTACACCTGCACCGGATGCGGCTACAAGTGGCGGGAATACTGAGACGCTGTTGCCAGCCTGTCGCC
>JAWOAW010000008.1:0-12304 GCA_046498345.1 Thermoplasmatota archaeon
CTTGTCGATCATTACAATACCGCCCAAGGGGAAGGTTTTGTTATTGTTCATACAAAGATATGGGCTCGCCCGCCCATATCTCTTTCCCCTTGAGCACTATTCAACTGGCGAAGTCAAGCATTAGGGTAAAACAATGATATTACGTTGTCATAAATTCACTTCGCTTTAAAAAATATGCGATAACCTACTCATTCTATCAGATATATTTAAAGTATGCCAGTAAAGACAGGTTCAAATCCCTCCCTCAGCGCTATTTTATCAGGTGAATACCAATAAATAAATATAGGGGAAGCCAATATCTACCCGAGGAACCTACTATGGAAGGAACCGTAAAAAGATGGCTCACCTCATACGGATTCATCGGCGCGGATGAAGTCGACGAGGATGTCTTCGTCCACGAATCCGACGTCAAGTCCAGTATGCCGCTGAGCGAGGGACAGAAAGTGTCCTTTGAACTAAAGGAAGAACCCCGCGGCCCCAAAGCCGTGAACGTCGAAATCATAGAGTAATTTTTCTCTGTTTTTCGAGTGTTCGTGCTGTGTGCACCAGGTCGCTGCCTGTTGCCCCAGCCGTAGGACTGGCCGCTCTATCGAACGGTCGGGGGTAATCTTTAAACCACGGTGTTCGTTGCCCCTATAGATGGTATGATATTCAAGCGGCAGATCGGCGAGCCGAACAACGGATGGATCGTTCTCGTGCACGGGCTGGGTGAGCACTGCGGCCGCTACGACGACTTCATGCAGCTGCTCGCCGACCATGGCTTTTCCGTCTACGCGTTCGACTGGATGGGCCACGGCCGGAGCGAGGGAAAACAGGGCCACGCCACCATCGAGGATACCCTGGCCACCATCGACGGCATCATAGCGGACATCGGGGAGAAACCGTTTCTGTTTGGCCACAGCCTGGGGGGCCTCGCCGTCATTCGGTACGCTGAACGACACCCTGAGCGTGCCAGGGGCGTGATTGCCTCGTCCCCGATGCTCGCCCGGCGCTCGGCGGTCAGCCGTTTTTCAGTGGCGCTGTCCAAGCTCCTCGGCTCGATAGCCCCGTCGCTGACGGTGCACAACGGCATCGACCCGTCGGATATCTCCCGCAGCGAGGACGCCGTGCAGGCCTATCGGGATGACCCGCTCGTGCATCATCGGACGTCGGCGGCGCTTGCTAAGAGCATGTTTACGCACATGGACGCGGCGCATCGGGATGCCGGGCGGATTTCTGTGCCGGTGCTGCTGCTGGCGGGGACCGCCGACGTGCTCGTGCCGCCGCGTGGCGCCCGCCGGTTTATGAGGGAGCTGGCGGTGGAGGACAAACAGCTCAAAACGTTTGAGGGCGCCTACCACGAGATATGTGACGACCCCGAGTGGGGTGACATGTACCGTGACGGTGTCGTCCGCTGGCTGCTCGGTCACTGCTGATGGACGCTCCGGGTGGCGACGACGTCGACGCCCAGGCCGGCCGCGTTTTCGACGATGACGTCTCCCATGTTGACCGGTGCCTCCACGGTCACCCGGGTGAGCGCCCGTATGACCTTTTCCATCGCCTGTTTTGGCACCGGCGCAGCGGTTTTGACTGCGACAGTGGGCAGGTCGCCGCCTGTGCAGCGGACGACGCTCATGACCACCCGGTGGGGCTCGGCTGTCTCCTGCCGGGCGTATGCTGCGCCGTGCTGGCAGGCGTTGCCCTTGATGGACGTGACGTCGCCGTTTTGGCTGGTTACCTGGATGGTGCAGCCCACGGGGCACATGATGCATGTTATCTCTTTTTTCACCGTGCCACCTCCAGGCTGATTGCTCCGGTGTGCCCGGCCAGACGGTCGGCTTCGATGTCTATGGTGAGCATTTCCCCGGGGGTGACCCCCTGCGCTGGCAGCGCCATGTCGAGCTCGGGCAGGCGGACGATGGCGCGTGGCTCCGGCCGCTGCACGCGAAGGTAGAGCGTCACGTCCCGTGCTCCGGAGATGCGGTGCGGCAGCGCCAGCCCGATGTTTCGCCCCTTTTGGAGGGGTATCCATCCGCCATCGGCAGGGATGCATCCGTGCTCGAGGTAGAGCGAGGCTCCGGCTGCGGCGTGTTCTCCCTGCCGGGCGGCGTCGTCGACGTAGTCGTTGATGGCGAGGGCGTTGCCCGCCGCGAAGACCCCGGGCACCGAGGTTTCGAGGCAGTCGTTGACCACGGGTCCGCCCGTGGCCGGGTCGATTGCTATGTCGAGGTCCTGCAGCCTGCTGGTATTGGGAATGAGGCCGGTGGCCAGGGCGACGGTGTCGCATGGAACCCGCTGCCGGGTGCCGTCGACGGGCTGCATGCTGTCGTCCACGGCGACGGTGTCCACTGCTTCCACGCGCTCGCTCCCGCGAATGGCGGTGACCATGCGTCCCGTATGCAATGGGATGTCGAAGTCGTGGAGGCACTGGACCACGTTGCGGGTCAATCCGCCCGGGTAGGGCAGCATTTCGATGACCGCTTCCACGGTTGCGCCTTCGAGGGCGAACCGGCGGGCCATGATGAGGCCGATGTCCCCGGAGCCGATGATGACCACGTGGCGGCCGGGCAGGGCGCCGTCGATGTCCATGAGGGTCTGTGCCTCCCCCGCGGTGAACACTCCGGCGGGCCGGTCGCCGACGATGCCTGTTTCGTGGCGGTGTCGCTCCCGGGCTCCGGCGGTGTAGAGGATACATGCTGCTGCTATCTCCCGGATGCCGTCCCGGGTTGTCACCACGATTTTTTTTCGTTTGTCGGGCAGGAGCTCGAGGGAGGTGACGTGGGCATCCGTCAGGATGTCGATGTCCCGCCTGTGCACCCGGGCGGCCAGTCGCTCGGCGAACTCGGGGCCGGTCAGGTCCTCGTTGAAATATGAAAGACCGAAGCCGGGATGGATGCACTGCAGCGGGATGCCGCCCAGCCGGGCTCCCGCCTCGATGACCAGGACGTCCAGCCTGTATTCCTCTGCTGCTGCGGCGGCTCCGGCCAGCCCCGCCGCTCCGCCCCCGATGACCGCGAGGTCGTATGCCCCGTCGCTCATATGTCTTCCTCCTGCAGGATTTTGACGTCGCCGACCGCGTATGTGGCGTTGTCACGCTGCCATACCTGCCAGAGCGGCACCTGGAGCTCACGGGCGATGAGGCGGGCGACCTGGACCCGGCAGAACGAGCCCTGGCAGAACCCGAACATGGCCAGGGTGCGGAATTTGACGCCGTCGAGCGACACCCGGCCTCCCAGGTGCCGGATGCGCCGGATTGCCTCCAGGATTTCTGCTTCGGTGACCTCTTTGCAGCGGCAGACCACGTGGCCGTAGGCCGGCTGCCGTGCTATGAGCTGCCGCTGCCGCCGGCGGGGCGCCGCGGCCAGGCGGGTGATGCCCGCCCGGCGGGGTTGCCAGGCTGGTTTTTCCTGCAGTTCGACGTCCAGCTGTTCCGGTAGCAGCCCTGCTATTTCTTCGGCGATGGCCGGCGCCGCCGTCAGCCCCGGGGACCGGACGCCGGCCGCGTTGACGAACCCCCACGGCTCGTTGCAGGCACCTATGATGTATCGCCCGCCGGGTGGCTCGGGGCGGAGGCCGGCGAAGGTTTTCACCACGGCCCGCCGCGACGGCATCTTTTTGAGCAGGCCGGCGGCATGGTCCCATATATATTCCAGGCCCTCCCGGGTGGTCGCCCGGATGTCGACCTCGCGGCTAGGCAAATCCTCGGCCGTGGGACCCAGCATCAGGTTTCCCTCCACGGTGGTCACCGCGTAGACGCCCTTGCTCTTCTCGCCTGGAACGGGATGCACGATATGCTCCGGTTTCACGTCGACGTCTTCGTCGAACAAGAGATATTCGCCCCGCCGGGGCGTGACATGCACGTCGGAGACACCGGCCAGAGCCGCGACACGTCCAGCATGCAGCCCGGCGGCGTTGACGACCACGTCTGCGTCAATCCTTCCCCTGGTGGTAACCACGCCGGCGACCGCGTTACCGTCGATGTCAACGTCGACCACCTCGCATCCAAGATGCACGTGCACACCGTTGGCATGCGCGTTTTCCACCACCCCGAGCACGGCCTCCCAGGGCGCCACCATGCCGGCGCTGGGCGCCCAGAGCGCCGCCGTGACGTCGTCGTGCAGCAGCGGCTCCATCTCGCGTAGCTCGCTGCCCTCCACGACGCGGAGGCCGTCAACCTGGTTGCGCTCGCCTAGCCGCCGGTACCGTTCCAGCTGATCCCGCTGGTTCTCCTGCACGGCGGCCATGAGCTCGCCGGGCCACCGGGCGGGAACGTCGAGCTCCCGGGCCAGCTGGCGCCAGCGCTTGTTGCCGGCGAGGCAGAGCCGGGCCCGCAATGGATGCCGCGCGGGGTCTTCCTCGTGGCCGGGATGGATGATGCCGGTGTTGGCCTTGGTGGCCCCCCAGCCTACATCGTGTTCTTTTTCCACGAGGTGGACGTCCAGCTGGTAGCGGGACAGCTCCCGGGCGATGCAGCCGCCGACGATGCCGGCGCCGACGACCACCACGCGGGTTTCAGCCATCGGCATCTCCCGCCGGCTGCAGGTCGGTCGTCCATCCCCGCGCCCGTTCCACGGCCTGTTTCCATCCATGGTAGCGGACGTCGCGCGTCTCCTCGCTCATCTGCGGCTGGTAGCGGGCGGCCTCCTGCCACAGCCCGTCGAGCTCACGCTGCGACTCCCAGACGTCTGCCTGCAGCCCGGCGAACATGGCGACGCCGAGCGCCGTGGTCTCCATAACCCGGGGACGGAGCACCGCATGCCGCGATATGTCCGCCTGGAACTGCATCAGCAGATTGTTCCGGCTGCCGCCGCCGTCCACCCGCATCTCCCGGACGGCGTCGCCGGTCTCGGCTTCCATAGCCCCGACGACGTCCTCCGACAGGTAGGCGATTGCCTCCAGCGCTGCTCGGGCCAGCACCGCCCGGTCAACGCCGCCGGACAATCCCGTCAGGGTGCCCCGCGCCGTGGCATCCCAGTAGGGTGCCCCCAGGCCCACGAAGGCCGGGACGAGGTACACGCCGCCGGTGTCATCGACCGAGGCGGCCAGTGCCTCCACGTCGTCAACGGTGTCCAGCAGTCCAAGCTGCTGCAGCCACTGGACGCCGGCGCCCGTGGCGAACATGCTGCCCTCCAGGGCATAGGTGACCCGGCCGTCCAGGCGCCAGGCAACCGTGGTCAGCAGCCGGCTGGACGTATGACAGCCGTCCATACACATCAGGATGAAGTTGCCCGTCCCATAGGTGTTCTTCACCATCCCCGGCGTGGTGCACCGCTGCCCGAAGAGCGCCGCCTGCTGGTCTCCCGCGCAGCCGGTGATGGGTATCTGGCATCCGTCGAGAAGGGCGTGGCCGTACCGGTGGCTGGAGTCATGTACGGCTGGCAGCATCTCCCCCGGCAGGTCGAACAGCTCCAGCAGCTCGTCATCCCACGCCTGGCGGTGGATGTCGTACAGCATGGTCCGGGATGCATTGCTGCAGTCCGTGGCGTGCACCTCGCCGCCGGTGAGCTGCCAGATGAGCCAGCTGTCCACGGTGCCGCAGGCTATCTCGCCGTCCCGGGCGTTCCGCCGTCCGTCGGGCAGGCTGTCGAGCAGCCATCCCAGCTTGGACGCAGAAAAATAGGCATCCGGAATCAGCCCGGTTTTCCCGTGTACCATGTCCCGCTGCATGTCGTCCAGCTCCTCGACGGCGGGGGCGGTGCGCCGGTCCTGCCAGACGATGGCATTGGCCAGCGGCCTGCCATCCGCCCGGTTCCACAGCATCACGGTCTCCCGCTGGTTGGTGACACCCACGGCGGCGAGCTCGCCGGCGGTCACATCGGCCGACTGCAGCGCCTCCCGTATCGCATGCTGCATGGCCGTCCATATCTCGTCCGGGTCGTGTTCCACCCAGCCGGGCCGGGGATACCGCTGGCGGAGTGGGCGGCGTCCCTCGCCGAGTATCTCGCCCATGTCATCGAACACGAAGGCTTTGGCGCTCGAGGTTCCCTCGTCCAGAGCCAGAATAACGTCCTCTCCTGTTTCCATGGTGACGCCGTCCCGCCGTTCAGATGGCGCTACAACCGGAAAAAATTACTTAACGTTTTTGCCGTCCCCACCGCTTTAAGATTTAAAAAGCGTGACTGGTTACGTCTGTGACATTGATGGACAAGACGGCCTTTGAGCGCTTCTATTCGAAGATATTCACCATCCCGAAAAAGCGGATATCGGTGACGCTGGGGGTTATCACCATTGCCATTGCCTCGCTGCAGTACGGGATCGCCCGGGCGTTTTTCGCGCAGCGGTATTTTTTCCTCGGATTGCTGCTCATCGGGCTCATCCTGGTGGTGGGCCGCCCCATCAACCTGGCGTTCAACGGGCGGCGGGTGTTTTTCCTGGCGCTGCTTTTACTCATCTTCATCGAGGCCTTCGACCTCATCGTGTACCATCTCGGGTTTCCCTATCTGATATCGCTGACCCCGGCGGTGGTCTCCTCGTTTTTGACCATCATCCTCTATTTTTCGTCTGAGGCGGAGGAGCTCAGCGTGTGCCTGCTCAGCCTGAGCATGGTGCTGCTGCTCTACCCGTTCAGCTACTTTTATTTCGACCTCTACTATGACCTGCCGGCGCATTTCGAGGTGCACGGCCTGACCGCCGGGTACGTGTTCATTGCCACGGTTGGCGTTGTCGCCGGCTACGGGTATCTCCGGTTTCTTGACACCGAGCGGGGGTTCAACATCAAAACGTTTTTCCGGGCGTTTCTGCTCTTCTGGCTGACGGGCAACCCGGCGTATTTTGAGGCCCGGCTCGGAGAGGTGGCCACCGCGATGCAGGGATGGGTTCGCTGTCTCTCCATCGGCGACGTCCGGCTGATAGCGAACGCGTTTCATCCCGGGCCGCTCCGCAACGTGGGGGGCGCCCGGCTCGTCCACCGGGTGCTCGAGCAGCCCGGCACCATGTATCTTCATTCGGCGAGCACCCACGACCGCAACGTGGTCAGCGCCGCGGACGTCGAAAAGGTGGTGGAGCATGTCTCCTGCGACGACATGACCCTGCAGCCCCGTCGGCCGTTCTGCGTCGAGGGCGACGGGTTCACGGTCACCGCGTTTCCCTTTGACGCCTTCCGGCTGCTGGTGGTCAGCGGCAGGGAGACCATCGATGATTTGCCGCCGGAGGTCCAGGAGTATGCCGATGGCCTGGGTGAAATCCTGGTCGCCGACGCCCACAACGCCTACCGGAAGGAATATGATGTCACGTCGTCCCAGGTGGAGGAAATCAAAACGCTCATCCGCCGGGCGGCTGAAATGGAAACAGAGCCCGCCTCGCTCGCCTATGCGTTCCGGAAAAAAGAGGTCTCCTCGCAGAACATCTGCGGCTACCTTGCACTGCTCATGCTCGACTACGACGGCGACCGCTACGGCCTGTTCATGGTCGACGCCAACAACATCGACCTGTCGTTCCGCCATGACATCGAGGCATTTTTCCGGGAGCGCGATATCCATCCCGTCGTGGTGTCCACGGACGACCACGCCAAGACAGGGATGCCGCCTGCACTCGAATACCAGCCGGCGGGCGCCCATCCCAGCGACGTGTCCGCCGTCTTCGATTTCCTGGAGGGATGCGACATGCGTGTCTCCGCTGACCCGGAGGTCTGCTATGGCAGGCGGCCGGTGACCATCGACGTCATCGGCGAGGGCTTTTTCGACGACCTCGAGGTGGCGATGCGCACCATCGGCAAGCAGGCCGTCTTCCTGTTTTTCCTGGTCATAGCGCTGCAGCTGGCCCTGGCCATGTTCACCGGGTTCGCGCTCGTGTAGCAATGGGTCTTTGGAAAAGGGGAGGGGAGAAGGAGGGCGGAGGAAAAAAGACCCTCCTTCTGGAGTATGTGTGCCCGCGTGTGCCCGTTTTAGGGCGCTTTATTGACACCCGGGCGTGCTTCTCATGTTGCTATCTGGCTGGAGATATATAAGCGAGGGGAGGGGCCGCATCCCATTGATTTATAACTGTTGCGGTTTTTTCGGTGGCTGTACACCTGCGTCGGCATGCCGGATGACGATCTCCCGCCGGAGGATACCGATGCCTAACGACCTTCGACATGTTTATATGTGCTGCGCTCTTTTTCCTGCGTTGATATACCATGACACGGATATCTTCGGCGGCGCTCATCTGCATGCTGGTTGCCGCCGTCATCGCTCCCGCGCTCTCGGTCTCCGTCAGCGTCGGCCAGAGCCCGGCATCGGCTGCCATCCCGACGGCTGGCGGGAGCGGGCTGGTCGCTCACTGGCCGTTCGATGACCCATCTGGCGGCGTGGCCGTCGATGTCGCCGGCGGGCTGAACGGCACCATATATGGCGCCAGCCGGGCGGACGGCCCCGTCGACGGATGCCTCTGGTTCGACGGCGAGGACGACTACGTCGGTTTTCCGCCGGCGGTCGTCGACGCCATCGGGTCTCTCGGGCAGGGCACCATCGCGTTCTGGTTTAACTACTCGTATCTGCTCGACCGGCAGGAGATCGAGCCCCTGTTCCACCTGGGGATAGACGACGGCGGCGAGCCGGACAACATGTTCATCATCGAGCTGGGGCACAAGTATCCGGTTATCCGCCGGCTGTATGTCACCTGGGTCATCGGAAAACAGATCCCGGTGCTGTGCTACGATACCGGGTTTCACGTGGACGAAGATGAATGGTACCATTTCGCCGTTACCGTGGGCCCCGACGGCAACACCGGGTATCTCAACGGAGCCGAGCTCGTCAACCGCTACTACAACTTCGGCGAGCCGGACGATGTCCTCTTCCTCGATGACATCCCGGTGCAGGACCAGCTTACCATCGGCTACGGCAAGACCAACGACGTGAAAAGCCCCCAGTTTTTGCACTACCGGGGATACGTCGACGACGTCCGCATATACAATCGCTCGCTTTCCCCGGGGGAGATATCGGAGCTATACGATATGGGCGGCGCGCCGCTCAACATAGAGATCACCCGCCCGCAGAACGGCTCCTTCCTCCTGTTCGACCACAAAATCTGGGCGATAAACCATCTGGTTGCCGGGGGACCGGTCACCGTCGAGGTCGGGCACGTCGCGGCCAGCGCGCATCCGGTTGAACAGGTCGCGTTTTACGTGGACGATGTCAAACAGTTCACCGACGACGAAGCCCCCTACCGCTGGACGTGGAGCCAGGCTGCCTGGGGCAAACACGTGGTCACGGCGGTTGCCACCGATGCTGCCGGCCACCACGACTGGGACACCGTCACCATATGGAAGCTCTTTTAGCCGCCCGCCTCCTGCAGGATACGTGTCACGGAGGGCGGCGGGGCCTGGTCACGGGGCGAACGAGTGCAGCATCGTAACCAGCCAGGTGATGATTTTTTCCATCAGCGTCTGATGCTCCAGGGGCATGCTTATCTGCAGGGACTCCCAGGTGCTCTGAACGCCGCTGGCATCCTTCGCTTTGGCTTTTATGGCAAACGAGCCCTCCTGGCTCCAGGTATGGGACAGCGTTATGGTTTCGCCGCTGTCGGAGGGGCCCTGCCAGCCGCTGTCGCTGCCGTCGCCCCAGTCGACGAGATAGAAGAGGTCGTCGCCCTCCGCGTCCGCCGCCTGGAAGGTGTAGGTGTATGCTTCGCCGGTTTTCCCTCGCCGCGGACCCTCGATGGATGGAGCCTCGGGGGGCGTGTTGTTGGTTTCCGATACCTGCATCCGTTCAAGGATGCTGAAGTCGCCCCAGCCGTATGCGTCGTTGAAACCCCGGACCCGGTAATGGTAGACGCCCTCCGGCTGCCCGGTGATGTCGTAATGGCTGCCGGTGACGTCGTCCGCCAGGGTGGTGACCGCTGTATAGGTCGCGATGGGTGATATGTCGTCCACGTAGAACCCGTCGCCCAGGGTGCGCCCGTCGGTGGTATACCGGAAGCGGAGATAGACGGACTGGCCGACGTAATCGCTCAGGCTGTATTCCCGGATTTGCCATCCGTCCGAGCTGCCGGTAAACGCGTCGATGACGTCGTAGCCTCGTCCGTCCGGGCTGACCTCCACGAAGGCGTAGTCCCAGTTCTCCTCGATGTCATAGGAGCACCAGAACGACAGCTGCTGCCCCTCGACGACCGGTATCGGCATGGTGGTGGTCATGACGGACACGTCGCTGTTCTCGTTGCGGGGACCATAGCATTGCTCCCCGGAGTGATGCAACGCCGCGGTCGGTGCAAACCCGTCGAGATGCCATGCATCATTGTCGCCCTCGGCGTGGTCGATGTCGTACGACAGCCCGGTGAGCTCGTCGAGCTGAAACCGAGATGCATCAGCGGCCGGGTTTCGCTCCTCCCAGGACACCGTATAGGTGCCGTCGGGGTCCGTGGACATCCCGGCGATATCCGGCGGCAGCACCCGCGGCGTCATCCGGCTGATGTTCCCAACCTCCTGCAGCAGGAGCATCGCGCCCTGGAGGTTTTCCGCGACGACCTGGTCGAGCACGGACGCCGGCGGATGGAACGACTGGCAGGCCTCGATGGTGTAGGGAAACGTGGTGGTGCCCCGGAGGTAGTGCGCGGCGCCGTAGGCCCAGTCGACGGTGTCGCCCGCGGTGGGATACAGGCCGGCGGCCTGCGTCGGCGTATAGGTCCCGGAGCCATCCTGCGAGGCCATCCGGGCGGCCATGTCCTCGCCGACCCGGGCGAGATATCGGCTGTCTGGGGCCTGCACGTCGCCCGAGTAGCCCCACGGCCACAGGACGAGCTCGCCGTAGGTGTGCCACGAGATGGCAGCCGAAATATTGTTTTCGAGGAACACGCTCCGGGCGGCCCGGGTCTCCAGCTCGGAAAACGGCCCGGGGCCGCAGTAGGTGCTATACGAGGGGTAATGTGTCAGCGACGCTTCGCCGAGCGAGCCCCACATGCCCTCGGCGTCGCCGTTGCACGAGCCGGCATAGTTCCGGTTGAGGTCGACGCCGTAGGTGTCGCTCTCCGGAAAATAATGCCGGTTTTTCCGCCAGTCGTTTCCCTGGTCATGGGAATAAAAATAGCCGTCGGGGTTGACGCAGGGCACCAGCCATATCCGCCGGCTGTCGACAAGGTCGCCGATAGAGGCGTTAACGAGATAGGAGCCGGTCAGCGTCTCCGCCAGATGGAGACATATCTCAAGGGACGGCCACTCGCGGGCATGATGCAGCCCCATGAAAAACACGCCCGGCTCACCTTCGTCCACCCCGGGATTGTCGGAGATCTCAAGGCACCATATCGCCCGGTCCTCGTAGCTGGTCCCGATGCTGTACAGACGCGTGATATCCGGATACCTGTCGGCGATATCCTGCAGCACCTGCTCCATATCCGCCAGGCTGTGATAGTCCCGGGCCACCATACGGTCATGCGATGCCACATCCTCCATCATGACGGATGCCCCGGGCACATTTTCCAGCACCACGGCGCGGCGCTCCCGCGGCACAAGCAGGTCCACCCACGTGGCAGAGCCACCCACGGCTTCGAGCCCGTCCAGCACCGGTGCATCCATCAGGACGGCGTCGACCCGCACCAGCGACGGCCCTGCAGGCCCACCCGGGCCCGGCTGCTCCATGGATGTCACAAATCCGCTCGACGACACGGCAGAAAAAACAAACAATACCCCCATAGCAACGACCAGCACCTGCGTTTTTTTCATGATACCACCATCTGTATCGGACGCCTGTTTTTAAACTATGCCCGCTATGCCTGCGCCGGTCACTCGCGCCCGGCATTCCACCCCTCTGCCAGGCACAACTATGCAGGGTACACGAAAGTTTAAAAGAACACCCCCGGATACATCTCGTAGCGGCGCCACGGGCTAGTGGTCTAGGGGTTATCAATACTAAATAAAGCAAAAATATATCCTCGATATATGTTTAAAACGTATTGATAACAAGTAACACGATTTGTGGATTTGGCGGACAAAACCAAAAAGCAAAACGCACATCTGTTAGTTTGAAGAAGAAAAAAAGAGTAATAGATAGGTTGGCACTTTATATCATCCAAATATTTTCTCATTTTTTGTTGGAGTGAAATATTTTTTACGTAGAGTATTCTCGTTCTCCGCAGGTTTGAAGGAAGGATATGGAAGTAATTTCAGATTGATTATTTTTTTGATAATTCCAATATAGCCTTCACTTGCTCAAACGGGATGACTTTATACTTGACTTCGCCAGTTGAGTAGTGCTCAAGGGGAAAGAGATATGGGCGGGCGAGCCCATATCTTTGTATGAACAATAACAAAACCTTCCCCTTGGGCGGTATTGTAATGATCGACAAGGTAGAAAAAGACTTCGGTCTCTTTTCCCACGTTTTTGAGGGCATCGAGGGACAGGCCACCGACTTTATCCCC
>JAWOAW010000014.1:0-18863 GCA_046498345.1 Thermoplasmatota archaeon
TCGACCGACGGCGACACCTGCGAGATACGGGTCGCCGACGAGGGCAGCGGCATCCCCGACGAGATAAAGCAGCGGGTGTTCGAGGAACGGTTCAGCCATGGCAGCACCGGCGGCTCCGGGCTGGGATTGTACATCGTCAAAAAAACCATGCAGCGATACGGCGGCTCCGTCGACATCGAGGACAACCAGCCCACCGGCACCGTCGTCGTCCTGCGGCTGCCGCGGGCCGATACGGCCAGGCACCAGTAATTTCAAATAGCTCCGCCAGATATGTGCATGCGGAGGCACCATGAAAGGAGGCATCTGGAAACTCGTAATGTGTCTGGCGGTGGCAGCGCTTTTTGTTCCCCTGCAGGGAGCACGTGGCGGTGGGAGCGAACCGTCGATTGTCTGGCATGAGGAAGGAGATGATGCTGTCATCATGCCCGGTGCTACGCCGGAGGCATGGGATTGGCGGAGCGTGGATGGAGACGACTGGACCACGCCTATCAGGGACCAGGTGCAGGATGCCTGTGGCTCCTGCTGGGCGTTCGGGGCGCTCGGCGGCCTGGAGGCCATGGTCAAGATATGGAACGACGACCCCGGTATGGAGGTCGATCTGTCGGAGCAGTATATGCTGTCCTGTTCGCCCGGTGACTGCGGCGGCTGGTACTGGTTCAGCACGCTCAACTGGGTGCAGTACAACGGCGCCATCCCCGAGGCATGCCTGCCCTATGAGGCGGACGACACGATTCCCTGTGACGCAAAATGCGAGGGCTGGCGTGAGCAATTGGTCGGCATCGACAGCTATCACCGCGTTGCATCGGATCCAGCGTCGATACAGAATGCGCTCGTCGAATACGGGCCGCTGCCCGCCAGCATGGACGTCTACGCGGACTTCTACCCAGACTTTGACGGCGGCGTCTACGTGCAGGAGTCCGACGAGTACGTTTTTGGGCACTGTGTGACCATCGTCGGCTACGACACCACGTGGGGCGACGAGGACGAGGGCTACTGGATCGTGAAGAACAGCTGGGGCACCGGCTGGGGCGAGGACGGCTGGTTCCGCATCGCCTACGGGGAATGCAACATCCAGCAGAGCGTGTACTACTACGAGGGGCCCAACTATCCCCCCGAGCAGCCCGGTCAGCCGGAGGGCTCCACCCGGGGAAAACCCGGGGAGACCTACACCTATACGGCGACCGCCAGCGACGCAGAGGATGACGACATCCGGTACACCTTTGACTGGGGCGACGGCAACACCACCCGGACGGGCTACGTTGCCTCGGGCACACCGGTCTCGGTCAACTACAGCTGGGCGGAAAAGGGCACCTACAACGTCCGGGTCAGAGCCGAAGACGAGCACGGCCTGGACGGCAACTGGTCGAAATCCCTGCCGGTCAGCATGCCCAGGCAGCGCCCGGGCATGGCCCTGCTCGAACAGGTCCACGTATGGCTCATGCGGCTGCTGCATCACCTGCCGCTGGCGTAGCTAACCGCCGTTGACGAGCAGCGCTACGTGGTCTTTCGAAAACGGCGACAGGATGACCTGCTGCCTGATGCGATGGCACTCGCCGACGCTCCGTGCCACCGCCCTGAACACGTCGCCCGGCCGGGCGGCCACGTCGATGCTCCTGGCCTTGACCATGAGCAGGCCCCATGCCGGCGAAAAAAAGGCCATGTTTTTCAGAAAGATGTCCACCTGATCCTGCTGGGATATATCCTGGTAGAGCAGGTCGGGCGTGCCGGCCAGGTAATGCTCGTAGCCACGTGGCTGGCGGGCGTCGGCCAGGACGGGGACCACGTTGTCCCGCTGCCGGCAGAGGGCGACCAGCTTTCGCATCGCCCGCTCGGATTTTTCGACCGCGTATACAGCGCCGGAGATGACGATGTCGGATACATGGGACACGGTGGTGCCGGTGGCCGCCCCGAGATACAGCACTCTGCTGCCCTCGTTGAGCGGCACCTTTTTGAGCCCGTTGCTGACGGCGGCCGCCAGCTTGCTCTTGTAGGGGTTCCACGAGCGGTATTCCACGCCGTCGACGGAGCAGCATGGCTCACCGTACACCGCCACGCCGGGAACCAGGTTTCGGGTGTACAGCCGGCCGTGATGCCGGAACACGCCGGGAAAAAGCTGCTCCATGGTTACCGTATCCGCCGCCGGGCGATGTTGCACGCCACCGTCGAGGCGTCAAACACCGGGGCCACCAGGGGGGCGTAGGCGGTCTCCACGTCTGCGAACTGCTCCAGCGTCAGCCCGTGCTGGATGGCCACTGCGAAGCGGTTGACATGCTGCGTTGCCCCCGGTCCGATGGCCTGCGCGCCCACGAGACGGCCGTGGCTGTCGGCCAGCACCTTGACCAGCAGCCGGTCGCCATCCATGTAGTCGGGAAGGGTGCTGCCCGGGAATTTCCCGGTGAGCGGGGAAAACGGCATGCCTTCGCTGGTCGGCCCCACGGCGGCGATTTCCATGTCGAACAGCCGGGTGGTGCGGGCGTTGAGCAGGGGTGGCATCGTCGCATCGCCGCCGACGGCGTTCCGGCCGGCTACCACAGCCTGCCGGACGGCGGTGCTGCCCAGCCCGACGACGACGTCGCTGCCCATGACATCCTGGTACCGGGTGCAGTCCCCGACCGCGTAGACATCGGGGATGTTCGTTCGGCAGCGTTCGTCCACCTGGATGGCCCTGTCGTCGGCGAGCTGCTCGGCCAGCCCCACGTTCGGCCGGTTGCCTGTGGCGACCAGCACGAAGTCTGCCTTTATGGTGTCCTCGTCGCCGTCGCGTTCAACGGTGACCTGCATGGGATCGCCGGCGGTGAGCGAGGTCACCCTGGTGTCAAAACGGAAGACGATGTCGTCCGGCACGCCCTGCCGTACCCCTGCAGCCATGTCGTCGTCCAGCATGTTGAGGAGCAGGTTGGGCAGAAATTCGACGATGGTGACCTCGACATCTTGCTCACGGAGGGCCTCCGCCGCTTCGAGTCCGATGAGTCCGGCGCCGATCACGACGGCCGACGACCCCGGGATGGCCTGTTTTTTGACCGCTACCGCATCGTCGAGCGTGCGGAGGAAAAATGTGTTGCCCGCCATCTCGACGGGGGAAAACGGTTGGGCGCCAGTGGCCAGGATGAGCACGTCGTATGCCTCCTTGCCATCTGCGGTGTGCATGGCTTTGCTCTCGAAGTCAACGTCCGTCACCTCGGTGTCAAGGCGGAGGTCGATGTCTGCCCTGTCGAACCATTCCCGGCTGAACTCGATGGTGTCCTCGGGCGCCAGCTCGCCTGATACCACCCAGGGGAGCGCGCACTTGGAATACTGCGGGTACGACCCCTTTTCCAGTACCACGATGTCCGCTTTGCGGTCCTGCTTCCTGGCGAACTGGGCTGCCGTTGCCCCGGCGGCGCCGCAGCCAACGATAACCAATTTCATACGGTTGCATGCCTCAGGTGCTTAAGTGTTTTTCGAGCATCCATGCCCGGTGCCGCGTCGATGCCGGAGGAGCGAGCGATGCATCTCGCCAGAAGAAGGGGGGAAGACCAAAAAAAGAGAATATGGGTGGTGGAGGCATAATTCTATCCGGTCTTCCCATCCCCTCACAGATACATCTGGCAGGTGCCTTATTAAAGTATCGATTTTTTCCGGCATATGCTGGCACACTGCTTGCAGCCTCATTGCCTCGAAGGAATCAGATGGCTGCCGTCGCAGGATGGCGCATCCATGGCCACGCCCTCCCGGCAGAATGCAAACGTCAGCCCATGCGCTCTGCACGCCCTCCCGACGCGGCGCATGAGCCCTCGTCGCTGCTCCCCCGGCAGCAGGTAGGTGTTCCCCTGTCGGCTGAACCGCAGCCGTTCCATCACGTCCGGCATCGCGTTCCGCAATCGCTGCAGGCCGTCGCTCCGGGGTTTCACCGTGGATGACACCACGTGCCGGCAGTGGAGCGCCACGGCCGCCACGACATCCTCGACCTCGCCGTCGGTCAGACCCGGGATGAGCGGGTCAAGCCGCACCGAGCACGACACCCCCGCATCGGCGAGGCGACGGAGCGCCTCCAGCCGCTTCGCCGGCGACGGAGCCCCCGGTTCGATGCGCTGTGCAACCGCATGGCGAAGCGTGGTCACCGTGAGGCTGACCGACGCCTGCATGTCGGCGAGCAGCCCAGCGTCCCGTGCCACCAGGTCCGACTTGGTGACCACCAGCACCGGCACGTTTCGCTCCCGGAACAGCTCGAGACATCGTCGTGTCATCTCTATCTCGCGCTCCACCGGCGGATAGGGATCGGAGCTGTTCGCCATGCTGACATAGCGCTGCTGCATGTCCACGCTGCGCAGCTTCCGGGCCAGCCGCCGGAGCACGTCGCGCTTTGCCCGCACCTCGAACGGACGGGGGATATAGCTGGTGATGTAGCAGTACAGGCATCCATGCGGGCAGCCCGTGTAGGCGCAAAACGAGTACTTCGATGGGCAGGTGCAACGGCTGCTGTTCCAGGGGTCGAACTCGCTGAGCACCATCTCATGGTATCATCCCGGATGGGGCTTTAATGCTTTCCGCCATAGATTTTTAAACGCCTGTGCCATCAGGGTTCACAGGTGAACAGCATGGTCGAGGTAAAACCATTCAACGGCATCAGGCCGAAACACCCGGCGTCGTTCTGCATCAAGCCCTACGACGTCATCGGTGATGAAGAACTCCGGCGGCTCCGCCAGGATGACAATGCCATCCACGTCATCCTCCCAGAGGGAAAAGGCGACGAGGTATACGACAACGCCCGCCGGGCGTTTCAGCAGGCGGTACAGGAGAACATGACCCGGGATGAGCCGTCCATCTACCTCTACCGGGAAAGCAGCCAGGATTTCACGCAGCGCGGGTTCATCCTCGCCGTCTCCCTCAAGGACTACGAGGAGGGACGGATAAAAAAACACGAGGAAACCCGCAAGGAGCCCCTGGAGGACCGCGTACGCCACATCGAGGCAACCGCCGCCAACACCGGCCTGGTCTGGACGGTGTTCCGCAGCCAGGACAGGCTCAAACAGTTGATGGATCAGGCGGCTACGGGCGAGCCCGTCGCCGATTTCGACAAATACGGCTACCGGCACACGCTGTGGCAGCTGTCCGACAGCAACGCCATCGAAGCCGTCCAGGATGCCTTCCGGGACGTGGCGCTCTATATCGCCGACGGCCACCACCGCATCCGGGCCGCCTACGAGTACAGCAAGCGGCACGACGACGAGGAAGCAGGGTATGTCATGGTGTTCACGGCCAGCGACGACGAGACGCGCATCCTGCCCTACAACCGGGTGATACGCGGGATAGACAGCGACAGCTTCCTCGAAGACATCAAGCAATATTTCGAAGTCTCCCGGCTGGAGCAGCCGGATGAGCCGGACAGGCACGAGATACAGCTGTACTACCAGGGAGCATGGTGGCAGCTGCGCCCCCGCAACGTGCCCGACGACATGGTGGCGTCGCTCGACGTCAGCATCCTGCAGCGGCAGCTCCTCGAGCCCGTGCTCGATATCACCGACGTCCGCGGCGACCCAAACATTTTCTTCGAAGGCGGCGACCTCCCCCGCAGCCATTACGAGCAGCTGGTCGACGAAAAGGACAACGCGGCCGTATTCTATCTGCATCCCACGAGCATCGACGACCTCGAAGCCGTAGCCGACAAAGAAAGAGACATGCCGCCGAAGTCAACCTGGTTTGACCCCAAGCTGCTCACAGGGCTCGTGTTCCACTCGCTGCGCTAGCGCTATCCCCACATCTTGACGCCGTCGCCGGACACCGAGGTCACCAGCGCCCGTCCGCCCGCCTTCTCTATCGCGATCGCCACCCGCTCCGGCTTGTCGGTCAACGCGATGATGCTCCCGCCGCCGCCCGCCCCGGTCAGCTTGGCGCCGTAGGCGCCCGCCCGCCGCGCAGCGGCGATGAGCGTTTCCAAGGCATCCGAGCTCGCGCCCAGGGTATGCAGGTTTTTCTGCGCCTCGTCCATCGTTTCCCCCAGCGTGACATAGTCCCGCTGCTGCAGCGCGTCGATACCCTCGATGACCAGCTCCCCGATGCGCTCGGTGAGCTCCCGGCCGAAGCTGGAATGGGTGACGAAACGCCGGACTTTTTTGACCTGCCGCGGCGTCTTGGACTTGATGCCTGTCATGCCGACCACGATGTGCACGTCGGTCATGGCGGGAATGTCGACCTCGTGGACGTACCAGGTGGTGTCCTCCCTGCATATCTTCCACAGGAAGCCGTCGCGTTTTTCCCGGGCCAGCAGGATGGCGCCGCCGCGGGTGCACGCCGAGGTGTCGTTGGGGCTGCCGCCGCCCTGCACCGTGTATTCCACGTCGAAGCTATGGCGGGCCACCGCCTCAGAGGAGAAATCGGTGCGGAGGCTGAGAATGCAGGCGACGGATGCCGTGGTGATAGCAGCCGAGGAGCCCAGCCCGCTGGCCGAGGGGATGTTGGAAAACGTCGTCGTCTGCAGCGGCGGGCCGTCCCATAATGTTTCGATGGCATGCTTGATGTAGGTATGCCGGTAGCCGTCCAGGGGGCGCCCGTTGACCTCGTATACGTCGCCGGGCCGCATTTCCACGCCGACGCGAAGGTCGATGGCCGTCGAAAGACAGGGCTGCCCGTAGATGACGCCATGCTCGCCGAGCAAAATGATTTTTCCCGGAACCGACGCAACAGCCATCCATCACAATAAGAAAGGGAAGGTAAAAAGGTTACTGTTTTCCGCAGGTGGCAAGATATATATGCCGGGCGTTATATCCGGCATGGACCGCCTGCTGGCCTTCGACTACGACGGCGTCCTCGTCGACAGCTACGACGTCTTCAAACGCTATTTCCTGGAGGCGTGCCACGACCAGGACGTCGAGGCCATCAGCACCGAGGAAGACTTCCTGTCCCTGTTCGACGGCAACCTCTACGAGAGCATGCGGCAGCAGGGCCTCTCCCGCGACCAGATACTCCGCGTCGTCCTCGCGGTACGGGACGGCATCATGGAAAACCGAGAGGAGATACAGCTCTACCCCGGCATCCGGGAGACGGTGCACGCGCTCGCCGAAAACCATACCCTGGCCGTGGTCACCTCCAACGACACCGAGGTGGTACGACATCTCCTGGCCGCCCGAGACATCGACTACTTCACCAGCGTCATCGGCTCCGACCGGGAGCCCAGCAAACACGCAAAGCTCCAGCGCCTCCAGCGCCAGCATCACGGCACCTGCTACTACATCGGCGACACCGCCGGCGACATCATCGAAGGAAAACAAGCCGACGTGGTTACCGTGGCGGCAACATGGGGCTGGCACAGCGAGCAACGCCTTCGCCGGGCGGCGCCCGACCATCTCGTCCACACGCCGGAGGAGCTCCGCACTCTTTTTCTAGATAACGGCTACAGCAGCCGGTCGAGCCGGAAATAGTGGACCGGCATCGAACACGCCCGGGTGTCATCATCGGCGAACGACACCACCATCTCGCCCGATGAGGGACAGGCCACCCACTGGAACAACGACCGGTAGATGTCGCTGACCCGTATAGCCATGCCGAACACCAGGTCCGTCCGGCCCGTATACTCATCCCGCAAAAGGTCCATCGTCCCATTGAGGTCAAGCGTGCCATATCGCCGCTCGACTTCCTGGCTCAGAGCCCGGTAATGCGTCCAGGGGATAAACATGTAGCTCTTCCCGGTCAGCGCCCAGAAAAAGCTCAATGGCCCGCTCGGGTCATAGCGCACCCGGTCGAGCTCCACTGCGGCGCATTCAGGTGTCACATACATCGGCGTCCGCCGGACCATGTCCTCAATCTGCCAGAACGGCGCCTTGCCTTCCTCGTCACTGTCCCAGGTGCCGACGTAGGAGATGTTCGCGGTCTGCTCCAGCGCGTAGCCCACAGGCTGGCTGGCATCCGAGATGACGAAGTTCCAGCCGCACGTCCGATTGGAGGTCATGATGTCGATGGCCTCGCTGGCGCTGTCCGCCCGGTCGAGCACCATCCGCATCCGGAAAAAGGCGCTGATGCCGTGGAACGTGGTATCATTGGTCAGGCAGGTGTCCTCGCCGATGGCGATGCCCTGTTCGTTGAACCCGCTCCAGCAGCCGATGTTGCCCGCATACTCGGGATACATCGACGCATGCCCCTCGGAGGGATTGCGCACCATCACCACCAGGGCGTCCTGCAGCCGCCGCCCCGTCTCCGGGTCTGTGACCTCCAGCGACCAGTCGAAGCTCCGCACGTGGTAGAGGTCGCCGGACGCGGTCGCGCTGCCCCAGAGCGATATCTCGCAGCAGGATATCATGTGGTTGAACAGCGCCGGCATCGTGTTCAAAACGGCTACCTGCTCGAAGGACAGCGAGGAGCCGTCGGCCATGCCCTGCATCTCCTCGACATAGCGATGAGGCAGATAGGGCTCCATGACCTGCCATACCGCCAGTATGTCGTCGTAGCCGTAGCCATGCTCCTCGAACGCCGCAAGCTGCGCCCGCAATGCCACGCCGATGTCCTCGTCGAGCAGCCTGCCGTGCTGGAAGCCCATCTCGTAGTAGGAGCCGTTGAGATGCAGAATGGAAACGCTGCCGCGTTCCTCAAGCCAGCCGTCGTGCAGCGGCGTATCCGCTGGCATGCGGCTTCCCTGCAGGGGCTGGAGGTGATGTACGCCAAGCGAGGGAGCAATCATTACTGCCGTGATGCTCAGGCCCAGGATGAGCCGGAGGACCTGTCTGCCGTTCATGGTCTCATCTCTGCAATAGCCGCCTGTTTATATACTATATCCTGGCAGGAGCTCGTCTCTCCGACCGGGGCTACATCCAGGCGAACACCCACATCTTTTCCGTTCCCACGTTGCCAGCGGTGTCATACGCCTTCACCTCGAGCAGATGCAGGCCGAACCCTGCATCGGTCCATTCCTGCTGGAATGAATCATCTGTAGTGGAGACCACGAGCTCGCCGTCCCTATAGTATTCAAGCCGGTCGAGACCCGACAGGCCGTCGGATGCCGTCGCCGCAACGGTCACCGTGCCGATGACCACCACCCCCAGCGGAATCCGGCTCTCCTCGTCATAGAAATAAAAGCTCCGATGCTCCGGCCGGGTAATGTTCACCCGGGGAGCGCTGCCGTCGACGTAGACCGGGACTGTACAGGATGCCTGCCGTCCACCTGCATCGGTGACGGTGAGCTCCACATGGTAGACATCCTCCTCTGCATATACATGGGAGATCGTCGCGCCGGTGCCGCTGCCGCCGTCGTCGAAATCCCAGGTATAGGAGACGATGGAAGACCCGAAGCTCACGCTGCCGCTGCCGTCAAAGGACACCGGCTGGTCGACCTCGACATAGTATGGTCCGCCCGCCCGGGCGACAACCGGGGAGGTGTCAACGGAGATAAGAAAATGCTCCATCTGGCAGTCCCCGTAGGCTATCCGGAAGTACCCGTTTTCGCCCCAGGTGGCACCCCAGCTGTTCTTCACGATCCAGCAGTCCAGCGCGTCATCGTAGCCCACGATGACCACCTGATGGTTGATATCCCTCGTTGATTCCTCCCCGGGATGCTCGTAGACGCCGCCGTCGTAGCTGCCGAAATCCTCCATCACGGCCATCTCTGCCACCAGGGGCCCATGTTCGACCAGCACCGCCTTGATCTCATCCCTGGCCGGATTGGTCATGCCCTCGTAGCCGGTGACCGGGTACAGGGTGTTCCGCCACCCGTCGCATTTGTCGGTGCAGGGAATCCGGTCGTTCGCATAGTACGGGAAACAGCCCTCGGTGATGGCGCCGCCGTTGTCCCGGAGATACCGGTAGGCCCACCAGGCGTTCCATCCGCTGCAGCCGCCGCTGCCGCCGGGGCAGGAGAGCAGATATTGCTCGGACAGGTCGACATCATACCCCGGGTCGCCCGCCCGTATGTTCACCATTGCCTCAAGGGCACCGATAGCCGCGAACCCCCAGCAGCTGCCGCAGCTCCCCTGCGACTTTGCCGCGGTCATCCAGTCGCCTGATGCGCCGTCGAGGGTTGCATCTCGCCAGTCCCACGCCGCCGGAGGCTCCCCGAGACCGGAAAGATCGAGGCCGATGTCAGCCGATTCTATATCATATGCATCGATGGACACACAGCCAAGCCGCCGATGTGACGTTCCAGCGCTGTCCACGTAATGCACGCTTTTTTCACCGTCCTCCACGCCCAGGTTGTAGGCAGCGGGCGCGGCAAACAGCACCGCTACAATCATACACGCCAGACCTTTCGACAGATGGCTTCGCTGCATGGACCCTGAACGACCGGGATATTTTAAATGCTTTTACGGCCCGTTTGGGTGATACCCCCCTCTCTATGCTAAAAAACGCGGGGAGCGAGATTCGAACTCGCGAGGGCTTACGCCCACAGGATTAGCAATCCTGCGCCGTACCAGGCTGGGCCATCCCCGCAGCAGGGCAAACTGGAATATGGCGCCGGCATAAAAAGTTAGTGCCTGCGCCTGCCGTGCAGCCGGGGGAGCAGCGCCATGGCGACCGCTCCCTGTACGAGCTGCTTCCGGGTGACCGTGCCGCCGGAGAGATACGCGGCCAGGCTTTCCGTGTCTTTGGGTCTCATGTCGGCGATGTCGTTGCCCTGGCCGATGCCTGATATGCTGGATGGTATCTGAAAGGCCGGGCCGGTTCCGTGGGTGGTGTAGCCGGCGCTGTCAACCAGGGTGCAGACGTGTTCCAGCATCGCTATCTTCTGGCGTGTGACGATGCCTGCCTCTATCCCGACGCCGTAGTCGGCGGTGCCGATGCTCTGTTCCGCTCTATGGCGGGCGCCATCCCATACCTGTTCGCCAGCAGGGTTTTCCGGTGTTTTTACTGGCTCCATCGTGCACTGGATGTCTAGATGGCCGAGCAGCCGCTGGAATGCTGCCTCCGTTGCGGCCTGTTTTGTTTCGCTGGATGTTCCCACGACGACGTGGAGCGGGGTGATGCGGTGTCCGCCGTCTATTTCTTTGTTGCTGATGCGCGACGAGCTGACAGGGATGCCGTCGTCGGCCAGCACGTAGGGAACGGTGATGACCTGGAGCGGTGCGATGTCGTGGCTGCATCGGATGTCGTTTATTTGTTCTGCGATACCGGCGGTTTCCGGTGAGACCACGATGCCGTCGCAGGCCCCCGTGGCAGCCGGCCCGTATTCGTCGTTGAGCGGCACGATTTCGGCTTCGGTGTTGCATATCTGCTGTATGCATTCCTGCAGCTGTTTTTTTCGCTCCTCGTATGGCGGGACCTGTTTGCCCCGCCGTCGGGCCATCTCGTCACTTGTCAGGCCGACCATGACCTGGTCGCCTTCTTGGCAGGCCCGGCGGAGCAGTGCCTCGTGGCCGGCGTGTATGATGCTGAACGTGCCGCCCAGGCAGACCTTCATAGACGTGCAACGCCCCGTTGTTTTTTATTGTTGC
This sequence comes from Thermoplasmatota archaeon, assembly GCA_046498345.1. Classification (GTDB taxonomy): domain Archaea; phylum Thermoplasmatota; class E2; order UBA202; family DSCA01; genus CAZESS01. Next base: position 11,394 of record JAWOAW010000014.1, read on the forward strand.
GCCGGAAAAAGGTTAAAAAATGTCGGCCGATGTACGTGCGATGAAAAAACTGGCCGTGTTAGCCATTCTTCTTTTCCTCGCTTCGATGATGGTGCCTGCCATCGGCCTCTACGGGGCGAGCGAAACGTCGTCCCCTGTTTCTCCGAGTGCCAAAAGAGCCGTTGCAGCACCGCCCGTCCGCATCCGCTTTCCGTCTGACCCCCAGCCGGACGGCGAAGCGGCCATCGTGGTGCCGCGGTCGTCGATGCCGGTTATCGTTCGCCAGGGACATTCCTTCGTGGCCAGCGTTCGCGTCGACGGGATGCCGTCGGGCTGGAAAGCCAGCCTGGCGACGGCCTACGACCCCGTGGTAACCGAGCAGAAGCCCATGGTCACGGACACCGTTTTCAACGACACCACGGGATGCTGGGACGTCGAGATGCAGGTGCCGCCGTCGCTGCCATCCGACCTGTACAATCTCACCGTCGAGGTGGAATGCCAGGGCGACATCTACCAGCTGTCGACCCCCCGGTCCGTCTCCGTCGTCGACGCATACCGGCAGGAGCTCTCCTACGTGCATCTCACCGACTTCCACATCGGCGACCCCCGCGGCTTCAAGGAAAACGTCCGGGAGACCCTGGGCTGGAAGGCAGCCAAAAAGAGCATCCAGGAGATCAACCTGCTCCACCCCGACTTCGTGGTCATCACCGGCGACCTCACCTTCGGGCAGCTCTATCCCTTCGAATACACCTTCGAATACCGCACCTGCTACGACATCCTCCAGCAGTTCGACGTCCCCACCTACCTGGTGCCCGGCAACCACGACGGCTACATCCAGACCGGGCAGGACGGCCTCGCGTTCTGGGAGCGCTTTTTCGGTCCCCTGTACTACTCGTTTGACTACGGCGACCGCCATTTTGTCGGCGTGAACTCGTATGACTGGCCCAGCCGGAGCCGGCACGCCGTCTCATATGTGGCGTTCAACTGGGGCGGCCACGTCCAGCCGGAGCAGCTGGCCTGGATAGAGGACGACCTGGCGCGGCACGCCGACGGCTTCAGCGCGGTGCTGCTGCACCACAATCCGCTCTGGGAGACCGAAAATGACTCGCTGCTGGGCAACGGCTATCTTGGCCGCGTCGAGCTGCTCTCGGTCATCGAGCAGCATGGCGTGGACGCCTGCTTCGCCGGCCACGTCCACTACGACGACGTGACCGTCCAAAACGATACAGTCTTTGTCACTACCACCACGGTGTCCAGCGGGGTCAGCGGCGACGCCTACTGGGGATACCGCCATGTGTCCATGGAAAACGATTCGCTGGCCCGCCATACATATGCGGAGCCGGATTTCTCTATTCCACTCTACCGGCTCAACCAGAGCTACACCACCAACGACGGGTCAACCCGGACGGTGGAGGCCACCGTGGACAACGACCTCGACATGCCAGTCCAGGTATATCTCCAGTTTTATGTTCCCCCGGGGAGCTACACCGTGGACAACGGAGCCATTGTCATGCAGCGGGAAGGCGGCGGCATGGTGCATATCGTCGTCACGGCAGATATCGATGACATGACGTCGGCGACGGTAACCGTTCGCCCCGCGTAGCTACAGGGCGATGTGCTGCCCATTCTGCAGGATGTGGACATCCCGGCCCAGCGTGTACCCCATCTCGGTGGCGAGCGCCGCGACCGATGCCAGCTTCTGCATGTCGCCGTGGGCGGGCACGATTGCGTTGGGCTGCACAATTTTTATCAGGTCGCGGATGTCCTCCCGCGAGGCATGCCCCGACACATGGAGATTCTTGAACATCCGGGCGCGCTTGTTGTGTATCTTGTGCTCGAGTATCTGCCGGTTGCCCTGGATGGTGGGCGTGGGGATGACGCCGCAGGCGAAGACCACGAAGTCGTCGGGCATGATGGTGAGCGGGACCTCCTCGTTGGCCATCCGGGACAGCGTCGCGTTGGGCTCGCCCTGGCTGCCCGTTGCCACCACCATGTAGTCCTCGCGGTTTTTCTGTATCTCTGCCAGCCGGCCCTTCTCCCAGTAGGCGCTCTTGATGATCTCTGCCTGGCTGGAAAAGTTTACGAAGTCGAGCTGCTCGGCGGCGCTGATGTAGTTGTAGAGCGACCGGCCGACGAACACGATCTCTCGGCCCATGGCCTTTCCCATGTCGAAGATGCTTTTGAGGCGTGGGGTGTGCGAGGAAAACGTGGTGACGATGACGCCGTGTCCCTCGGTTTCCATGCCGAGGAGGACGTCCCGCAGCATTTCCCGGGCGACGGACTCGGAGTAGGTCTTGTTTTCTTTTTCGGCGTTGGTGGAGTCGACGATGAGCGCGACGGTGTTTTCCTTGCCGAGCTGCCGGAGGCGTTCCTTGTTGGTGGTCTGCCCGATGGTAGGCTGGTTGTCGAACTTGTAGTCCAGGGAGTAGAGAATGTTGCCCGCCGGGGTGATGATGTTGACCATCGAGGCCTGGATGACGGAATGGGTGGCCAGGATGAACTCTATCTCCAGGGTGTCCGACACCCGGTAGGAGGAGTTGGGGCTGATGCTGACGATCCTGTTTTTGAGGTTGAAGTTGTCGTTTTCCTCCTTCTGCCGCAATATCTCGGTGACATAGGGCGTGGTATAGATGGGGCAGTCATATTGCGAGGCAAGGCGCTTCGCGGCCCCGATGTGGTCGAGGTGGGCGTGGCTGAGCACGATGGCTTTGACCTTGTTTCGTATGTTCGAGATGGGGCCGTCGTCGGGGATGGCGTCTTCCTGTATCAGTCGCTTGGTTGACATCTGGTCTATCTTGTCCTGCAGCGGCACGTACCGGTCCATGTAGATGCCCATGTCCAGTATGACAGCCTCGCTGCCAATCTCCAGACAGGTCATGTTCCGGCCGACTTCTTCATAGCCGCCCAGTGCATGTAACGTTATATCCATTGTATTTCTGGAGGGCATAAGAATGACCCCCTATTTAAATATTGGTAACGCCGATACGGTACTTCCAATTCTACGGGTGATTTCTAACCCATTCCAAACCAGCGGGTGATAGGAAATATATTAAAGAAACATCAGTTTACAAAATGGTATGTCCTGCAATAGCAGGTTGATGTATGTATCCTTCTGTAAAAAGTTCGGGAGGTTATATGAAGACCGAAAAACTAGCCAAATACATAGTGTTAGTAGGGGCGATAGTATCGCTTCTGAAAGCACTAACTGGTTTGGTTAAAATACTAATGTAGCCATCTGTATGTTGGGGCTGGGGGTAAAACCCCAGCCGATGTACCTTTTTATTATTGTTCGTCCATCGCCTTCCGTATGAGGGTCAGCCAGCGGTTTTTGCCCTCCGCTATATCTATGCCAGCGACCTCGGCAGGTGTCCTGTCATCAAGCGACATATGTGGACGGATATAGTTGTAGAATGTCCGATAGTTTTCAAGCATCTGTTCCGCAGAGCCATCATTGCACAGTCCCCGCATGACCTTATCTCGTTCTCTCCATGTGCCGTGGAAGCGTTCAAGGCGGTTGTTGTTGATAGGGTCACGGATACCCGCATTATGCACATGCACCGCCTCTGGATACATATCCCGTACAACGGCGGGATAGGAGGTCATACCATCCGTTATCGCCATCCTTGGTTTGCCCTCGACGTTGCCGATGGCTTTGCTGAACACTTTACGGGTCTCAAGGATACTCCGTTCTTTTGTCAGCGTGTTAGCAATAAGGAACCGTGTCTTCTCGTCGAGGATATTCCACGAATAGACCCATTCACCGTTGGACTTGACTTTTTGCTCGTCGATGTTCCAGACCTCACCCAAATCGGGGTTGTATTTCCTGACATACTTGTTTATCTTGTCCATGAACTCGTTAATCCACAATCGAATGGTCTCCTCATGGACATCGAGGTCGTAGAACTGCTCAATCGTATCACTGATTTTACGGCAGGATAGTCCCTTGAAATACAAGTCCATACACAGGGCTACCAACTTTGCGTTGCCCTTCCTGTGCTTGATAGGGTCAGGCGTAAACCGCCGTCCACAATCCTTGCAGATATACCGCTGACGGACACCCTGCTTGGTCTTACGCTTCCCGTTCTTAACAACAGCGTAACTACCACACTCGTCGCACTGTGGATGGTCTATCTCGGCTTTCAAGGTGAGTATGTCGTCCTCGGTCTGCTCCTCGAACCGTTCCCACATCTGCACGCTCTGGATATGCTTACACTGTAGTCCCGTCTCACGGTGGTCGGGGCAATCACACGCCCAACCGCCGTTATGGGTCACGGTATAGGTTTTCTGTGGGTTGCTCTGGCTCTGCACAAGGTAGACATCCTTCTCTTTCTTTCGGGGCACATCGCCTTTCGCTATGATAGCGAAGGCACGCATCTTACGGATGCGTTCCAGTTTGGCTTTATTTAGCTTTTCCATCATGTTCGACACCAATACTGTAACAGAGAAGGTGTATATATAAATTGTGGTATCACAATACTTATATGTGGATGTCTGTTTACATACCATGCGATTACAGAGAGTAAAGGCAAGGGAATACAAGGGCGAGCCAATATACAAATGGCAGATTGTGATACCACCAAAGGATATAGAGAAACTCGGATGGACAGAAGGCATGGAATTACAAGGAAATGTAGCTGACGAGTTATATTTGTTAAAACCTAAACCATAAGGAAAATGTATACAATATATGAAAAACAGAAACTCTGTATTTTTTGTTTCCAATACCTTTAAATATAAAGACAAAATTAATCAGTAAGACCAAGAGAAGAGAAGGGTGTAGGTTTCGTATTCCCAACAACCTTTCTTTTCTCTTCTCTTGGGATGCCCCGGCAGGGATTTGAACCCTGGAAAGCCGGCTTAGCAGGCCGGCACCATATCCTGTCTAAGTTACCGGGGCATTTCCTTTCATATATTTTTCAATCTGTACTAAGTATTTAATTGTATCTACAACGGGAATATTTTTGGTGTTTTTAACAATCATTTCAAGGTTAAGTTTAACCATATTATTGTCTATCTTTTCTATTATATTATTTCCTTTTTCTTTTATATCATTTATATATTCATCTTTATCTTGTTCAACAAGTAAATATGTAAACAGGTTCCTGAGTTCTTTAATGTCTTGGACTACCTCGTCTTCTTTGCGATCTGTTATTACAGGCAATTTTTCTTTGTATTGCCGTTCCTTTGTTTTTTCTTCAGACAAACCGAGTTCTATTTTAGATTTAGCCGATAAAATATACTTGTCTTTGTATGGTTTAACTAACTTGCCATATGTCAACCAAGACAGAAATCGCTGACCGTATATCTCCTGTGTTTTTTCGCTCCATTCGTATGCGAAATTATACTTTGTTAATTCCTTCCCCAATTTATACGAATCAAATGATTTATCCTTTATGTGTTGGCGTAAAAATAATCTTATAGGATAATATGATAACAATACATCTCCGAAGATTTCTTCTCCTTGTGAAGTATCAATATTTTCTTTAAATTCAATGCCATGTTCACTCAGTTCAAGATGGTTATTAATTTTGTTTACAAGACCTAAATCATTGAGTTGAGATATAATCGTTTTATTTGTACCTTCCTGCCTCTCAGTTACATCTACTAAGTCTTTTACTGTAAATCTATTGCTATCTATTGATTTGAAAGTATCTAGAATCTGCCCCATAGTTATTGCTGGTACTAATTTACTTTCAACATCCCTCCTATGTATTTTTTCTCGTCCGGTACGTTTCTTCCCCTCAGCTAGACCGAAAACCGAAAGGATACCATATAATCCTCTCCCATTTCGATGCATTTTCCGTTCATCCCATTCTAACTCAAGCCGTGACGAAACTTCTTTCCCCAGCTCTTTGTAACCAATATCTTTTTTCTCGTTATATATGTCTACAGCATGTTTTATTTCAGGGAAGTGTTCCATTATATATTTTCCCTGCCTCTGTAAATTCCATGTATCACCAGACATAATATTTTCGGCTAAAGACCGGCCTATGTCAGATAGAGTATATTTGCCTGTATCATCGTCATATTTGATAATATTTATTTTCTTCAATATTGTAAATGTCGAAGCTATCGTATTATAATTAATGCCAGTTTCCTTAGATATTTTATGGCTAGTAAGTGGTTCCTTTGAATACAAAGTTTTTACTACTGCTAGGATTCTATGCCTAGTGGTAGCTATATTGCCTATTATCCGTGTCTCGGATGTAGGTATCATATTCCCGAGTATACAACTCGGCTAGCTATATAAATTTTATGCTGAACATGATATGTCACTGTATGATTCTAAACCACCCCTGCCATGAAAATCACGTTTGGTGTCGAACATGATAGCTTGGCAAGGGTGGCATAGATAGTAATAGAACCATTCCTTATAACATTTTGTCACCCGCATTTGGAGTGGTCAGTTCATCACCCGAATTTGAGGGGAGAGCCGGCTATGGGGTTCTGTCCGTAAATTCTATTTTTATTCGAGCATATAGCAGATAACTAACTAACAATAAGAATGGAAATAATGTCATAACCCCTCCAATTTCCAATAATTCAGATGTCATAATATCAAAGTATTATACATTTCCCCGCCAATATATGGCTATGGGTGTAGATGATAGGGATGAGGCAAATAGTCTCATACGTAAGAAGGGAGTGATGGAGATAATCTTGGCGTTGAAGAAGAACGGCGAGATGTATAAGGAGGAGCTGGCTGTGGTATCTGGCTTGTCGTCGGCGTGGGTGGACAGGCAGCTTGAGCGACTAAAATTTCTCGGCATCATAGATAGTACTGTCGAGGGACGCAAAAAATATTTCATGTTGACGAGTGGGCGTGGAAAAAAGGTTGCGGATGCCCTGGATGATTTCGATAAGAAACTCGATGATCTCCAAGATATCCTCGGCTAAATATGAAAGGCGAGGAATGTCAATATGAAGGAGACGAGCATGATGGGGACGCCAGGCCATCGGTGAGCTATCCGCACCGTGCCCCCTCGCTGTTGGAGGCGTTCTACGTCGTCCTCCGTGGTGAACGTGATAAATCGCCCGCCGTTCAGTATCATGTCCGTCGTCAATTCTTCGACGGGTATCTCTTCCGTGAACCCGCCGAACCCAAACCTGCCTTTGGGCTCGTAGTCCTTATGTTTCGTGTAATAGAAATAATACGCGGTGACATAGAATGCTCCAAACATCGCCATGGCGACAAGATACCATCCCAGTTGATACAACGATGAAAAGAACAATCCGATACATAAATTCAGAAGGACATCTCCCATCCCGATCTGCCCGAGGAGGAAGATACCGAGGAAGGCTGCTCCGAGTATCAGCATCGACATCACGGCGGGGAGCATCGCTCCAATCGTGAGCTGTTTCACATAGGCGACCACGAATAAAGGTATTAATGGCAGGGTGTATACTTTGCCGTCCCGCCAGTCATAATATGCGACATAGACAAGCAATAAGGTGAAACCGAATGCGTATAGCCATGGGGCAACGCCAGCA
>JAWOAW010000016.1:0-41549 GCA_046498345.1 Thermoplasmatota archaeon
CAATGGATATCGAATTAATTCTTGTTGCACTTATGATTTGCAACCAAAATAATAAGAGCTAACTCAGTTTCCAAATTACAATATTTTTTATATAGCTGGTGGTGATCAGGGTGAATACCCAGAAAATATTATGGTTGCATCAATAAAATATACATGTCTTGAAGATTGTTGGCAGGCGGTGAACGAAAAGTAAATAGATGCCAAGGGCTTAATGGCCCTTGGCGTAATATGTTTCCTATTGCATATGTACAAGTTCAACATCAAAAATCAGTGCGGCATGCGGTGGTATAATGTTGCCAGCTCCTTGCGTGCCATAAGCCAAGTTTGCAGGGATATATAGTCTTCTTTTTTCGCCAAGCTGCATAGTAGAAATACCTTCTTCCCATCCTTGAATAACGCGGCCTGCGCCAAGAATAAATTCGATTGGCTGGCCTCGATCTAAACTACTATCAAATTTTTTGCCTGGTTGGTCATTGTCATTAAGCCAGCCAGTGTAGTGCACTTGTACAGTTTGCCCTTTTTGCGGTTGCGACCCAGAGCCCTGTTTAAGTGTTGTATAACGAAGTCCTGATTCTGTTGTATGTTGTTCCATGTGAGAAGTTCCTTTACATCCAATAAGAATAGCCAATGAGCATAGCAAACTATATGTCGAAATTCGCTTAAGCTGCATGATTGTTCCTTTTTTGTGTGGCATTAAAAATTTGAATTATTATATCACCTTTAATTGTATACACGTTAATAGTATTTTTTTAAAATGTTCCATGCAATTGGGTGAGATGCATGCACCCAGCATAGTGCTGGGTATACATAGCGTAAAGAACTGGCCATACAACATGGAAAAAGAGCAAGCACCAGCGCGAGAGCCGTGCCATTTATTAAAACTAATATAAGGCCAGATTGTTTGCGTATATGAATGCAACCAAGTCCAATATAAGCAATAGCAAAGCATAATACAATAAAAAAGCTAAAGAGATAACGAAGAGTAAAGAGGGCAGACATGATTTCGGGTTTTTCTGCCTCGCGGGCCGCCTCCTCCTCCATGCGCTGCTGCTCGATGATCTGCTGCTCAGCCTCTCTTTCGATTTCTTTTTTCTTTTCCTCGGAGAGACCGCGCTCGAGCTTGCGTCGCCGCCAGGGGTCGGTGAGATTGAGCTTGGTGATGATGACGTTGGAGCAGTGGATGGGCTGCGGGACTTTGCTGCCGTCGACCTTGGAGGTCACGGCTCCCTCGACCTCGACGGTCTGGTCGTCCAGGTAGACGTCGCGTACCTTGTCCGCGTGCCCCCTGAAGTCGCCGCGGATGATCTTGACGGTGTCGCCGCGCACGACGGAGATGTTCCGCTTGTTGTACTTGACGATGAGGTCCTCCGCCAGATGCGAGGCAAGCCGCTTCCGCTTTTTATGGATCGGGGCGTTGTGATATTTTTTCCGCTGTTTACGTGGTTGCTTCGATGTCATGGTATCATACAATCATTGATGCAGTTGCCGCGATACGGGGCCATCGCTCCGCCGCCTCCCGGGCCACGGGGCCCTTGATGGCGGAGCCCTTCATGTCCCCCTCGGGGGTGATGATGACGGCGGCGTTGTCCTCGAACTGGATGCTCATGCCGTCAGCGCGATGGTAGGGACGGCGCTGTCTGACCACGATGGCCTCGAACAGCTGCCGTTTCATCTCCGGCCGGCCTTTTTTGACGGTTACCACGATTTTGTCGCCGACGCCCGCGGAGGGCTGCTGGCGACGCGTGGTCTTGATGTGCTTCACGGACACCACCTCGACGACCCGGGCGCCGGTGTTATCGATGCAGTCCAGGCGGCTGCCGGTGCAGACGCCCTTTGTGGTTTTCGCTGAAATGCCTCTCATTGTTTCTCCACCACGACAAACGACACCGTCTTGCTCAACGGACGGCATTCCATGATCGTCACCTGGTCTCCCTTTTCCACGTCGATGCAGGCCGGCAGATGCGCCTTGTATCGGCTGGATCGTTTCTCGTATCGCTGATATTTGGGCACGCGGTGCATCCGCTGTTTGCGCACCACGACGGTTTTGTCCATCGCCGTTGACACCACCGTGCCGGTGAGGGCGACGCCGCGGACGGGCAGCGTGCCGTGAAACGGGCAGTTGCGGTCGGTGCATTCGCGTTCCGGTTCTTTTACGTCAACTCCAATCATTTTATCTTCCTTATTCTGTCTTCAGGTCGGTAGGCGATGTCGTCGCCGCGTACTTCTGTGCCGTCTATCTCAAACGTGGTATGGTGCTTTGGCACCCGCTTGGTGCCGTCGTTCCGGACGAGGAACGTGTTTTTGGTTTCGTCGATGATGGTACCTGCAACGTTCTGCAGCGTGGGGTCTGCAGCGTCGGTGACCCGTATCGGGAGGCCTATGAACTCATGTTTCATAAATGTTTTCCTGTGCATCATTCCACGTCAACGGCAAATCCGAGTTCTTCCAGTCGTTCTCGCACCCTCTGTGTATGGCTGCCCTGCAGCTCTATCTTGCGGTCTTTGACGGTGCCGCCGCATGCACAGCATTTTTTCAGTTCCTTGCCCAGCCCTTCGATGTCGATGTCGGCGTCGTCGAGCCCTTCTATCACGGTCATCATCTTTCCATAGCGTCGTTTTTCGGTGTAAATCGTTATCTCCTGTCCCTCCCGGGCGATGTTCTCGCAGACACATAACTCTTCAGGCAGGCCGCAGACAGGACAAATCTCACTCATTCAGTTCTCCTTCCTCCCGCATGATGGTCAGCATTCGAGCGATATTGCGGCGGATCCACCGGATGCGGCCCGGTGACTGCGGTGAGCCGCCCATGGCAGCCCGGCCGTATTCCTCCATCAGCTCGTTCCGCCAGTCTGCAAGCTGCTCCTGGCGTTCACTGCTATCCATGTCCCGCATGTCAGATGGCTTCACTTGTTCACCGCCGTTTCAATTGCTTCCTTGAGCTGTTTCGCCTTCTTGACACCGATGCCTTTCACCTCTGTAAGGTCGTCAATGCTCATCTCGTAGAGCTCCCGGACGTCCTGGATACCGGCCTTTTGCAGCCGCTTCATCATGCTGCTGCCGATACCGGTGATATCCTTCAGGTTGAGCTCATCCATCGGGGATGCCTCCGGTGCTGGCTCCTTCGTTTCCTCAGGTGCCGGCTTCTGTTTCCTCTGTTTCTTTTGTTTCTTCGCCGGCTTTTTCGCCGCGGGTTTTTCCTTCGGTTTCTCAGACGGCTCCGTTGCTTTTTCCTCGGTCTCCTCCGCAGCCGGCTCCTCCGTCTCCCCCTGTTTCTCCTCCGGCTCGTGCAGGATCTCCACTTCGTCGGGCATCTTGGCATCCGGCCGCATGATGCGGACCTTGACGCCCAGCACGCCGGCTTTTTTCTTGGCCACCGCGATGCCCTCGTCCATGACCTGGCTGGCAACCTCGCCGCAGTACTTGACATGGCCCTTGGTGAACTTCTCGGTTCGATGGCGCGACCCGGTAATCTTGCCGGAGATGATGACCTGGCAGCCACGCGCCCCGGAGCCCATGATACGGCGGACCGTTGAATGGCCCACGCGGCGGAAATGCCAGCCGCGCTCCAGCGCCGAGGCGACCTTCTGGGCCATGATCTGCCCGTTGAGCGGGGCCTGGTTGCCGATCTCCTCGACCTCGAGCTGCGGGTTCTCCAGGCCGAATCGGTCCTCGAGGTTCTGGGTGAGCGCTTTCACGTTTTTGCCGCCGCGGCCGATGACGATGCCCGGTCGCTCCGTTGACAGCGAGAGCAGGGTGCCGAGCGGCGTGCGCTGTATCTCCAGGCCGCCGAAGCCGGCTCGCTCGGTTTCTTTTTCCAGATATTCTCTGATAAGCATCCGTTTCGCTCCTTCCTGGACGAACTTTCGCTCGATGGCCATATTATTCTTTCTCCTCTACGATGAGTTCTGCATTGGTGGTTTGCTTGTTTTTTGGACTCGATCTGCCGAATGCGCGGGGCATCATGCCCTCGACCTTTTGTCCCTTATAGGCGGAGGCATGCGCTATCACCATGTTTTCCGTGTCCAGTCCCTTGTACTCGGCGTTGTTCTCCGCGTTTTTCAGGATGCGCAGGATGTTTTTCGACGCCTTCTCGGGATATGCCCCGGGTCCCATGCCCTTGCGGTGGGAGACGTCGCGGTTGTGCGTGGTGAACGGCACCGCCCGCTTCTTGGCGATGACGTCCTCCAGGAACTGTTTTGCCTCCTCGATGGACATGCCCTTGATGGCCCGCATGATGTTCTGTGAATGCTTCGGCGAGCAGTGCAGCTCGCTGCCATGGGCGCGAGCGCTTTTCTCCGGGTTTCTGTGTGCTGAATAGCTCATGGTATCACTTCAGGGGCAGGAACTTGGAGGAGCGGGTGGCTCCCAGTCCCGGTCCGGTGTGCTTCACTTCCTTGCGCGTTCTGGCGAACTCGCCGAGGTAATGCCCGATCATTTCGGGCTGGATCTTGACGCGAACGAACTCGGTGCCGTTGTACACCGCTATCTCGTGGTCGAAGAACGGGGGTAGGACGACCATGTCCCTGAGATGCGTGCGGATGATATCGCCGTCGTCGGCGTCCTTTACCTTCTGCAGGAGCTTGTGCTGCTCCCGGGTCATACCGCGCGTCAGGCTGCGTCGCTTCCGCGCCGGCAGATGCTGCAGGAACTCGTCGACCGACAGCTCCTTCATCTCTTCGACGGTCAGGCCGCGATAGGTAAACTCTTTTTTCGCGCCCAGGTCAAGCTTTTTCTTCCTTCGTCTGCTTCTCCGTACCATGATATCACTTCTTTCCGGTCCTCCGTGCCGCTATGCTGCCCACCTTTCTTCCCGGGGACGCATTCCGGTTGACGGTCGACGACTTGCCCACGTGCTGATGGGCACCGCCGCCATGGGGATGGTCGACGGGGTTCATCGCCACGCCGCGCACCCGGGGGTAGATGCCGCCGCGGGAGCGGAGCGCGTGATGACGTTTGCCGGCCTTCATGAACGGCTTTTCGTTTCGTCCGCCGCCGGCTGCCACGCCGATGGTGGCCCGGCACCGGGGATGCAGTTTTTTCTGCGCCCCGGACGGCAGCTTGACGATGACGTTTTTGCCGTGTCCCACGATGCTGCCGTGGTTGCCGCCGGAGCGGGCGAACTTGCCGCCGTCGCCCGGGTTGCTCTCGATGTTGTAGACGGGCGTGCCCTCGGGAATCGAGGACAATGGCAGCACGTTGCCGGGTTTGAGAATGCTTCTCTCGGTGAACCTGATGGTTTCCCCGGATGCAATCCCCTCGGGGGCGAGCATGGTGAACCTGCCGCCATCGCCGGTCTCGACGACGGCGAGCGGGGACGACGTACCCGGGTTGTGGATGATGTCCAGGACAATGCCCTCGGTTTCCTCCAGCGAGGGATAGGCAACCGGGCCTTTATGCTTGAACGACGGGCTCCGATAATGCGAGCGTGAGCGCGCAGAGCCTCTCCGTTGGTGTATCAATCGCTTTCCCATTATATCACTTAGAATATTCCGACTCTCATGGCGATGTCTTCCGCCTCATGTTCAGGTGTGAGCTTTACAACCGCCAGCTTTCCATCTTTGGCGATGCGGGTGGTCACCTTCGCCACCTCGACATCGAACATCTGCTCGACGGCGCTCTTAATCTCTTTCTTGTTCGCTTCCATTTTGACCGCGAACTGCAGTGCGTTGTTGTCCTCCATAAGGAGCATCGATTTCTCGGTCACATAGGGATGCAGGACAATGTCGTAGGGGTTCATTGCATGTCCTCCATGTGCTCCAGTGCGTTGACGGTGAAAATGGTGAGCCTTCCCGGGTCTCCTCCGGGGGCGAGATGCAGTACGTTGAGTTCCTGTGGCGATACCACGTCCACTCCCATTAAATTGCCGGCGGCTTTTTTAACGTTTTCCGTGCTCCCGGCCACGATGAGCACTGACCTGGGTGTCTTGTACCTGCGGCCGCGGCGTTTTCCCGTGCCGGCCCGGATGTGGCGGCCCCGCCGCGCACGCTCAACGTCGTCGTAGACGCCGAGTTTTTGCAGCGCCGCGATCATGTCCTTGGTCCTGGTGAGCTGCTCGAATTCGTTGTCGACCACGAGGGGCAGCGTTACGTCTTCTCCAAAGCGGTGGCCTCGCTTCGCCACCAGCTCGGGGCTGGCGGTGGCCGCGAGGGCCGCACGCCGGGCGAGCGCTTTTTCTTTTTTGTTGATTTTTTTCTCCCAGTTTTTCTCTGGCTTGGGGGGATGCGCCGTTCGGCCGCCAACGGTGCCGGGCATGAACGCGGCGCGGCGTCCCTGGGTCAGGCGGGGGACGCGTGAGACGCCCCGGCCAGTCGACCAGGGCTCGACCGGGTGCTGTTTGCCGGCTCGTTCGTTGACGCCGTATGGCTGGCGGGCGTTGGCGCGCATCACGTTGAACGCTTTCCGTATGACGTCGGGGCGATGTCCCTGCTCGAATGCTGCGGGGAGCGAGCGTTCGTCGGTGACGGTGCCGTCGAGTCCATATACCTTTGCCTTCATTATATCCCCTGTTTGCTCGTGGTGGAAATGTAGGTGATTTCCGGTTTTTCTACTTCTACGCCTTTCTGGTAGCGGATGGCGTCCCGCATGCGGATGAGGCGCTTCGCCGGGCCCGGGATGGACCCGTGGATGACGATGTAGTTGTTGCGGACGACGCCGTAGTGTTTGAAGCCCCCGTCGGGGGTGATGTCGTCGCCGTTTTCGCCTATCTTGAGAATCCGTTTGTTGTATTCGACCCGCGGGTGATACCCCATCTGCCCGGCCTGCGGCACCGTGGAGCGGACCCAGGTGAGCCAGGGGCCCAGGGTGCCGGCCTGCCGCCGGTGTTTCCGGTTTTTGTGAGTGAGCAACTTGACGCCGAATCGCTTGGGTGAGCCCTGGAATCCTTTTCCCTTTGTGACGGCCGCGATGTCGACCATGGTGCCCTCGCCGTAGACGTCGGCTACGTTGACGTCGCTGCCGAGCAGGCCTTTCGCGTGTTCAACCCGCGCCTCGATGTCGCCGCCGCCCACCCGGAGTTCCATGAGCTCCGGTATTTTTTTGGGCACGCCGGTGACCCTGCGGGGCATGGTATGCGCGATGACGCGGACGTCGTCGATGCTGTCTGATTCCAGGCTGCCGCCCCCGTTGTCCGGCAGGGGAAGTTTTCCGTTGAGGTCGAGATTGTCAGCCCATTGCTCCGTCGCGGTCTGGAGACCGTAGGGGGTGTCGCGGTACAGCCGGACAGCCGCGATTTTGAGCGGTGGAACCTCGACGACGGTGACAGGCACCTGGACTTCGCGGCCGGAAGTCGTCGATGTCGGCCGGTAGTCTACGAGCAGCACGTGGGTCATGCCTGCCTTGTAGCCGGCGAATCCCTGCAGCCGGGGCTCGCTGCCGCCCTCGGGCCAGGAATGGATACGTGCTACTGGAGACCGTGAGCGTTTGCGGGGCGAATAGCCGTGTGAACCTCGTCTCGGATGATGTTTTTCTGGCATTGTTCACCTGATAGGGGGAAACTTTTACCCAAATATACAATCATGTATATAAAGATAAGGGTGTCGCATCCGCCCTCTACAGGAGGTTTTTTACCCCTGCGGATGCCGGTCTGCAAATGTGCACGCGGTTTAAATATTTTGCCGCTGCCGCCCGGCATGCTTCAGCCTGCTCGTCGCTCGTCGGCGGCAGGTCACGGGAGGCAGACCCAGGCTCCACGGGCAGCAGGCGATACGATATATCGGGATTACATGAGGCGATAAACATGGCGATAGCCGCCACCTCGTCCGCGTCGATGTAGCCGGGGACCAGCGGCGTCGCCGCCGCCAGCACCGATGCACCGAAATCGCCGGACAGCATCTCGAACGAGGCGAGGGTACGCTGGTTGCCCCGCCCGGTCAGCGCCCGATGGAGCATTGCATCCCTGGCCATAATCTGCATGGTCACCGTGCCGCCCGATGCGGCGGCGTGCTGTGTGGCCCGGCGGGTGAGGTCCGGGGCGGCGCTGCCGTTGAGCTCCCAGCAGATGCGCGGCGTTGCCTGCTCGAGAACGCGCTCGGTGACCTCGAGGAGGAAGGGAAGCTGTGGCCCGGGCGCCCCGCCGTAGAAGCGGATGCAGGCTGCCTGCCGGGCGAGCTGCTGTAGGGTGGGAATGCCCAGGCGTTTGACCTCGTCGAGGTGCCGATGCTCGGGATGGGGACAGTACAGGCAGTCGAAGCTGCAGCCGTAGACGAAGACGTTGAGGCTGTATCCTTCGGCGTCGCATGACGATGCCCCGGGGCAGGCTCCCGGAGCCGAGACGTACTGCGTGCGGACGATGCCCTGGCGCTCTATCAGCAGGTCGCGCACGTTTTCCCGGAGGCCGCAGTAGCCCGCCTCGCCGTAGCCGATGGCGCAGCCGTTGGCGCATATGGTGCAGTGCACGCTGCCATCGTCGGGCGGCTGCGCCGGCAGCCCGTCTGTTTTTCGCATGCGGGCATGCGCCGTCTCGGTGAGCCGGATGGATGCGTCGGGCTGCTCCCGGATGCAGGAACGGCAGACGCCGAGCGCGGCCGATATATGCCTGCCCTCCAGGCCGCACAGCCGGCAGCGTGCGTGTTCCCCGTTATCATCCGGCACGCGTTCCATTACCCCGTAATGCACAGGGGATATATGATATGTTTGCCTGCACTATTTTTTTATACCGGGATGCTGCTCCGATACCATGGAACACATGTCCGTCGGCGACGCCCGGCTGGAGCTCACCGTCGGCGACATCACGCTGCAGGAAACCGACGCCGTGGTCAACGCGGCCAACAAGCGGCTGGCTCCTGGCGGCGGCGTAGCCGGCGCCATCCACCGGGCGGCCGGCCCCGAGCTCTGGGAGGAATGCAAGGAGCTGCAGGGGTGCCGGACCGGCGAAGCGAAGATAACCCGGGGCTACCATCTGCCCGCCAGCTATGTCATCCACACCGTGGGGCCCGTCTACTCGGGACGGCGCCGGGACGCGGAGCTGCTGGAGGCATGCTACCATAACGCGCTGCAGCTCGCCCGGGAGTACGCCCTGGCCAGCATATCGTTTCCGGCGTTGAGCACCGGCGCCTTCGGCTACCCGCTGGAAAAAGCTGCCCGGGTGGCGCTGCCCGCCGTGATAGGCTGGCTGGAGGACAATGACGGGGTTGAGCTGGTGCGCTTTGTCCTGTACGACCGGGAGGCCCACGACGTGCACCTGGAGGTATTGCAGTCGCTGAAAAGATAGAAAAAAGGGGGAAAGCTACTGCTGCAGGAGGCAGAGGTACCAGACCGGCATCTCGGCGCTGCCCACGTTGCCGCTGCCGTCCGTGGCTTCGACGCGAAGCGTCATGGGGCCATATCCGCGTCCGAGGAGGCCCCATTCGTGGTAGCGGCTGCAGGGGCTCCATTCAGCGGTTGCCCGGGCCTCGCCGTCAAGGTACACGGTTACCTGTATGTCGTCGGATGCGTCGACGTTGTCGGTCACCAGGGCCTTGCCCATGTTGAACAGAAACGAGGCGGGGAGCATGGCGGGCATCGACGCGGGGAGCTCCATGACCGGCTTGCCGCCGAGGTGCAGGTAGCCCTCCCGGGGGTTGACGATGGTCACGGTGGGCGGCGTGGTGTCATCCAGCGACGCCGCGGCCTTCTGAGCGCTGCGGGGCTCCGTGTGCAGGGTGCTTTCCCGGGCCTTTGCCCTGGGCATGGATACCTGGAGGCGTCCCCAATCGCTCCATTCGCCGAGGACGTCGCGCACCCTGGCCTCGATGGTGTAGTCGCCGCGCTGCGTCCAGCGGTGGGTGACGTTGAGCGTGGTCCCCGAGGCCCAGTAGGGCTCCGTGCATCCGCAGTTCAGGATTTCTTCTTTGTCGTCGCCGAAGTAGATCTCAAGGCGTTCCATACGGTCGCCGTCGGGGTCGGTGAGCGTAAACTGGTAGGTATATGTCTCCCATATTTTGCCCTCGCTCGGCCCCGATATGTCCGGCGGGTTCGGGGGCGTGTTGTCGCCCAGCGACGAGAACGGGGCGGCATGCTGCAGCGGGAGCAGCATGGCCAGCATGGCCATGGCTACGCCGACGGCAACAAGCGGTGTGCGCATATTTTTCATTGTATCACATGCTAACAACACATCCCATTATTTAAAATTAACTATTGTTAACGGGCAGTAACAGCGAGGTTACCTCCAGCCAAACATCTTTTAATAGCTGCCGGTATTTCACCCGATGAACAGGGCGGTTGACCCCGAGGAGCTGCGCACCATAGCCCGGCTGAAGGACGGCAGCGTCATCCTGCTCCGGCCCATCACCCGGGAGGACGAGGAGCTCATGCTGGAACTGTACAACAGCTTCTCCCCGGAGACCAAGAAGCGGCGGTGGTTCCGGGCCAGGACCTACATGCCCCGCCGGGAGCTCCGCTCCTATCTCGACAACGACTACATGCGAGATGTCGCGGTGCTGGCGGTCTGGGAGGACTACGACGGCGAGATACCCCTGGGCGTCGGCCGGTACACCCTGCAGGACGACGAGGCCGAGGTGGCCGTGGTGGTCAGAGACGACTGGCAGGGCCGCGGCGTGGGCACCGCGCTGCTGGAACATCTCGCGCACGTGGCGAGACGGCATGGCATCACGGCGCTGACCGCCGAGGTCACCGCCGGCAACATGGCGATGCTGCATCTGTTCGACCGGCTTGGCTTCGAGGTCGAGGAAGAGCAGGGCGGGCTGGTGCACCTGCGGCGCCGGCTGTAACGGCGGATTTTTTAAACCGCAGCATATTACCCTCATGGATTTCTGGGACGAACGGCATGAAACCATGCCCCTGGAGGAGTTAAAAAAGCTGCAGCTGAAACGGCTGCGGGACACCGTACAGCGGGCCTACACCGTCAACGGGCACTACCACGACAAGCTCAAAAACGCCGACGTCGCGCCGGACGACATCAAAACCCTGGATGACCTCACCCGGCTGCCGTTTCTGACCAAGGCCGAGCTCCGCGACTACTACCCGTTTGGCCTGCTCTGCGTCGACCTCGACGACTGCGTCGAGGTGCACGCCTCGTCGGGCACCACCGGTAAGCCCGTCGTCGGGCCGTATACCGCATCGGACGTTGATCTATGGAGCGAGGTCATGGCCCGGTCGCTGTGGGCCAACGGGCTCCGCAAAGGCGACATCATGCAGAACGCCTACGGCTACGGATTGTTCACCGGCGCCCACGGCTTCGAAAAAGGCGCGCAGCGCATCGGCGCCATGGTGGTCCCCACCAGCTCGGGGAACACCCGGCGGCAGATAACGCTGATGAAGGATTTCGGTGCCACGGCCATCGCGTGCACCCCCTCGTATTCGCTGTTCATGGCCGAGGTGGCCGCGGACATGGGCTACGAGCCCCGCGAGGACTTCCAGCTCCGCCTCGGGCTGTTCGGGGCCGAGGCGTGGAGCGACGAGATGCGCAAAAAAATCGAGGGAAAATGGGGCATCCGGGCGCACGAGCACTACGGGCTCACGGAGATCATCGGACCCGGCGTGGTCACCGAATGCCGGGAGCAGCGCATGCATGTCAACGCCGACCATTTCCTCACGGAGATCATCGACCCCAAGACAGGTGAGCAGCTCCCGCCCGATAACGAGGGCGAGCTGGTGTTCACCACCATCACCAAGGAGGGCTTCCCCGCTCTGCGCTTCCGCACCGGCGACATCGCCGAGTATACGGAGGAGCCCTGCGAGTGCGGGCGGACGCTGCCCGTCATCTCTCGGATAAAGGGGCGGAGCGACGACATGATGAAGATCAAGGGGGTCATCGTGTTCCCCTCCCAGCTGGAGGAGGTCATGATGCAGCAGCCCGGGGCCAGCGGCCACTATCAGCTCATCAAAAAAGAAAAACGGGGGCTGACCACGCTGTCCATCCGGATAGAGCCCACCCGGGAGCGCTACCGCCAGGGCAACCTCGACGACCTGGCCGAGCGGATAGAGGAGGACATCTACGCCGTGTTGAACCTGCACATTCCGGTCGAGGTTGTCGAGCCGGAGACCATTCCCCGGAGCATGGGCAAAGCCCAGCGGGTCGTCGAGGAATAGGCTACCCGAACACCCGGGACATCACGTAGAGGAGCACCACGAACAATGGCAGCGAGAACAGGGTCGACCAGGTCACCGACAGCGCCGTCACCTTTCTGTTGATGCCATAGGGGACCAGGAACATGTTGGTGCTGGTGATGGGCAGCACCGCGTTGAGCAGCAGCACCGCGAACCAGGCCGCCGGCAGCAGGCCGAGCATCCACAGCGAGCCGAACAGCACCGCGACGACGACCGGGGTTATCACCATGGTGAGCACCAGGAGCATGCGTACCTTGGCCAGCTCTCCGGTATGGCCGAAGAACAGCTGCCTGAGCTTGTCCGGGGTAACATCCGCCAGCTTGATGCCGGAGCCCACGTAGTACAATGCGGCAGGAATGGTCAACGCTGCAGCGAAATCGAGGAGCACGCCCCATTCATAGGTGGCGGTGGTGACCCCGGTCTGCGCATGTATAACGGTCGCCGCTATGGGGAAAGCCGCCAGGTACCAGGGGAACACCCGTAAAAACCGGGGCAGCGGATTCTTTGTCTCGCAGGCGGCGGCCTCCCGGCCGTGGAGACGCGCCAGCAGGTAGGGAACGATGGCGAACAGGTAGATGCCGAGCAGGGTGATGTAGATGGCGGCGGGGATGCGCAGCCCGTCGATGGCCAGGATGGCGCTCCCGAAGAAGGCGGCGCTTCGTCCCTGGTTGACGATAACGGTTTTGAGGAAGTGTACCCGCTCGCTGCTGCTGTCGGTAAACCGGGGGGCCTGCCGCCGGGCGTATATGTATGCCAGGAGGTACAGGAAGGCCATGAAGGCGAGGGCGAGCAGCGCGAAGTCGAGCTCCTGCGCCCGGAAGTCGATGTTCAAAAACAGCTTGAACAGCAGGATGGGGATGAACACGAAGAGCAGTACCAGCCCGATTTTTTTCATGGCCGCCGTGACGCGTGTTTCGCCGAACAGGCGGCTGAGGAGCAGGTTGCCGATGAAGCCGACGGCTATCCAGGGCAGGGTGTACAGCCCGCTGATGTAGGGGGTGATTGCTTGGAGGATATCAAAAATGGTTTCCCTCCTGTCTGGTAAGGCCGGAGGTCTTAAAAGCGTTGCGCCTTCGCCGCTACCGTTCAAGCGTCGCCTGGGTCGCGCTGTCATCGATCAGATGGACGACCCGCCATCCGTCCGCGGTGAGCCGCTGGGCGATGTATCGGCGGTGGCACCGCTGCGGCAGCCGCTCGGCGCACATGAACGCCGTGGTCCTCTGCCAGGCCAGGGCGACGAGTTGCCGGTACGCCTGCTGCCAGGCTCTGGTCTGCATCCATGTTCTGTAGCCCCTGGGGCGGAATGCGCCCAGCGGCTCCAGATGGACGTAGCCGATGCCGTGCTCGCGCAGGAGGGAGACGATCCCTTCCCGGCTGAAACGTTCGAAGCGTGAGGTAGGCCACCGGCGGACATCGGCCACCAGGTCCACGTGGTGGCGCTGCAGCAGGGATATGAAGCCGCTGCTGCTCCGACTGGAATGGCCGACGGAGTAGACGACGTCCATGGGGTACAGCCTGCGCCGGTTGAAAATATTTATGTATACAGCGTGTTTACCTCCATGGAGCAGGAGCTGTCCGAGTTCCCGGGCCTGTACATCGGCATGGGCGACATCGTGGAGGACGAGGAAAAAGTCGCGGAGTGCATCTTCAACCTCGAAGTCATGCTGGAGGGACCCGGCAAAATCGGCGCTGAGGGTTCCTTCGTCGAGGTGACCGACGGCGACCTCAACCTGGAAGAGCGGCGGGAACTATTTTTCACGCTGCAATGCGTCATCAGCCGGGACCACGAGTACTATGTCACCGAGTTTCCCTGCTTCACCAATACCTCGCTCTGGCCGAAGTTCATGATACCGAAGCCGATGCAGATAGTCGAAAACATCAGCGAGACAGGCGAGGCCCCCGAGGCGGAGGAAAGCGACGAATACGACGAGTAAAACATGTCGTTTTATCCGAACATCCCACACAGCGTGCACCGGGGCAATACGCCTCCCGAGGCATAACCGGCCAGTAAACGGGGAATGAAAGACCGTCCAACGGGAAACCACCGTCTCGAAACTCTGCCTACCACCTGAAGATTCCCCCGAGCTACAGCAGGTTTTTAGGCGATTCTTTTTTACTTTTCCCGGTTGACCCAGAACTCGGGCGTCTCGCCGTCGAGCGCCAGGAGCATCTGCTCGGCGCAGACCGTCCCCGCGCGTATCTGCCCTTCCCTTGTTGCAGCGCCGAGATGCGGAGTCATCACCATGTTGTCCAGCTCCGCCAGCCTGGTCTCCCCGGGCGGCTCGTTTTCGTAGACGTCCAATGCGGCGCCGGCGATGTCGCCGTTTTTCAGCGCCTCATACAATGCGTCCTCGTCGACCACGCCGCCCCGGGCACAGTTTACCAGGCAGGCGGTGTCCTTCATGGCCTGCAACGCCGCAGCATCGATAATATGGTGGGTCGACTCGACGTGGGGCACGTGAAGTGACACATAGTCGGCTTCCCCGAGCACCCCGTCGAGATCCATTTTCCCGATGCCCGCGTCCGCCAGGTCCTCCTCGCAGATGTAGGGATCGTAGCCGACGACGGTCATGCCCAGCGCCTGCGCGTACTCCGCGACGAGGCTGCCGATGTTGCCGCAGCCCACCAGGCCGAGCGTTTTGCCCTTGAGCTCCGTGCCCTTCAGCTGTTTTTTCGCCCATTCGCCGGCCTTCATCGTCCGGTCCGCCCGGGGCAGATGGCGGGCCAGGGCCAGCATGTGCGCGATGGTGAGCTCGGCCACCGAGGGCGTGGCCCCGGTCGGCGAGTTGACGACCTTGACGTCTCTTTCGCTGGCGGCCTCGAGGTCGATGTTGTCGACGCCGATGCCCGCCCGCCCGATGACCATGAGATTGTCGGCGGCCTCTATGACCTCGCGCGTGACCTGGGTGCCGCTGCGCACCATCAGGCCATGGTAGGGGCCGATTTCGGCGGCCAGCTCGCTGCCCGTCAGGTTGTCGAACGCCACCTCGTGCTTTTCACGGAGCATGTCCATGGCTTCATCTGCAACCGGGTCTGTCACCAATATTTTCATGATATCGGGTGTAAATACGCAGACGGGATAAAAAGCTTCTGCCCTACAGCCGGAGCGACGCCACGCTTCCCAGATGGGTGCCGTCCAGCAGGTACACCCGGGCGGCGTCGACGTCGACGATGTTCTGCATGGGGCCCAGGATACCCTCGGTGTTGACCGCCATCCCGCCGGACAGCGGGTTGAACGCCGGCATGACCACCACCTCCATCTCCGGGTTGGCATCGGGATACCGCTTCAGCACCGCATCCTCCAGCAGGGGAGCGCGGAGCCAGCAGGGCTTGGAAACAGCGAAACCCAGTTCGTCTCTGAGGCGCACCGTGGGATGCACGTGCCCCATGACCAGCAGCTCGCACTGCATCACCTCGTCGGCGGGCCAGGCATGGCCGTGCGCGATGGCCACGTCGCCACGGCATATGCCCCCACTGCCATATACCGCCAGCGTCGGCGAGGCATACAGTCCGCCGTCGTGGTTGCCCTTCACCAGCTCCAGGTTTCGCTCTGACAGCGACTGCGTAAACGAGCGAAGGTCCCAGCGCTCCTGCCGCATCATCCGGGCATGCTCCGTTGAATCCCCGGAGGCGGCGATCATGTGTTTGAGGTCGCCGGCGATGAGCAGCGAAGAGGCATCGAGGTCTCTGCATAGCCCGCTGCACCGGGACGCCAGCATCGCGGTCTGCGAGGGAATGTTGGCCCCGGTGAGCGACAGCTCGTACTCGATGCCGATGTGGAGGTCGGCGACGACGGCGGCGTCATCCCGGGGGAGGTGCAGCGCCCGCCGGTTGTAGAGAGGTGTCGCTTTCATGGAAGGTAGCGTCTCTCTAAAAACCGCCGGTATATAAGATGTCCCCTGGCGTGTCCGCTGCGGTCCGGTCGCTCCCGGCCATGACGTTTTAGGTTACAGTCCGAGCATGCTGCGGAGCAATGCGAGCACCGTAACATTCAGGAAAAACGGGATGTAGATGGCGCCGATGACCAGCAGCGACAGCAGCCCCACCGCCTTGGCGATGCCGCCGCCAATGGTGTCATACCCGGTGAGCCGGAACGCCCCGGTCAACACAACCCGGATGGGCAGCGCGATCAGGGCCAGCCCGATGAACCAGGGAACGAGCTCAAGGGGGGTCACCGCCCAGGCGGACAGCGACAGCGAGCCCGTGGACAGCGTCGTTATGGCGGCGTCGAGCATGCTTGTGCCAAACAGGTACCGTGTCTCGGCGTCCCACAGAAAAAACGTGACTATGATGGTGAGCACGTGCACGATGACCGCCAGCCAGTGGAAGCCCCGATCGTATGCCTCCTGCCCCGGGCGGTAGCGTCGCTGCAGCCAGGCGGTTACCAGCCAGACGCCGACGGCGAGCGGCCACAGCCCGAGCAGCCTGGTGGGAATGAACCATATCGCGGCGTCCGCCGGGCTGTACAGCGACCCGTCGAGGAGCAGCAGCCTCGCGTCTCCCCGGAGCGACACCTGTCGGCCGAGCGACGCATTCCACGTGCCCCTCCCCAGCGACATGTTGTCGCATCGCTGCCGGTCTCCATCCACGGCTATCGTCGTACCGTTTTCCGGCAGGATGGCAACAACGCCGCCCAGCGACACGGGCAGCGGCGGCAGCTCCTCGCCCAGCATGTCGAGCAGCGTCCGATTGAAATCTGCGCCCGGCTCAACCGTCAGCTCAACGATGTCCCCGGTGGACACCACCCCGTAATCGGCTCTGGCCGTGGCGCTCGCGTCGCCCGTGAGATGCAGGTAAAAGGTGCCCTGGCCGGTCCACGACCCGTTGTCAACCGAGATAGCCGCATCATGCACGGTTATCATGGCACCGGGAGAAACAACGAGCGGTATCGATTCCGCGGCAAACGCCCAGGCGCCGCCATGGGAGCCGTTGAACACGACCACCCCAGGGGTGAGCACAGCCGGGATATGCATCGTGCCGTTTACCGCGCCGTCGCCGCCCCGGACCACGATGTCAGGGTCGACAAACGTTTTCTGGGTACCGCCAGTCGTATCGACGGTGACCTGTCCCGCGGCAGCGATATGCCAGGAACTGATGTTCCGCAGCCCTACGGAGCCCGTGATATCCCCGTCTATGCCGATGTCGCCGAGCAGCAGCGTGGTGTCGGTGCCGGTGTAGCGTACATGGTAGGATGGAGAGAGATGGAGCCCGCTGGGAAACGCACTGATAACGCCGATGCCGATGATAACGGCGGCTACGGCGGTCACCAGCGTCATGTCTCTTTTCGAAAACATCTGTTTTCCGCTGTCTCTCATCGCATCCCTCCCGGCTTATTTTGCCGTCGTTATAAAAAGTCTTCTCTTTTTTTGTCGCCTCAGCCCCGCGGGATCTGGGAGCAGGCACGTTCGCCGGTTTCAATGTCGACTTTTTCTATGCTGACCGTTTCATCGGTGAGCTCGACGAGGTCGAAGGACTGCGATGCGCCGGTGCGCTCGCAGGAGACGGTTCCCGCCGTGGAGACCACCATGCCGTTCAGGTTCCAGATCCAGGGGACGTGCTTGTGGCCGCTGAGCACGAGCGGCACGCCGCAATCATCGAGAAGCCGGAGTACCTCGCCCGCGTCGACCAGGATGTTGCGCTCCCGGCCCGTATGGGGGACGGGCACCAGGTGATGGTGGAGAAAGACGATGGAGCGGTCGGTGAGCTGTTCCCCCAGCCATCGCAGCTGCTCCCGGCCGACGTGTCCCTCGTCGATGTCGGGTTCGCTGCTGTCGATGCCTATGAAGCGGTAGCCGTCGTGCTCCGCGGCGTAAAACCGGGGTCCGAAGTGTTCCTCAAACTTCTTGTATCCTTCGTGACGGCTGTCGTGGTTGCCGGGCACCATGAACCGGGGTGCCTCGATGCGCTCAAGCTGTTTTTTGACGCCTTCGTACTCGCGCTGCAGTCCGTAGTCGGTGAGGTCTCCGGTGATGACGACCACGTCTGGCGCGGCCTCGTTCACCATCTCGATGCATTTCTGGAAGCTGTCCTGGAGGTACATCCAGCTTTTGCTGTAGTGGATGTCTGACAGATGGGCGATGTGCATGGTCAGCTCTGCAGGCGTTCTTCGGCGCTGTCCCGGAGCTTGTATTTCTGGATTTTGCCGCTGGCGGTCATGGGGAACTCGTCGACGAAGAAGATGTATTTGGGCATCTTGTAGCGGGCGATGTTGTCCCGGCAGAACTGTTTGATGTCCTCCTCGTCCGCTGTTTCGCCTTCCCGCAGCTGGATGAACGCCGCGACTTCTTCGCCGTATTCCTTGTGGGGGACGCCGACGACGGCGACGTCCTTGACCTTGGGGTTGGTGTACAGGAACTCCTCTATCTCGCGGGGGTAGACGTTTTCGCCGCCCCGGATGATCATGTCGTCGACCCGGCCGATGATCTTTATGTAGCCGTCCTCGTCCATCTCCGCCAGGTCCTTGGTGTGCAGCCAGCCGTCCTCGATGGTTTCCTCGGTGGCATCGGGCATCTTGTAGTAGCCTTTCATGATGTTGTAGCCCCGGGCGATGAGCTCACCGGGCGTGCCGGGTGGCAGCTCCTCGCCGGTTTCGGGGTCGATGACCATGACGTCCACCGGCGGATGGGCTTTGCCCACGGTTTCCACCCGTTTTTCGATGGGGTCGTCGCGCTTGGTCTGCGTGATGACCGGCGACGCCTCGGTGAGACCGTAGCAGATGGTGACCTCTTCGACGTGCATGTCGTCCATGACCCGTTTCATGACCTCCATGGGGCAGGTGGCGCCGGCCATGATGCCGGTGCGGAGCGACGTGGTGTCGTAGTCATCGAAGTCGGGGTGGTCGAGCTCCCGGATGAACATGGTTGGGACGCCCTGGATGACGGTGCATCGCTCCCGGTCAACGGCCCGGAGCACCTGCCCGGCGTCGAACATGGGGATGGGAACCATGGTAGCGCCGTAGATGACGCAGTTGAGGGTGGACATCACGCAGCCGAAGCAGTGGAAAAACGGCACCGGGATGCACATCCGGTCGTCGCTGCTGAGCCCCAGATATCTGCCCACCCAGTATGCGTTGTTGACGATGTTGTAATGGGTGAGCATCACGCCCTTGGGGAAGCCCGTCGTGCCGGAGGTATACTGCATGTTGATCGTATCATGGCAATCGAGGCTGTCCTGTACTCCCCGGAGTTTTTCGTCGCTCACTTCTGCGCCCATGTCCATGATGTCGGGAAATGTGTGCATGCCTTCATGCCGTTCATCGCCCAGGAAGACCACGTGCTCGAGATACGGGAGCTTGTTCGACTGCTCGCCGTCGCGCAGCTCCGGCATCACACGGTAGACGGTGTCCACGTAGTCGACGTCCTTGAAGCCGTCGACCAGGAACAGCGCCTTTGCGTCGGATTGCTTGAGCAGGTATTCGAGCTCGTGGGCCTTGTAGTATATGTTGACTGTTACCAGCACGGCGCCGATTTTCGCGGTGGCGAACTGGAGGATGACCCATTCGGGCACGTTGTAGCCCCATATGGCCACGTGGTCGCCGGGTTCGATGCCCAGCTTCAGCAGGCCCTTGGCCACGCGGTCGCAGGTGTCCTTGAATTCTTTGTAGGTGTAGCGGGGCCCGTCGGGATAGACGAGGGCGTCCTGCTCTGGATATGTTTCCGCTGCTTCGTCGAGCAGCTGCCCGATGGTTTTTTCTATCATGACCGGTAATGCGGGCTGCTTTCATAAAATTTGTTGCGAGATATATCTTCGACTAACGGAGATAAAAATGGAGGGGCTGGGAGATGGAGGTGGTAAAATCACGTGGCAACCGCCCCTCCGGTATTTGCCACTTGTCTGCAATCGAACGATTATATTTAAATTTTATTATCTGTGCATCATGCAGGCACGCATTTCCTTTTAAAAAAGTATTCGTTCCGTTTTTATGGCGACGAAGAAAAAAGCGGGGAGAGAAACGGGAGGTGCTCCGTGAGCCACTGCCATATCGCCGTCGACGGGGATGCCCGGGCACGCGGCATAGATATCTGCAATGGCTCCGACCAGTCGCTTTCCAGGCCCGTGCTGTCCCGGGCTTTCACCCGCACCACGTATGTGCCGTCGCTGTCCCATGTATGAGCGGTGTCCACCTCGTCTCCAGATGACGTGAAGGACGTCCATTCATCGACGGTGTGGTCGCCGTCCCAGTCCCAGCCGTACTGTATCTCGTCGTCGTCGAGGTCGGCCGTTGACGTGGTATACGTATATGCTGTACCGGTTCTCCCGCGGCCGGGCCCGTCCGGCTGGGGAGGCGTCACCGGCGCGTACTGTGTCTTGTGCGCATGTTTGAGGGCCAGGTTGCTCCGGTCCATGTAGCTCATGTGCGGATATCCCTGGCTGTCCAGGGCGAGAGATGCGAAGGCGCCGACGTCTCCCTGGCTTTCCACGATTTCGGTGGTCCATGTATCGCCGTACCGGTAGGCGTAGCCGACATCCCAGTCGTCCCAGTGGAAATAGCCAAGGTGGACGACGTCGTTTCTGACGGCTATGGCGAGACCGCGCTCGTTCCAGAATCCGTGGATGTGGGGGTCCACCACCTCGATGGTCCACTCTCCGTTGCTCGGGGTGGCATATCGCAGGCGCCAGTTGGGCTCGTTGGAGATGTCAAAGTAGGCGATATGGGGAACGTCATCTTCCATGGTGATGGCCGTTGACTCGAACAGTTTTACCCCGCTGTCAACCTGGCGGGTCTCCCAGCCGCTGCCGGTGCGATATGCATACATCAGGGTTGTTTCGTCAACCCCGTAGGTGCAGTGCGGCGTGCCCTGTCCGTCGAGGGCCAGCGAGGCGTATCTGCCCGCATCTCCGTCGGATGCAACGGTCTCGACGGTCCAGCTGCCCCCGGAATGGGTGGCATATTTCAGGTCGTCGTTGGCCGCGTCGTAGTAGACGATGTGCGGCGTGCCCTGTCCGTCGAGGGCCAGTGATGAATATCTGCCCACGGCGTCCCCGGCGTCCACGGTCTCCGTCGTCCATTGGCCGTTGTCCCGCACCGCGTACTTGAGGTTCTTATTTGTTTCGTCGTAGTAGCTGATGCCCGGCGTGACGCCGCCGTTTACGTCGATGGAGGTATAGGTGCCCACGGCGCCATCCGCGTCCACCATGTCCACGTTCCATTCACCGAGGTTTTTGATGGCGCATCGCAGGTTTTCGTTGAGGAAGTCGTGATAGGAAATGTATATGGCTCCGTCCGGCCCGACGGCGATGTCCGTGTGCTGCCCGGTTTTGCCGATGGAGTCAACCATCTCTATGGACCAGGTTTCCCCGTCGGCGGCTGCCGCTTCCGGTGGGCCCATCACGGCATGCGTCTGTCCCGGGGGGGTGCCGGCAGGTGACGCAACATCGATGCCGGAGACGCTCAGGATGGAGACCCCCACGATTACACAGGCCACGAAGATGGCTTTGCGATTCATAGTCTCACAACCATTAACAATCGTTTATTTATATATGTATGGATTGCAGGCTCCGCTCCCACCCGGAAAGAAAAGAAAAAATGGGAAAAAGGGGAAAAGGGGTTGTTGCGGTCTTTAGGGCGCAATCGGCGTCGGCTCGGTCCACTCGGGGCTATACGGCACCAGCGTCGGGTCGCCGAAGATCATCTGGATGTTGGTTACAGTCAGCGAGGAGCTGCCGTACATCGCCGTCGGATCGTCGCTGGTGAAGTCCCGCTGGTGGAGCCAGACCTCATTGGAGAAGGCTTCACCGATGCTCTTGCCCTCGATCATCATGCTTTCCATCATGTTGTCGTCGAGGAGGTCCGCCTGCGGACACAGGCCGGTACCGCCGTTGCCGTAGCACAGGACCGCGCCGTGCTCCAGGTAAATGTT
This sequence comes from Thermoplasmatota archaeon, assembly GCA_046498345.1. Classification (GTDB taxonomy): domain Archaea; phylum Thermoplasmatota; class E2; order UBA202; family DSCA01; genus CAZESS01. The sequence goes on from JAWOAW010000016.1 coordinate 21,905, forward strand.
CGGTCCAGGATGCGACGCCGTGGTACATGACATCCACAGGTCTATCTCGCTGTGCAGGTTCTCGAAGTACTGGTCAACGTACTTGAAGTGGACGATGTCGTACAGGTTGGGTTCAACCGCGTTGTACCAGGTGAATCCACCCCAGCGGGGCGTCTTCATGCGGGTGTCGTCGTACATGTAGCCGCGCCAGCCGTCCCACCATTCGAAGTCGTGAAGCTCCTCATGGCGAAGCTCCACGTAGGGGAACTGCTGGGATATGTTCTTCCACTGGAAGGATATACCGGAGCCGCCCGTGCCGTGACCGGAGTAGTACGATATCGATACACCCTCGTTGTACCGCTCGAGCATGTTGTCCCAGATGCAGTGGCCCTCATAGAAGCGGCCGTGCGAGCTGAAGCTCTGCTTCACCCGCTGCGAGGACCTGACCGAAGTAGACGTGCCGTCGTTGGTCGTCCAGCTTCGCCCGTCAGGGAAGTTCATCAATATCGAGGACGTCACATTTCGGCCCGGGTTCGCGTAGATGATCGCCGGGTACAAAATACTCCGGCTTATCTGTGCTGCATCCATTGCCGCATTCCTGAGCATGAAATGGCCGGCAAAGGATTCATTGCCGCTCATAATCATGACCACCGGGTCGCGAATGACCTGCTCACGGTCCGCCACGAATATATAGGCCTCCTTGCCCTCGAGGTCAAGGCCGTACTCGGCGGTGATGTTACCGTGGATGGACTCCTGCGCTCCGTTAAACCAGCGCTTGTGCTGGTCGAAGCCGATCGGCGGCAGCGCCTGGTTCTGGAGCAGGCCCTTGAGCGCTTCCACCAGGTCGAACGGCTTGCTCATCTTGTGCAGATGACCCGCTGCCAGGCTGCCGTGGTAGTAGTCGCCCATCTCGAAGGTGGACACACGTGCCTTCTCGAGATAGTTGACCGCCTGTGGTGCTTCCATGCCGATGTCGAAGACCGGGCTGCCGTGGTAGGCGGCTATCATGGCCGACGGGGCGAAGAATCCTTCCTTAGCCGCGGTCGACGTAACCGTTATAACGTTCTCCGATGCACTGTAGCCCTTGATGGCGTCCACGACTTCCTGCATCGTCGTGTAGGTCGTGTCAGCGCCGACGTCGGCACCGCTTGCTTCGCCGATGTTGACGAAGATGATGTTGCTGACGCCGAGCGTGTCGAGCGCGTCCTGCGTTTCAGAGGGAACGCTGTCCGGGTTCACGTAGAGCAGCGGGGCGTGGTTGAGCGATGCAATGACTGCGCCGTTGGCGGCTGAGAGCTGCGCGTTGCATCGGTCCGGGTTATGTGTCCGTACCTCTGCGGTGACCTGGACGTTCACGGAGCCGCTCGCCTGGCCGGTTGGATGCTGCACCACGACGGCATGCCATTTGCCTTCGCTGGGGTTGTGGATTTCAACTGAACGAGTCGTTGCGGGCTCGGGTCGCCATTTGCGGAATTCATCGAAGTTGTGTTCCCAGTGACCGCCATTCCAGTGATGGATCGGCTCGGGCTCGCCCACCCAGTGGGGCAGGTTCGGCCGTCGGAGGACGCCCTCGGGGTCTATCAGGTAGACCATCATCGTGGACGGGCTGTCGGTGGTGATGGTGACGTTGATGCTGGAGCTGGTGGAATCGATGGGAATGTCGAACCGCTCACCGGGATACTTGCTGATGGTGAGCTGGTCCATGCCCCCTGTGCCGGTGACATATGGCGCGTAGAAACCGGGCATTATCACGGGGTAGAACGTATCGGAGTCAGGGCCGGACCCGTCGTAGGGATGCGGCCACCAGTCCTCCTGCACGTTCTCGTACCGCGGCGTGATGATGCCGGTGTCATACTGGAATCTGTCACCCGTGGCCTCCATGTAGATGCCGCCGACGTTTTTGCCCAGGAACATGGGAACGGCGCTCTTGCCGTCGACGTTCTTGAAGCGGGAATCATCCGGGGAAAGCCGCATTGAATCCGGCGTCGTGCTGATGGATACGCTGGTGTCAACGACCGTTTCCACGGTGTCATCCATTTCTCCGTTGCTGCCGTCGGGGACGACAACGGCGGTGTCAGCGGACTCCCACTTGTCCTTGGCTATCTGCGCCGCAGCCGTAACCGGGTCGCTGGGCACCGTGTATTCCTCGGCGGTCATACCGTGCCGGCCCAGATAGGCGTTCCAGTCGTCCAGCAGGTACTGCGTGGTATCATCCACGGTACCATAATACCAGGTCTTGGTGTCGTCGCCCTGGTAGACGATGGGTGACACGTAGCGGTCGCCGCCGTCAAGATAGTTGGCTGCCGGGACAGCCGCCGCATAGGCGAACTCGTCCCTGTTGCTGCCGGGGTCGTTGTTGACAATGAACGTCTGCGCGATGGGGTTTACCTGGCGCTGCGGTATCGGTTCCGGTGGCTCGCTGACGGAGCCGCCAACCTGGAGCTCAAACGCGTAGGGACCGGAGCCGTACAGGAAGTAGTCATCCGGCCATTTTTCTTCGTCCCATCCAGGCCAGATGTCGATCTCCATGGTCCAGGTGCCGGACATGTCAGCCGGGTACTCCAGGGTGTCGTCGCCGTAGTACATGGCCTCGTATACCATCTCGCCGTCCGGATTGTACAGATGGACGTCGAAGTCGGATTTCAGTCCTTCGACCGCAAGCTCTATCTTTATACCCTGGCCGCTGGATGCGTCAAAGCTGTACCAGTCGGACCAGTCGTCGCTGTCCAGGTAGCCCTCGTAGCTGCCCGGTGAGATGGACGCCGCACTGCTCATGCTGTTGCCGGCGTCGCCGCCGGTGCCCGCATCGTTCTGACCGGTCACCGATACATCGAGCTCGTAGCTGCCCGCACTGGCTCCATCCGGCGTATACGCCCGAATAAAGTAGTTGCCCGTTGTTTCCGCGGTGGCGCTGAACGACGTTCCGGATGCAAGCGTGGTTTCGCCGGTGGCGTCGATGAGCTCCATCTCAAAGTTCGAGATGGACGCATCGATGGTCATTCCTGCCTGCACGGAGAGATAGTACCAGTCGGCGCTGTCACCGCTGGGGTCCATCTGTCCCTCGGTGCCCCTGCCGGGTGCCTTGTCCTTCGGCTCGCCCGGGTAGATGGGGAATGCACCGTAAATGTTGTTACCCGCATCGGTATGCGTGTTCATGTCGTTCTCGTTTTCATCCGCTGACGCACTCTCCGCTTCGGGTACCTCACGGACGGATTGGTCAAGAATATACGGCTTGTCGTCTCCGGTGTCGTCGATGTCAAGGTTGATGGCGTCCGTCGGCTCTGTCGGTGATGACTGTGTAGCCTGTTCTTGGCCAGTCATGGGGGTGGCCGCGATAACCGATCCTATCATAAGTACCGCTACCAACACTCCTAATGCTGCTTTTGCCTTATGTTTCCTCATTTTATGGCCTCCATTTATCATATGTTATGGCAATATTTAAAATTAACTGAGCAAAGCGGCCTGTTTTTATCCCGTTGCACGCTGTCCCGCAGCGGGTGAATGCCACCCCCGGCGAGAGATACTTTTAAGTAACGTTTTTCCATACGTCTCCCATGCACCAGAAACTGTTTACCCCCGGCCCCACGGAGGTCCGGGAAGAAACACTTCAGGCAATGTCCACGCCCCAGATACACCACCGCTCGAAGGAATTCGGGGAGCTCTACGCGTCCATCCAGACCAAGCTGCAGCAGCTGCTGTACACCGACAACCCCGTGCTGCTGCTGACCTCCTCCTCCACGGGGGCCATGGAATCCGCCGTGATCAACGGCGTAGAAAAGAAATGCCTGAACCTGGTGAACGGCGCCTTCTCAAACCGGTGGCATCAGATCACCAAGAAAAACGACATTCCCTGCGACGCCTTCACGCTGGACTGGGGCACCGCCATCAAGCCAGACATGGTCGAGGAGCAGCTCGACACCGGCGAATACGACGCCGTCACCCTGGTCTACAACGAAACCTCAACCGGCATGATGAACCCGCTGGAGGAGATCGCCGAGGTCGTCAAAAACTATCCCGACGTGCTGCTGCTCGTCGACGCCGTATCCGCCATGAGCGGGGCAAAGATAGCGGTCGACCAGCTGGGCATCGACATGGTGGTCGCCGGCGTCCAAAAATGCTTCGCCCTGCCATCGGGCATCGCCGTGGCGGCGGTCAGCGACGACATGATCCAGCGCGCCGAAAAGCTCGACCGGGGCTACTATTTCAACATCCCGCTGATGTACAAGTACCACAAGCGCAACCAGACCCGGGTGACCCCGGCCATCTCGCAGATGTTCGCCCTCGACGTCCAGCTGGACGACATCGTCAACGGCGAGGGCATCGAACAGCGCTTCCAGCGGCACCAGCGCATGGCGGACATCACCCAGCGGTGGGCCCAGAAATATTTCGACATCTACCCTGAAAAGGGATACTGGTCGACGACGCTCACCTGCATAGAGAACACCCGGGATATCTCCGTCGCGTCGCTGTCCGAGGAGCTCGCCAAACATCACATCCGCATATCCAACGGCTACGGCGACCTCAAGGAAAAAACGTTCCGTATCGGCCACATGGGCGACTGGCAGGTGCAGGACATCTACGGGCTGCTCGAGCTCATCGAACACATTCTCGACCTGTAGATGGCTTCGCTGCGGGAGCGCAAGCAACGGATTCGGAAGCAGGTGCTCAGCCAGCGGAACAGCCTTTCAGCGTTCGAGGTGCTCAGCCGGAGCAACCGGGTGCTGGAAAACCTGTATGCCATGGAGGCGTTCCAGGATGCCGGTCTGGTGCTTTCATATATTTCGTTCGGCACCGAGGTCAACACCCATGGGTGCATCCGGCTGCTGCTGGAAGCCGCGGAAAAACAGGTGCTGGTGCCCGTGGTGGCCAGCCGGAAGGCACGCACCCTCGTTCTCTCCGAGCTGCATGACTGGAACGAGCTGTCCACCGGGGCATACGGCATCCTCGAACCCGGCCCGGAATATGTCAGGGAGCGCAATCCCGGTGACGTTGACATCGCGCTCGTACCAGGCGTCGCCTTCGACCGCCGGGGCAACCGGGTTGGGTACGGCGGCGGCTACTATGACGGCCTGCTGCGGCGCATCACCGGCGCGGCCGTGGCCCTGGCCTATGGGTTTCAGGTGCTTGATACGGTGCCCTATGAGTCGCATGACGTCCGGGTGGACGCCATCACCACGGAGGACCGCATGACCATGGTCTGACATGTTTCGACGACTGTACCACATTTTTTTTAAAGGGACAGGGATTACACCACCATACATCAGGGGGCAGCTCTGCTCTCTTTGAGGGTGAAAATCATGACACGAAACGCATACGTGCAGATATGTGCATTGTTGGTTGTAGTAGCGCTCGCTTTTCCCGGGCTCTCGCTGGCGGACGGCGGCGACGGCGGGACGGGTGCGGCGTCGATGTTGCAGGACCGGACGATGTCCATCAACGGCGTGGCCGTGGACGGCGATGACAACGTCATCGTGACCGGCGAGGTGTACGACGAGGGCGCCGGGAAATGGATTATCCGGACCGAGAAATATGACGGCAGCGACGGGCACCTGCTATGGCAGAAGGAGTTTAAACAGTATGACCAGAACATCGGGAAGGATGTCGCGGTTGACGGCAGCGGCAACGTCATCGTCGCCGGCGCCATCGGCTCGGCCGGGGATCTCCTCCCGAACATGGACTATTTCCTGATAAAATATTCCAAGAACGGCGACCAGATGTGGAAGGAAACCTATAACAACGGGTTGTCGGATGTGCCGTGGCGGCTGACGGTCGACCGGCAGACGGGCAACATCTTTGTCACCGGCGTGACCATCAAGCTGGTCGGCAGCGACTCGGCGACCAGCAACTTCTGGACCATCAAGTGCTCGGGCTCCAACGGCGGCCAGATGGAACAGCACGTGCTGGACATCAATGAAAACGCTGACATGGGCGTGGGCATCGGGCTGACCAGCGACCGCGAGGTCGTGGTCACCGGCTCAACCCAGTTCGACGCACCCGACTATGACGCCTACTGCACGCAGCGGTACAGCACCAGTCTGGAGCCCATCGGAACCCCGTTTTTCTACCGCGGGGAAAACACGAACGAGAGCGCGTCCGGGCTGGCCATTGACTCCAGCGACAACCTCTTTGTCACCGGCCATTCCAGCAGCCGGTCGGGCCAGGATTTTTTGACCGTCAAATATGACAAGAACGGCGCGCAGACGGGCAAAGACCTCCGGGACGTCGACGAGGCCAAAAACAGCGGGCTGGACGTCGCGGTTGACCATGCCGACAACGTCATAATTACCGGGTCGACGGTGTCCGACGGAAACCATTTTTGCACCATAAAATACAGCAACAATCTAGAAAAGCAGTGGATACAGCAGGAAGACTTTGTGGGCGAGGCCAAGGCGGTCACGGTGGACTCCCAGAACAACGTCATCGTCGCCGGCTACAACACCGGGCAGGACGACCAGTATTACACCATCAAGTACGACCCGAATGGTAACATCCTCTGGCAGGGCGGCGGCGGAGCCGCGCCGTCGGAGCCGCCCGCGGCATCGTTCACCGGGCCGAGCAGCGCCTACGCCGGGCAGCCGGTACAGTTCACGGACACGTCAAGCGGCGCGGTGACCTCCCGATCCTGGGACTTCGGCGACGGCGGCACGGGCAGTGGCGCCACGGTGACACATACCTATTCCAGCCCCGATACGTATACGGTCACCCTGACCGTGAGCGGCGCCGGGGAAACCGACACGGCAACCCGGCAGGTCACCATCACCAACGCACCGCCAAATCCATCGTTTACATATACGCCGCTCACTCCAACGGTCGACGAGTCCGTATCATTCGATGCATCCGACTCCTACGACCCCTACGGGGGAAGCATCGCGAGCTACAGCTGGGATTTCGGCGACGACAGCAGCGGAAGCGGGGAAACCACCTCGCATACCTACACCGAGAACGGCACGTATACCGTCACGTTGACCGTCACCGACGGCGACGGTAAAAGCGCCTCCACCAGCAAGATGGTGACGGTGAATCAACCAGGCTCGCATGCGCCGACAGCCCGGTTCGACTACGAGCCGTCGCACCCCGCCCCAGGCGATGAGGTCACGTTTGACGCATCGGCCTCGACGGACGACAGCACCATCCTGCTCTACCGGTGGGACTGGGATGACGACGGCATCTACGATGCCGAGCGGGCGGCTCCCACGGCCACGCACACCTGGGAGGAGGCAGGGGCCTATACCGTGACGCTGGAGGTCGAGGACAACAACGGCACCGTCAACACCTATACCGATTCCATCACCGTGAGCGAGGGACAGCCTTCGCTGCTGCTATCAGCACCGTCATCCGTTGATGTTTCGGGAGGCAGCGCAACGGCAATCGTGACCGTGAGTTGCTTCAACCAGACGGTTGAAGGCGTCTCCATAGAGGTGGAGGATGATGCAGGGGCGAACGTCAACGTAACGCCGGCCACGGCGACCATTCAGGCCGGTGCACAGCGCCATTTCGAGATGGCCATCGAGATGCCGGGCAACGCCACCAGCGGCGTCATCCGGCTTCGGGCCGTCGGCGGCGATACTGAGAGCCAGTCGGTCGATATCCAACTGGAAAGCAACGGCGACGATACGCCCGGGTTTGCGGCTGTGCTGGCCATCGCGGCGATTTTCCTGGTGCTGCTGGTCATGCGGCGGTTCAAGGAGAGCAAGCGGTGAACTGCCGTACAGGACGGGCAAAAGAAGCGATATAGTTATAATCTGTTGCGCATATTAGCCGGTATGCTCGACGTGCTTCGCCTCATCGTGGGCATGGCCGTGCTGCTGTATGCCTCGTACACTGATTTCAGGTATCGTGAGGCGAGGAACGAGCTCTGGCTTGTCATGGGCGCCGTGGGCGTTGTATTGCTCTTCTTTTCCGACTATGCACCGCCGGCGGTCCTTTTTTCGGTGCTGCTGATGCTGCCCATCGCGTTGGTGGTCATCCTCGCGGGCATGGGCGGCGCGGATGCCAAGGCGCTCATCGCTATATCGCTGCTGGCGCCGTTGTTCCCGGAGATTGACCTCGCGGTGGCGGAGCTGCCCCTCTGGGTGGCGCCGGTTCAGTTGCCGTTTCCATTGACCGTGTTTATCAACGCGCTGCTGCTCTTCCTGGCGATTCCGGTCGCCTTTTTTGTCCGGAACATCCTGCGGGGAGACCTGGTGTTTCCCTACTGTTTTTTTGGGTGCAGGATGCGGGCCAGCGACATCCCGGGCAGCTACGTGTGGCCCATGGAATCCGTCGAGGATGGGCGGCGTAAAAAGAGTGTTCTTCCACGGCGGGACGTTGACCCGGCGGTGTTCGGGGACGAGGTCATATGGGTGACGCCGAAGGTCCCGTTTCTCATCCCGTTGACGGCGGGTTACGCCATCTCCTTTATCCTGGGAGACATCGTGTATCAGGTCGTGTCAGTTGTTGCCTGATTCCTCGCTGACCTGACGCTCGATGCCCTCGATTTTCTTGGTCATCATCTCTATCATGCGCTTCTGGCTAATCAGCAGGTTTTTGACGGAGTCTTTGAGCTCGCTGACGGTTGAGTCGACGATGACGCCGACGAGGCGGCGCTGGCGGTTGACGGCCAGGGAGAGACGCTTGTATTCCTCGGCTTCCGCTTCGCCGACCTCTCGTTTGATTTTGTCGTACATGTCGTTGATTTCTTTTTTCCGCTCGAGGATGTCCCGGATCTTGTGGAGCAGGATTTTTTTTGTGAACGGTTTCACGATGTAGTTTTCGATGCTGTCCAGGGGCTTGTCCATGGTGTCGTCGGGGGTGAGGGGCAGCGCCGTGAGCATTGACACGGGGATGTCCTTGGTTGCCTCGCTGCTCTTTATGTTTCTGAGGGTCTCCCAGCCGTCCATGCCCGGCATCATGATGTCGAGCAGGATGAGGTCCGGCGTTTCCTCTTCAAGTTTTTCGAGGCATTCGTCGCCGCTGTTGGCCACGACGACGTCGTATCCCTCTGATTCAAGCATTTTTTTGACGATGTCTGCGACCTCGTATTCATCGTCGACGACCATTATTTTTTCGTCATGCATAGTGTCACCTTGATGCTTCTTCAAGCTTGATAAGAACGTCCCGGATGGTGGTTGATGACTCCACGATGTCCTCCACCATTTGTTTTCCGAACGGCCGGTAGCCTTCGCCGCCGGCTGCCTCTATCCGCCGTTTCATCATGTCGAGGATCTGGTCGGCGGGCGGCATAGTGAGACGTATTTTTTCGACGTCGCGTCCCTTGAGATGTTTTTCCACGATGGCGTCGACGACGTCCACCGAGGCCAGCACCACTGAAAGACGGAGCCCGGGGGCGTCAAGCTTGCTGATAAGATATTCGAAGACTGTTTCGTCCGTGATGTATTCGGCCTCGTCTATCAGCAGCAAGACGGGCCGCTCGATAACCTGTTTTCTGAGGAATACTCGGGAAAAAAATGAGGGGCTGATGGCCTGCTCGACCTCTGTTTTCACCTCGTCGAGCGTCAGGTTTTCGCCGCCGTGGATCATGATGGGCTCGACCTTGTAGAGCGGGCCGAACTCCTGCAGCCACTGGAGCATCGTGGTTTTCCCGATGCCCGTCTTGCCGAGTATCCAGAACACCTCGCTCGTCCCCTCGATGGTCTTGAGAATGATGCTCCGGGCGTTGTCCTTGTACACCATGAACTCATGCCGCGGCTCATTGGGATTGAGAATAATATTTTCGGAGGCCATTTGCCCCACTATAACACTTTATACTTTATATGTCTTTCACTATTTTTAGCGTTGCCGCCCCGAAGAGATATACCCTGTTTCTTTGGAGAGATAGCGCCGGCGGCAGCCACACGGCAGGTCGTTTTCAGGCCATGGCCCCGCGTTCAGCCGACGGCACCCAGGACGAAGGCGAGCAGGGCGACAAGGATGCCGGCCTTGGTGACATCCCGCACCAACTCGATGCGCCTGGACGCCATGTACAGGGCGTACAAAAAAACAACGTCGGCGGCAGCCACGAGCAGGAGATAGTACACCCCGAACAGCTCCAGGGGATAAAAGGGCAGCAGGCTTATCCCGACGGCTGACAGGATGAGCAGCGAGGCGACCACCAGCGCATTTTTCCGCCCGATATGCCGGGGCAGCGTCTCCCGGTCCGCGTCGCCCGCCATGTCCTCGACGTCCATGATGATCTCCCGGCCCAGGATGAAAAGGAAGGCCACGAGGGAGGCAAAGGCGGGTGACAGCAGCCGGTCGACAGCTGCGCCTCCAAACAGAAACGTCAGCGCGGCCAGCGTGCTTATCGACAGGTTGCCCCAGATGCCCCGGTATTTCAGGGACGTCTCGTAGGCCACGGCGACCACCGCGGCGGCGCAAATGATGACCGCCGCCTGCACGTTGATAAGCAGGGCGACGGGGATGCTGGCCGCCAGCAGGATGACGCTGACCCGGAGCGCGTTGACCGGCGATATCGAGCCGGCAGGGATGGGCCGACGGGGATGGTTGACCCGGTCGCTGTCCCGGTCCAGGTAGTCGTTGAGCCCGAACCCGCCGGCGCTGAACAGGAAGGCCGCGGCCACCGCGAGCGCCATCTCTGCCAGATGAGACGTGAGGTCGGTGCCGACGCCGATGATGGCGCCGATGAGCACCGACAGCGACGCGATGAGGCTGGTGACCGGCCGGAACAGGTAGAGCGGCGAGCTCTTGTCCATGCAGGGCAGGATTGACCTGCGCTATAATAACTTTTCTTCATTCCTGCCGGAGCGGTGCACCGGGAGCCGGATACTTTTTTATAGCCGCTGTCGATAGGGAGGACATGAGAAAAAGCACTGTGTTTGTTGTACTGGCGGCGGTGTTGCTGGCTGCTGCGCCTTTGACGGCGCTGCAGGACCAGCGGGCCTTCGAGGGCCAGCCGGCTGTGTCGCAGGGGTCACCGCCGTCGTCGGAGGCTGCCGATGCCTACGACCTGTTGATTGTGTCGCCCGGGGAGTGGACGGACAGCCTGCAGCCGCTCGTGGACCACAAGGATGGCCACGGGGTGGCAACCAAGCTGGTGTCGCTGGCGGAGATATACGACGGCGCGTATTTCGACGTGGAGGGTCGCGACGAGGCGGAGCAGGTCAAGTATTTCATCAGGAACGCTCTCGATGAATGGGGCATCTCCTATGTCATGCTGGTGGGCGGTCGCAGCGGCGGCCTGCTCCAGGAAAAATGGCATTGCCCGGTGAGATATTCCTTCTGCGGGGTGAGCAGCGGCTGGGAGCGCTCGTTCCTGAGCGACCTGTATTTTGCGGATATCTATGACGGCGAGGGTCGTTTCCAGAGCTGGGATTCGGATGGCGACGGCGTCTACGCGGAGTGGGTGGGCAGCGAGGCGGAGGATGCCCCGCTGGACCTGTACCCCGACGTTGCGGTTGGACGGCTGGCCTGCCGGGCCGAGTGGGAGGTCGACGTGATGGTGGACAAGATCGTCACCTATGAGAACACGGCCTATAACGCCGACTGGTTCGACCGGATGGTGTGCATCGCCGGTGACACCTACCCGGATAACCCCAATCCCGACTGGGATGAGCAGATAGAGGGCGAGGAGGGCACGCAGCGGGCCATGGACTGGATGCCCGGCTTTGATTATGTGACGCTGTGGACGTCGGATGGCACGCTGACCGGCCCCGAGGACGTGATCTCGGCTATCAGCCAGGGCTGCGGCTTCCTGTTTTTCGACGGGCATGGCAGCCCGATGAGCTGGGCAACCCATCCGCCGCATGACCATGACACCTGGATCGACGGCCTGGACATCTGGCAGATGCGGAAGCTGGACAACGAGGACATGCTCCCGGTCTGCGTGGTCGGCGGCTGCCACAACAGCCAGTTTAACATCTCGGTGCTCAACGCCCTAAAAATTTACAAGGGCTTTGACACCTGGTACGAGTACATGTACAAGGGCGAGACCGGGCCGGAGTGCTGGAGCTGGTGGCTGACCCGGAAGATCGGCGGCGGCTCCATCGCCACCCTGGGCTACTCGGCGCTGGGCTACACCAAGGAGGACAAGTGGGAGGCCAGCGGCGTCACCGGCGAGGCCTCGGAGTGGCTGGACACGCATTTCTTCCATGAATACGGCATGGAGGATACCATGGTGCTCGGCGACATCTGGAGCAACGTCATCTCCGACTACCTGGACACCTACCCGGTAGACTGGGACGAAAGCGTTGACAGCGCCACGGCCATCGACGCCAAGACGGCGCAGGAATGGATACTGCTGGGCGACCCCTCGCTCCGTATCGGCGGCTATCCGTGATTGACCAAAACAAGGCTATAATGCTTTCCGATACCGTAAGAGATAAAAGTTCCCGCCTGATGGAGCATGTACCATGCAGAAATACCGGGTGATACGATATTATTCTAGCTTTTGCACCTGTGACGTCCAGGCTGAAGACGAAGAACAAGCATATGAGAAGGCACAAGAGATACCGATAGATGTAAACGAACTATTGGAAAACCTTGAGGATTGGGATGACTGCGACGAGGTCGAATCCGTCTGATATTGTTGAAACTCCGAGCAGGATAAACTATGACTACATTACAATACAAATTACAGAGAGCCGGATAGATAAGGGGCTGATAGCGATTCCCCGGCCCCTTACAGACGTGTTTCCTGAAGAAAACACGGACATACAGGTATACTTGGGGCGGGAGACCAAACCAGAAAAGAAAAACTACACCTCCTATAAGAGTTCCACCCGTGAAAGTCGAATAGGCGGGATGTCCCACTGGTTCGAGGAAAATAACATCCAAGCTGGCGATGAAGTAGTTATTCAGGTTCTCGATAGAGATATGCATGTTTATCGCTTAATGCCAGAAGAGGATTTTATACACGGTGCGCAAAAACTACAACAGGAATTTGATGCCGCAGATAATGAAACCAAAGCCTCCCAAAAGATGCAGGGTATCCAGCAGTTGACCGGGCGCCGACAAATGGAGGTGGCGTTGAGGGAATTTCATCGTTTAACAGATGACAAGAGAAAAAAGCGGCAGGTTACCGAAAGAGAAATCAGCCGCTCTAAAGAAAGCATTCCCTACAACCTGAAAGTTTTGTTACGGCAGATCTATCAGGGCCACTGTCAGGTATGTGATTTTACTTTCTTTAAAAGCGATTATTCTCCCTATTTTGAGGTGCATCATATCCACCCAGATTATGGGCATCATCCAAAAAATCTTCTTGTGGTGTGTGGCAATTGTCACAACCGGTTTGAGTATGCTGCTTCCGACTGCCGGTTTGATACGGAAGGCTGGCTTCAAAAAGTCTCGTTCAATAATGGACCATATAGGCCGGTACGCCACGTTTTACCCCGGGTAAAGCTGTCACGCATCAAGAGAACCTACCTCTAACTCCCGTACTGTTTTCCGACGGCCACAAGACTTTTATAATAATATTTAATTACGCCTTCGGTGAAAGCATGAACGAGACCAAATATACCACGGTTTCCCTCCCGAAACCGCTGGTTGAAAAAATCAAGGAGCGCATCGAAGGTACCGGGTTCAACTCGGTGTCCAGCTACGTGACCTACGTCCTGCGCGAGGTCATCGCCAACATGGACGACGAAGAAGAGGAAGCGTTCAGCGAAGAAGACGAAGAAAAAGTCAAGGAGCGCCTGCGGGCGCTCGGCTACCTCGACTAGTGGAGCACCTACAATGCCACAGCCACACGGCAGCACGCTCGTCAACCGCCACGCATCGAAGGCCCCGGCGGGCATAGACGAGTTTCCATCCTTCACCGTCGACACCAACACCGCCGAGGACATCCTGAACATCGCCACCGGCGTGTTCTCCCCGCTGACCGGCTTCCTGTGCCGGAACGACCTGGACAGCGTCGTCCACCACAAGCGGCTCTCCAACGACGTCCCCTGGACGATTCCCATCCTGCTGGACATCGACACCGCCCGCATAGACGAAGGCGACACGGTGATGCTCACCAACGAGGAGACCGGCGTCAGAGCCCTGCTCGACGTCAAGGAGATCTACGGCTACGACAAGAAAACCCTGGCGGAGGAGATCTACGCCACGACCGACGACGACCATCCCGGCGTCAGGAGCGTCAACGGCATGGGCGACACCTTCGTCGGCGGCACCATCATCCTGCTCGACAGCACAAAACGAGCATTCGACGAATACAATCTCACGCCCAAGGAAACCCGGGTGCTCTTCAAGGAAAAAGGCTGGCGGGAAATCGTGGCCTTCCAGACCCGCAACCCGCCGCATCTCGGCCACGAGTACGTCCAGAAAGCGGCGCTGACCTTCGTCGACGGCATCTTCATCAACCCCATCCTGGGCAAGAAAAAGCCCGGCGACTTCAGGGACGAGGTCATCTTGAAGGCCTATGAGACGCTCATGGAGCACTACTACCTGCAGCAGCGGTCGGTGATGTCCGTCCTGCGCACCTCGATGAAATATGCGGGCCCGCGGGAGGCCGTCCATCACGCCATCATGCGGAAAAACTTCGGCTGCACCCATTTCATCGTGGGGCGGGACCACGCCGGCGTCGGCGACTACTACGGGCCATATGACGCACATGACATCTTCGAGGAGTTCCCCGACCTGGGCATCACACCGGTGTTCTTCCGCTCGTTCTCCCGGTGCACCAAATGCGGCAGCGTGGTCAACGACAAAATCTGCCCGCACGACCCCGAGCACCACGTCATGTTCAGCGGCACCAAGATACGGAAGCTGCTCCGCAACGGCGAACGACCGTCGGAGGACATCATGCGGAAAGAGGTCGCAGACACCATCCTCCAGTTCGAGGAGCCCTTCGTGTCGTGATACCATGGCATCGCGATTGCTCCTCCACCACTGGGACACCGACGGCATCTGCTCGGCGGCGATGCTCTACACCGGCAGCGAAGACATCCGCACGCCATCCATCGGCAACTACGCGCTCACCGAGGAAGAGATACAGGACATAAAGGAAAACGACTACGACGAAATCGTTGTCGTCGACCTGGCCCTGCACGCGGAGAGCCTGCAGACCCTGGCGGCGATGACCGACGTGACGGTGTACGACCACCATGTCACCGAACAGGTGCCGACGGTTACCTACCACAATCCCATCCTGACCGGCGCCGACGGGGAGGAATATCCCTCCGCATCGGTCGTCGTCGCCGAGGTGCTCGACAGAGAGGACAGCCTCCTCGCCATGCTGGGCGCCGTCGGCGACTGGGAGGAGCGGCTCAAAGACATCCCCTTCTACCGCCACGTTGAAGCGTTCATGCAGCGGCATGACCTGGCATTCGAGGACCTGCACCGCATGACCCGGCTCATCGACGCCAACTACAAGGCCGGCGACAGAGCCGCGGTGGAGCAGGCCGTGGTGGACATCGCCGGGGCCGACGACGTCGCATCCTTCATCCTGGAAAACGAGGACTGGCGGCGAAAGCGAAAAAGCATCCGACAGGAAATCCAGGCAGCCCTGGACGCGCCGGCTGAAAAGCTCGGCCCCCTCACGGTGAAGCGGCTCGACACGCCGTACAACATCATCTCCACGGTCACCCGCCAGCTCTGGGACGGCGAATGCTACGTCATGGTGGTCAACTGCGGCTTTTTTGACGAGCAATGCCAGCTCTACGTCCGGGGCAGCGACTGCCGCCCGCTCATCAAGCAGGCCAAGGAGCACGGCTACGTAGCCGGCGGCAAACAGCACGTGCTGGGAGCCATCGTGCCACAGGATGAAATAGACGTGTTTACCGAAGAAATAATAGAGATTATCAAAAAGCAAGGAGGAAAAAATGACTGAGCAGAAAGCAACCAACGTCGTATGGCATGACCACAAGGTAGAGCGAGAGGAGCGGGAGCGCCTGCTGGGGCAGAACGGCATCGTCATCTGGTTCACCGGGCTCTCCGGCAGCGGAAAGTCCACCGTGGCCAACGAGGTGGCGCACCGGCTGCACGAGCAGGGCAAGCTGGCCTACATCCTGGACGGCGACAACGTCCGCCACGGGTTGAACAAGGACCTGGGCTTCTCCCCCGAGGACCGCTCGGAGAACATCCGCCGGATATCCGAGGTGGCGGCATTGTTCGCCGACGCAGGCGTGATAACCGTCACCGCGTTCATCTCCCCCTACGCCAAGGACCGAAACTTCTGCCGGGAGCTGGTGGGCAACGACCGGTTCGTCGAGGTCTTCGCCAAGGCCTCGGTGGACGCATGCGAGGAACGCGACCCCAAGGGATTGTACAAGAAAGCCCGGGCCGGCGAAATATCGGATTTCACCGGCATCGACGCTCCCTACGAGGAACCGGAGCAGCCCGAGGTTGTCGTTGACACCGAATGTGAGACACCTGCGGAAAGCGGCATGAAGGTCATGGAGTACCTGGAATCGCAGGGATATCTCGACTGATAGCCATGGGAGAACTCCGCAGCGACACCACCTATCTGGTCTCCGGGCTGGAACGCTCCGGCACATCGATGATGATGCAGATACTGGCCCACGGAGGCGTCCCCGTGGCCTTCGACCGGTCGCGGGAGGCAGACGTCCACAACCCCAAGGGCTACTACGAGCTGGAAGGCGGCAAAATCATCAACCGGCTCATGGACGGCACCTTTCCCTTCGAAAAATACTACGGGACCTTTATTAAGATAACCGCCTACGGCCTCAAGTTTCTGCCCCGGGGCTGCTACAGGGCCATCTACATGCTGCGCGACCTCGACGAGATCATGGACTCCATGGAAAAAATGTCGGGCGGCATCGACCGCGAGCAGGAAAAACCGGCCTTCCGTCATCTCAACCGGTTTGCCAAGCAGCTGCTCCGCGACCGCGGCGACATCGAGGTGCTCATGGTCCAGTATCGCGACGTCGTGGAGCAGCCGCACGAGGAAGCCAGACGGGTCAGCCGGTTTCTCGACGGCGCTCTCGACGTGGAAGCGGGCACTGCGGCCGTCGACCCGGACCTGTATAGAAACGTAAAAAAATAAACATCTGTTACCAACGGGGGGAGGCCCGCGTCGCCCCGCCCCCTCTTCCCGGAGGCATAGCATCGGCAGGCAAGGGATACCGTGGCACAGGAACCGTCAGAGAAAAAGGAGACATCCGAGCGATCCGTCAGCGAGCTGTACCCACTGCGGGGAAGGGACATCTCGTTTATCGTCCTGTCCTTCGCCGTCGTCGCCGCGGCATGGCTGCTGCCCACGCCCTCCGGCCTGACGCACGAGGGGCAGGTGATGCTGGGCATCCTGGCCATGGCCGTCATTTTATGGATAACGACGCCCATCCCCATCGCGGTGACCGCGCTGCTGGTCATGATTATGCAGCCCCTGATGAGCGTGATGCCCGCCAGCGAGGTGTTCCATGCGTTTGGCAACGAGGCCGTGTTCTTTCTCATCGGGGCCTTCGTGCTGGCCAGCGCCATCGAGCGGCACGGCCTGCATCGCCGCATCGCATTGCGCTTTCTGCGTGCCTTCCGGCAGAGCCCCCGGATGTTTACCTTTGGCATCATGGTGTCGTCGGCGCTGCTGTCGTTTATCATGCCGGAGCACGGCGTGGTGGCATTGTTTCTGCCCATCGTGACCTCGATTTTGATTGCGATGCGCGTGGTGCCCGGCCAGAGCAACTTCGGCCGGGTGAGCATGCTATGCATCGCGTATGGCTGCTCGATTGGCAGCCTGGGAACCCCGATAGGCGGCGCCCGGAACCCGTTGACCATCAGTGTGCTCGCCGACGCCGGCATCCAGGTCTCCTTTTTCGAGTGGATGAGCTATTCGACGCCCGTGGTGTTCATCGCGCTGCCCGTGGTATGGCTCATCCTGCATTTCACGTTTCCATTGGAGGTCGACGACATCTCGGAGGCCCGGAAAAAAATCGACGACCGGGTGCAGGAGATGGGGTCGATGAGCCGACCGGAGTTAACCGTGGGTGCCATCCTCGCCGTCACCATCGCATTATGGATGTTCGCCTCGCAGGAGCTCGGCCTGGCGGTCATCGCATTGCTGGGCAGCGCGCTGCTATTTTTCACCGGCACGATTTCATGGGAGGACGTGGAAAAGCGGGTGCCCTGGGGGGTGGTGCTGCTGTACGGCGGCGCCATCACGCTGGGAATGAGCCTGAAGGAGACCGGCGCCGCCCAGTGGATCGTGGACCTCATCATCAGCACCGGCAGCGAACCCTACGTCATCCTGCTGGTGCTCATCGTGCTCACCATCGCGATTACCAATTTTATTTCCAACACCGCCGCCGTTGCCATGCTGCTGCCCATCGGCCTGGCCATCGCCAGCGAGATGCCCGGCATCAGCCCGCTGCTGTCGTCGATGACCATCGCGCTGTCCGGCGGCCTGGCTTTCATGCTGGTCATCGCCACGCCGGGCAACGCCATCACCTATTCGGCGGGCTATTTTTCGACGCGTGACCTGCTGAAGGGGGGTACCATCGCCAACCTGGTCTGCATCGGCGTGATATTTGCCGTGGCCCTGTTATACTGGAAGGGTGTCCTGGGGCTGTAGGAAACGAAAAGGTAAAATAAGACCATGTCTTTACCCAGGCAAACCCTTCAAGGATGCACATGTTCCGGCACATTCTGCTCCCCATCTCATCGGAATTCTATCCCCGCAAGGCCCTTGAACGGGCGCTTTTTATAGCAGATACCATGGGGAGCGCCATCACGGTGATGTACGTCATCGAGCGGAAGATCATCAACCAGACGGACAGGCTCTCCGACGCCTACCGCACCAAGTATGAGCGGGAGGAGACCACCGAGGACATCACCGAGGAGTACAAGAACGCGGCGGACAACATCGTGTTCACCGACGCGAAAAAGTTCAGGAGCCCCGACCTCGCCTACGAGGAAAAAGTGGTGGAGGGCGAGTACAGCACCATGGTCCAGCAGGAGCTCGCCACCGGAGACTACGACCTGGTGATGATGGGGTTCCAGAAGCAGTGCATCCTCAACTACCGCATCCTCGACGACGCCGAGGTGCCCGTCTGGGTGGAAGCCGGCGGCAAGGGCAGCCAGCAGATTATCGCCGTCTGCACCAACCTGGGCATGAACACCATGGTGCCCCGTATCAGCGGGGAGCTCGCCGACGCGCTCGGCTGGGACCTCCATGTCCTCTACGTGGTCGACACCGAGGACAGCGTCCAGGTGGACACGGCGGGGGAGCGCTCCGGGCGGAAACCGGTGGGCGACCTGACGGACACCGGCGAGCGGTTTCTGGATGACATCGACCGGCCCAGCGTGACCACGAGCCTGGTGACGGGCAGCCTGCCGAAGGAGATGGCGAAGGCCGCCCGGCAGTTCAACGCCAGCCTGGTCGTGGTCGGCCAGCAGCAGAAAAAGCGCCTGCTGAAAAACCTGGGGAAGAGCACCCGGCGGAAGATCGCGGAGACCTGCGAGTATTCTGTCCTGTTTGTCGGCTGACATCTGGACGTGTCTGTATAACGATGGTGCATAGCATCGTCAGCACGTGCCGGCGGGCCTCCCCGGTCGCGGCCGGCAAGCATACCGGCAAACATATTTAAAAACGGGCGATTATGTAGTATTCTTATGCATATCGCAGCGGCAGTGCTGGCATGGACACCGGCACGGCAGACATCCCGGCCCCATGCAGCCCCGCTGCGGCACATGTTGTTGAGGTGGCTATCATGAACGATACAACACCCGGAGCGTACCCCGCCGACATGCTGTCGGCCCTTATGAACGAAACCCTCGA
>JAWOAW010000015.1:0-53019 GCA_046498345.1 Thermoplasmatota archaeon
GACGGCGTGGCTCCAGGCCTGGCCAAGGATGTCGATGTTTTGTTGGCCTATGGCGTCGAAGAACAGGATGTCGAGCCAGTCGCCTGCGCCGCCCTGCTCGGGATGGAACTTGTCTTCTTTGCTGTAGCCGAGGCCGGTGCTTCCCAGAGTGGCGATGGCGCCGCCGCGGGGGAGGCTGGTAAGGCGCCAGCTCCAGCATTCGTAGACGGGGATGCCGAAGGTCCAGGAGGGATTGGTGAGGCTGACGTTGAACAGGCTGTTGTGGCAGCCGGCGACCACGCATATGGGCAGTCGGTCGCCGTTGTTGAGGAGGGGCATCTGGAATGTCTGGAGGCCGTATATCCATGTGTCGGGGTCGTTTGGGGGATGGGTTCCCCAGGTGGTGGGGCTGCCGTGTCCGGCGAAGAAGATGTATCCGCAGCCCTGCTGCAGGGTGGCGGCGACGTCTCGCCATCCCTGGAGTGTGTGGTCGGATGTCCAGAGGTTGATCGGGGTGGTGTGTGGCATGCGGTCGATGGCCTGCTGGGCTGCGATTTCGCCTTCGTTGTAGTCGTTGAAGGTGTAGGTGTCGCCTGCCACGGTGGCGAAGGTGTCGAGCCATGGCGCGCCGTGGACGGTGGTCTCGTAGGTGATGATTTTGTCGACCATGGTTTGGACCTCCCGGGTGTTTCGGCAGGCGAGTCTGCCCAGGTATACGTCGGGGTGCAGGTCGCGGATGTCTTCCGCCGGCTGGTTTTTTCGCCATTCGCCGTAGATGCCGTCGCGGTCGGTGTCCCATGAGGAAAACGAGCCGTTGGCGGTGTATATGTCCGCGTAGTATAGATCGCTGAGGTATGTGTCTTCTTCGGTGGCGACGTTGTCTTCGATGTGGCTGTAGCGGGCGGGCAGCCACCATGGTTCGCCCCGCAACGCGGGATGGCGGCCGCCGACGAGCATGACGTAGCTGATGTTCCAGTCTTCCAGGGCGTTCTTGATGAAGTATTTGATTTTTTCCTGGTCGTCCCGTCCTTCCACGCTAAAGTGGTCGCCTCCGTATATCTCGTCCAGGGTGACCAACCGGGTGGCGATGCCGTGGCTGTCTTTGTGCTCTTTCAGCCGCTGTAGGTGGTCGGTCCATGCGGCGGGGGAGATGATGAGCAGGTCGTAGGTTTCGAGGGTGTTTTCTATGTTGGCTGCAGGATGTATGGTGGTGTCTGCATGTTGCACGGTGTCGAGGCCGGCCAGCGTCGACGAGCAGACCAGAACTGCCACCAGGCATGCCGCCGGTATCCATGTTCGCGCCATTATTTTTCCTCCATGTGTACAATGTATGGCGGCATATAAAGGATGCCGTTTTGCCGGGGTATACTGTGGTATCTGCCAAAAATTACGCCGGGAGATACCGCAACGCTTAAAAACTAGTTTAGGTATGCCTAAAAATACTGGTGACTGTATGGAGCAGCCGATTGCAGACCTCGAAACCGGAGACACCGCCACCATCGCCCGGCTCGGCGGCGGCCGTGGATGCCAGCGCAGGCTCCGTACCATGGGCATACGGGAAGGCAAACACGTCCGGGTGGTCACCAAACATCCCTTCGTCGGGCCGCTCGTCGTAGAGATAGACGGACGCAAAACAACCATCGGCAGAGGCATGGCCCAGCGTATTTTCGTCACCACACCATGAAAAAAATCGTTTTGATGGGCAACCCCAACGTGGGGAAAAGCGTCGTCTTCGCCCGGCTCACCGGGGCCCAGGTCATCTCCTCCAACTACCCGGGCACCACCATCGACTACTCAAAAGGACGGCTTCGCATCGAGGGAGAGCGCGCAGAAATCATCGACGCTCCGGGCACCTACTCGCTCGAGCCGTCCAACAAGGCAGAGGAGGTAGCCGTCGAGCTGCTGCACGACGCCGACATCGTGGTGAACGTCGTCGACGCCACCAACCTCGAGCGCAACCTCTATCTGACGCTTGAGCTCCTCGAGCAAGATGTGCCCGTGGTCGTGGCGCTCAACATGTGGGACGAAACAGCCCATGAGGGTATCACCATCGACAGGGAACGGCTGGAGGAGCTGCTCGGCGTTCCAGCAGTGCCCACGGTGGCGCTCACCGGCGAGGGGTTCCGCGAGCTCGTCGCCGCGCTGCCTGATGCGAGGCAGTGTGATCGGCTGCCGGCCGGCGAGGAGGCGCGATGGGTGGACATCGGCCATATCATCCGGGCGGTGCAGCACGTCGAGCATCGACATCACACCATCTGGGATCGGCTGGCGGATGCGACCATCATGCCGGCCAGCGGTATCCCTATCGCCATCGTCGTCCTGCTGGCCTCGTTCTGGCTTATCCAGGTTATCGGCGAGTCGGTCATCACCGTTCTGATGGACCCGCTGTTTGAGGCATATCGCCCGCTTGTCATGGATCTGAGCGAATGGCTGGGGCCGGGCATGCTGCATGACATTCTGGTCGGCCAGCTCATCGAGGGGGGTATCGACTACGAGCAGTCCATGGGCATGCTGACCACCGGGCTCTATGTTCCCTTCGGCATTGTGCTCCCCTACATCGCTGCCTTCTATCTGCTGCTGTCGCTGCTGGAGGACTCTGGCTATCTGCCGCGGCTGGCCACGCTCACCGACAACGTGTTCCACCGGCTGTGAATGCACGGCTACGGCATCGTCCCCGTTTTCATGGGGCTCGGCTGCAACGTCCCCGGCATGCTGGCCACCCGGAATCTGGAAACCCGGAAGCAGCGATTCATCGCCGCGACGCTGCTCGCCATCGCGGTGCCCTGCATGGCGCAGACCGCCATGATATTCGGCATCCTGGGGCCGCATGGATTGCGCTACATCCTCCTGGTCGTCGGGGTGCTCGTCGCGACCTACGTCACCGCGGGGCTGCTGCTCACCCGCGTGGTGGCAGGCGAGAGCCCCGAGATATTCATGGAGATACCGCCCTATCGCCGTCCTTCTCTGGCGGCCATCGGCAAAAAAACCTGGATGCGCGTCCGGGGGTTCCTGGGCGAGGCCATTCCCTTTCTTTTCCTGGGGGTGCTGCTCGTCAACATGCTCTATTCGGCGGGCGTCCTGCAGTGGCTGGGCGACGTCTTTGCACCGTTCACCCATGGCTGGCTGGGATTGCCCAGCCAGGCGACCACGGCGCTGCTCGTCGGCTTCCTCCGCAAGGACCTGGCCATCGGGATGCTGCTCTCGCTTGACATGGGCGCCATGCAGCTGGTCATCGCCGCCGTGGTGCTCACCGTCTATTTTCCCTGCGTGGCCACCTTCGCGGTCATGCTCCGGGAGCTCGGCCTGAAGGACATGCTCAAGGCGACCGCCGTCATGCTCGTCACGGCGACGCTCGTCGGCGGGCTGCTGCACCTCGTACTGCCCGGTGTATAGGAGAAACCATGAGACGAAAAACCATAGAGGAATACATCGAAACCATCTACGTCCTGCAGCAGCGGGAGGGTTCCGCGCATACCAGTGCCATCGCCGCCGAGATGGGGGTGCAGGCGCCCTCGGTGACAGAGATGCTCCAGAAGCTGCAGGAGGACGGCTACGTCGAGTACACCCCATACCGGGGGGCCATGCTCACCGATACCGGCCGTGCATTGGCCGAGGATCTCATGGACAAGCACCGGGTCATCGCCGACTTCCTGGACATCATCGGCGTCGAACGAAGCCGGGCGGAAATCGACGCCTGCCAGATAGAGCACCATGTCAGCCCCCGGAGCATAGAACAGCTCGAAAAATTCGTGCATTTTGTCACCGATGCACCCGACATGCCCCGCTGGATCCGGCATTTCAGGCAGTACTGCAGGACGGGGGAACGGGTGTCATGCGAGCTATACGACAGGGAGGAATAGCCGGGCAGCCCGAGGCCCCGCAGCGAAAACCAGTAGCATTATATAGCCATGAGGGATATAATGGGCGGAGGCTAACACCATGAAACGAGGTACACAACCAGCAGTATTGGGAATAGCAATAGCGGCACTGCTCGTGATGACGGTGGCCCCTGCGGCAATCGTCGCCACCGAGCCCGCCGAAGAAAACGAGTTTGAGGGAGCCGAGCTCCGCCCCTTCCAGCTGGAGCGACTGAGCCACGACGGACCCGTCGCCACGACGGCCGGCGGCGCCCTGGTCACCCCGGACAGCCCGGAAGAGGACATGGAGCCCTGCATCACCGACGACCGAAACGGCCACACCGTGGTCACCTGGACGCATCGAGCGGGAACCTTCGACGCCGACATCGGCATGGCCTACTCATCCGACGGCACCGCATGGGAGTCAACGCTTATCACAATGGACGGTATGGAGCTCCACTCCGACGTCGCCTACGTCCACGGGAGCGACTTCGAGGGTGGCGGCGACTTCACCGGCCTCTGGGGCTGCTTCGGCGACATCGTCAACAACAACCCCGGATTCTTCCGCATCGCCGACATCACCGACAGCGGCACCTACGAGTTCTACACCTGGAGCAGCGAATACGAGGACACCAGATACACATGCATCTCCGACCATACATGGTACAACGAGTTCAACTACGACGTCACCGGGCCCACCAACATGTACATCTACCACGTCGTCTACGACGTCTACGACATACCGGCATGCCCGAGCCACTGGTACGTGGGCGGAGCGCTCGAGGGAGGCGGCATCGGATACTTCGACGCGCAGTCCAAGGTGGTGACCGCACCCGCAGCCGACCCAGACATGGCCTGCTTCCACGACAATGACCCGGCGCAGACCGAGGACGACTACATCATACTCACCTGGCAGTACGACAACCAGACCACCGGGGGCAGCGAAGTCGTCGTCAAAAAAATCGTGCCAAACGAGGAGCCCGACATCGAGTACACGCCATACCAGTACTACCTCGACCAGGACCCCACCTATGACAACGCGCATCCCAACATCGGCAGCTCGGGAGACAACGCCGTCATCGTCTACATGACCACCGACAACGTGTTCGGCGACTGGGACATCAAATGCGCCTACACCAGCGACGGCGGCGAAAACTGGGGCTTCAGCACCGTCGCCAGCGAAGGCCAGACCGACGAGCTGTACCCGGCCGTGTTCATGAGCGGCAGCACCGCGTTCTGCGCATATATCATGGACGGCAACCTGTACGTCACCAAGTCAGAGGACGGCGGCGCAACATGGAACGAGGCAGAGCAGATAAACGAGGAAGACGGCACCGTCGTCGAAGAAGAAAACGCCGTCGACATCCACCAGAGCGGCATCGTCTGGGTGGACAACCGGGACGGCAACAAGGACATCTACTACGCACCCGTACCCAGCGCCATTCTCGAGATCACCGGCCTTTCAGGCGGGTTCGGCGTCAGCGCCACCATCACCAACAGCGGCACCGTCGCAGCCGAAAACGTCGAATGGGCCGTCGAGCTCTCAGGACCAGTGTTCGTCGGCGCGAGCACATCAGGCACCATCGACCAGCTCGGGCCCGGCGAATCAGCCACCGTAGGGCCCGGCCTCGTGCTCGGCGTCGGACCGACCACGATAACCGTCACGGCGGGCGGCTCCAGCACATCGGCCAGCGGCTTCGTCCTCGGACCGTTCGTGCTGGGACTATAGCGAACGCCACCTCTCCCCCTCTTTTTTTTCACATTTTTTGGTGTCCAGCCATGCAAAAAGATAGGTCACATCATCCGGCGGATGCAGACCTTCAGCACAAAGGCAGCGCCACCGATGACCACCACCATGGCAACGATGAAGGCCACAAACGCCAGGCTCACGCTTCCCAGCACCCAGACGGCATACAATCCGCCGGCCAAGACAGCGAGAAGGACAAGCGCCAGGGACGACCAGTCCACGACCCGGCAGTACCTGCGTGCCCTGCGCCGTCCTGTATCATCCCGCCCGTTTTCGGTGCCATCTGCTGACATGGATGTCAGGCATACAACCCGAGACGGCTTTTAAGCATTCGCCCCACCGGTACGAATGTGTACGAGGGGCGTCAAAATGTAATGTCGGGGGCGGGAAACGAACCCGTATTTACCGGTAAAATTTTGAAACGACAGAGAATGCTCTTGGAATATTATTTGGGTGCAAATCACGGCAATTAGGAGGGTAAAGTGTGCCAAGGAAACCTATAACCTTGTGACTAATTAGCAAATTTTATAAACAAATTGTTGTTAAGAATATGAGGTGGGAGAGATGAAGGAAAAATCCTTGTCTGTAAGCGGGTTGGTTATTGGCATACTATTTTT
This sequence comes from Thermoplasmatota archaeon, assembly GCA_046498345.1. Classification (GTDB taxonomy): domain Archaea; phylum Thermoplasmatota; class E2; order UBA202; family DSCA01; genus CAZESS01. The sequence continues at coordinate 6,201 of JAWOAW010000015.1, forward strand.
GTTTATCGGAACAAATGTTATTTCAGAAACCGAAAATGTAGTAATTGAAAGATGTACTACCTCAGGTAACAATCTTGTTGGAAATACTTTATATGTTGGAGGCACGGGACCAAATAATTATACGAAAATTCAGGAGGCGATAAATGATGCAAGCGATGATGATGCTGTTTTTGTGTATAGTGGCACATATTATGAGCAGTTAGTAGTAGACAAAACAGTAAATCTCATAGGCGAGAATAAGTACACCACAATTGTTGACGGTGGCGGCGAGAATGACACTGTGCGTATTGGTACTTCTGCCCATGGCGTAACAATATCAGGGTTCACAATACAAAACAGCGGAGATGTGGGGTATGGCGGACATATTGATGCTGGTATCGACATACTATCAAACAATAATGTAATTTTTAATAATATCCTTATAAACCATCCACAAACAGGCATATATCTGTATGTTTCAAACGGAAATAATATTACAAATAATATAATCCAATACACTCGTTCTGGGATAGATTTCAACTCTGCTAGTGAAAATATCATTTCACATAATAATTTCTCTTACAATAGCGAGTGGGGTGTAGTGGTTCATGTTGATGGTAAAAGCGCCAACAACATCATTGCATATAACACATTCTTTGGAAACACGATGGGGTTGGCTCTGTATCATTCCAGCAACAGAATTTATCGGAATAACTTTATTAAAAATAGTAATTTTAATGCAGCTTCACATTTTAATCCATTTCGGATGACTCCCTCACGGAATAGTTGGGATGAAAATTTCTGGGATGATTGGAGGGGTTTCGGGCCAAAACATATCCCAGGATTCTTCGGATTTAATTTCGATCTCCATCCAGCGGAGGAGCCATATACGTTTGAGGTTTGATTGTATGAAAAATAGTTTATTTAGAAAAACTCTCGTTATTGTTTTACTAGCTCTATTAACCGTAACCGGCTTATCAACTTTCATATCCTCAAACTATAAAATGGAGGCAGTAAATGTAACAATCGATACTGTTGAACAACCAAGAAATTCTACGATTGACGTAGCTTATCCGGATGATGGTATCTCACTCAAAACTGTTGGCGGTGACGGGAACACCAAATATTGGGCTGTGATTGCAACAGCAGGAGCTAACGCACACCAAGTAATATTAAGCACCAGAGATGCTGAACAGCTGTACGATATACTTGTTGCTCATAATTGGGAAGAAAATAATATAAAATTATTAATTGAAGAAGAAGCTACAAGAGGAGCAGTAATGAATACGTTCCAGTGGCTGAATGAAAGTGGCGAAGATGCAGATGATGTCATTTTTTTCTTTTTTAGTTTTCATGGATTCCATATGGAAGATAAGCCACCCTTTGACGAGCCTGATGGCCAAGATGGTTTTCTAGCACCGTTTGGTTTCGATTTTGAAACCTGGGAAAATGCTATATTAGATGATGAGCTGGCAGCAGAATTTAATAAACTGAAATCAAAAAATATTTTTGCCATCATCCATTCTTGTCATAGTGGCGAGTTTATTGATGGCACGAGCGACCTTTGTAACTCTGGTCGTGTTGTTTTAACTTCATGTGCCGCAGATGAAACATCCTGCCCCATCTATGCTAAAATGCAATGGCTTTATGCATATTATATAATAAAAGGTTTCAAAGGAAGTGCAGATAATAATAAAGACAACTGGGTATCGGCAGAAGAAGCGTTTAGCTATGCGAAATTACCAACTCAAATCCGATCCACAATATTCACCTTAATTAGTCCCCAAGTTCCCTTTACAACACAGCATCCCCAAATATATGACGGATGGCCTACTGAGGAAAATCATGAGGATGACTTAAATATAATAGATATGACAAAGTAAGAATTAAATTTTTTCATTTAGGGGATACTTCTGTTGCGTTAGGTTGGCGTGAATTGAAAGGGGGTGATGCTTGCGGGTCGTGAATGAATATACCTAGTACTGTATCACGTAGTTGTCGCCATAACCAGCCCAATCCTTAGCTATCTCACCGCCGAGGAAAAAGTTCAGCGGGTCGAACCGGAATCGCAGGGCCGTCCAAGCATCCGTCTCGGACAAGACATCGCCAGGCTGCGGATTACCAATTACCTGTTTATCGATTTTGAAGGTTACGATATTGTTTTCCAGGTCAAATGATCCTTCCACTTCCTCTCTAGGGCTTGGAGATTCCCCAGCACTGAAAGCTATATGCTCTCCGTTGGTATTCACATGGACACCGACACTCCACGCGGTATCGTGATATGTCCAGTGCATGGCGTAAATACATTTCTCCTTGATAAATATCAAATCGCTGACCTCAACTGCAGTAAACAGGTAGCCAGGTTCAGATTCATCTTCATAAAACCATGCCGATACCACATCAATAGCATCCAGTGACTCTTTTCCAAATATCCCATAGACCACAAGGAAATTCAACGGTTTAGGCCTCGAAATCCAGACGTCCCCAGCATCATCCACTATCTCAGGGTCATCACCATCTATTGGTACAGAGACATCTGTTTCCCCAGGTATATCCGCCTCTTGGATTGTATTATCTGCTTCGTCAGAGAGCAACCCCTGCATCAAAGGCCCAGCACCCAAAGAGGGAATCGTTGCAACGAGCAGGAACACAATTCCAAGTACAAACACGTTGTGCCTCACCCCTTTTTTCATATTAATTTACCTCCACATTTAAAACAAAAGCACATATATAAATCTTGCTAATATAACACACGGTATTAGTTTTATCACAATCATCCCACCTGATATATCCATGTGTTACGGTGCTACTTTATCGAGATTCAAACTATTTAACGCAAAAAGTAAGCGGGATAATACCACTAACTTCCACATTCAGGCACATAGGACTCAGACTGCGTTTACTCTCTTTTTACTAGTAAAAATCTATCTGGCCTTGCTCGTTCTCTCGAAGGAAAAATGTCGGGGGCGGGATCTGAACCCGCGACCTCCTGATGTCCCAGCGAACCCTTGAGCTGTGCTTATGAGTCAGGCGCTCTAACCAGGCTGAGCCACCCCGACAGATAGGTGCCGGCCGAGCCGGCATGCAGGTCAGCGTTTTTCGACGGTGTAGCCGCAGTGGGTGCACTTCCACTTTTCGTAGACATCGTGCTCGAAGGAGAACGGCACCAGTGAGCCATCCTCGCATTCTGGGCACGGCGGAAAGATGTTTGCTATCGTATCACCTCAAAAGGGAAAAACGGTCTGTTTTTTAAACGTATCGCTCGGGGACAAGGTTTTATGCCCGGCGGGCATTACACTTCCATGGATACGCCGGCTGTGGTTGTGAACGTCAAAACCTACCGGAAGGGCACCGGTGACCACGCTGTTTCGCTGGCCCGGACGATGCAGCAGGTGCACGAGGAGACCGGGGCCGCGCTGGCCATCGCGGTGCAGGCCGTCGACCTCCATCGGGTTGCACAGGCGGTCGACATCCCGGTTTTTGCGCAGCACATGGACGCCATCGGCTACGGCAGCCATACGGGCTGGACGCTGCCGGATGCGCTCGCCGCTGCGGGCGCGGACGGCGTGCTGCTCAACCATTCGGAGCATCGGCTCAGGGCCGACGTCATCGCTGCGGCGGTGAATCAAGCCGGCGAGCTCGGCCTGGACACCGTCGTCTGCGCTGACAGCCCCGATGTGGCGGGTGCGATGGCGGCGCTGCACCCTGGTTTTGTGGCGATTGAGCCGCCGGAGCTCATCGGCGGAAATGTGTCGGTGACCTCGGCCGACCCTGGTGTTGTGGAGCGGTCGGTTGCCCGTGTGCAGCAGGTGGCACCCGGGGTGCAGGTGCTGTGCGGCGCCGGGGTGAAGACCGCCGGAGATATCTCGGCGGCTCTCGATTTGGGCACCGTCGGGGTTTTGCTGGCCAGCGGCGTGGTCAAGGCTGCCGAGCCGGAGATGGTGCTGCGGGAGCTCGCCGGGGCCGTGGTATGAGGCCCTTTGTGCATGTAAACTGCGCGATGTCGGTGGACGGCAAGATCGCGCTGGCGAACCGGATGCAGACCCGTATCTCGGGTGAGGCGGACATGGCCCGGGTGCATCGGCTGCGTGACGGCTGCGATGCCATACTGGTTGGCGTGGGCACCGTGCTGACAGATGACCCCAAGCTGACGGTCAAAAAAAAATATGTGGAAACCGCGAGGCAGCCGCTGCGCGTGGTCCTGGACACCCGGCTGCGGACGCCGTCGGATGCGGCGGTGATGAGCGACGCGGCACCGACGTTGATCGCCACCGGCGGACCGTCGTTTACCCGGGGCACGAGCGAGGCGGTGGCATGCGGCAACGGGCGGGTTGCGCTTCCGGCGGTGCTGTCGCTATTGCACGAGCGAGGCGTTGAACGGCTGCTGGTGGAGGGCGGTGGAACCGTTATCTATGCGTTTCTGAAAGAGCGGCTGGTCGACGTCATGACCGTGTACGTGGCCCCCATGGTCATCGGCGGCGCCGGGACGCCGACGGTGGCGGACGGCGACGGTGCGTCAACACCCGGGGATGTTGTCGGGCTGGCATTTGCTGATGCCGAGCGGCTGGGTGACGGGCTGCTGCTGACGCTGCATCCGTCAGTCGCCGAGGATCTGCACGAGGAGTGAACGCTGCCGGGGTTTGACGTCGCATTCCACGAAGACGACCTGCTGCCAGGTGCCGAGCTGCAGGGTGCCGTCTATGACGGGGACCGTCAGGCTGGGGCCGATGAGGCTGGCCCGGATGTGGGAGTGGCCGTTGCCGTCGTGCCAGCGTTCCTCATGCTGGTAGGTGACATCGCGGGGTGCGATGCGCTCCAGCGCCGCCGGCAGGTCCTGGAGTAATCCTGGCTCGTGTTCGATGGTGGTGACGGCGCCGGTTGAGCCGCTGTTGAAGATGCAGGCCATGCCGTTGTCTATGCCTGAGGCGTCGACGGCCTGCTGCGCCTGGGCTGTTATGTCGACGATGTCCATTTCCTCTGTTTGCACCTGGAGGGTGGCGGTGTAGGCTGCCATGCCGGTGTAACGGCGTGGCGTACAAAAATGTTGGCTGCACGGGCAAATCTTTAAAGCGGTGTGGCTTTCCCTGCCATGAACGTTGGCAGAGACAGCTATGTGGCGCCGACCGCGGTGATGACCGGCGACGTGTCGGTGGGCGATCGGTGCAGCATATGGGAGCACGCGGTGATCCGGGCGGATCTTAACAGTGTCATCATTGGTGACGATAGCAACGTGCAGGACTGCTGCGTGCTGCACGTGTCGCCGGACGACGGCATCGTCATCGGCACCGGGGTGTCGGTCGGCCATGGGGCCATCGTGCACGGCGCCCGGGTGGACGACGACTGCATCGTGGGCATCAACGCCACGGTGCTCAACGGCGTGCACGTCGAACCGGGATGCATCATCGCCGCGAACGCGGTGGTGCCGCCGGGAACCCATATCCCCTCCGGCAGCCTGGCAGCCGGGGTGCCGGCAAAGGTGGTCCGGCAGGACGAGGGCTTGCTGGACGCCATCCGGGAGAACGCGGAGCACTATCAGTATCTGCGGAAACAGTATCTGGACGGGGCATACCGCCGCTTTTAGGGCTCGTAGCCCAGCATGTCGAACGCAAATTCCCATCGGCGGGCAACGCGCTCCTTCAGCCGGTCGTCGAGGGGATAATGGTGGGCCGTGATATGTGACTGCGACGTGATGTAGGCGGCAAACCGCTCCCGGCAGGCATCGAAGCCGTCGAGGGATAGCGCGTCGTAGATATGCTTGAGGTGCTCCAGCGGCTGCTGCACGAACTGCTCGTAGCCGACTTCGACGAGCTGTCCGTCGGGGACACCCGGGCGGTGGGCGAGATAGCTCCGGTAGAGTTTTTCGTATACGTCGAGGATGGCCTCGCTCATCTGCTCTTGTGTGGGCGGTCGCTGCACCGTGTAGCGGGGGAGCACCGTGGTCATGAATTTCATCATGGAGGCGTAGACGTCGTAGGGGTTGCGCTTGATGTGGACAAAGCGGGCGTCGGGGAACATGTCCAGCAGCAATGGCAGCCGGGCCGTATTTGCGGGGTTTTTGAGTACCAGCCGGCGGCCGTCCCAGTAGCAGGTGAGCTTTTGGAGGAACCAGCGGTAGGTCTGGCGCCACATCTCCTGCATCCGGGGTGGCGCCTCGCCGAGGCAGACGGTGCGGTTGTAGTACCGCATGCTGCGGGGAAAAATCCAGCCGTTGTAGTAGGCGTAGGGGGTGAGCGAGCCGAGGGCGTATTCCTCCTCCTGCGGCAGGTCGGCCCCCATGGGCACCTCGTCCATGGGTCGTGTTTCAGGGATGCTGGCCGCCACGATTGATTTCAGGCCCGGGTTGCCGAGGAAGGCGCCCGGCACCAGGGAGTGGAAGGTGGAGCAGTAGCCGAACTGCTCGTCGATGGAGAACAGGTTGTGGAGGTAGGTGGTGCCGCTCCGCCAGTGGCCAATGATGAACAATGGCTGCCGTGTTATCTCTGTGTTTTCGACGGTGCGGCCATACCGGGCGGTGTCCAGCAGGCGGAACGGCGCCATGATGGTGCTGATCAGCCCGGCGTAGAGCAGCCGGGGGAGATATCGGCCCGCGATGCGGAAACGGTTCTGTGCCAGGAGCCTGAGAAGCGTGGTAGTATTGGCGCCGGCCAGCGGCTCGTACATGACGTCGAACGGGTCTTCCCGGATATCCCACTGCATGACCATCATTTTTGATGCACAGATGCTTTAAAATAGTTGCCGGCCACCCGCACCCCTTCATTTCCACTGGAACTGCCGCAGAGATAGGCAGCGAGCTAACCTTAATAAGCGGAGTGGCATTCATCTGTAGCGAGGGACAGGATGAAGGTCTGCATGGTCACCGGGCTGCAGCGGTTGGGCAGAATGCTGTCGTTTACCAGCGCCGGCGGGATGGGCACCCAGGTGCCGCTGCTGGCCGAGCGGCTCCGCAGCCGGGGCTTCGAGGTCGCCATCGACGACCCGACCGGATGCGATGTCATCCATCTGCACAACCCGATGCCCCAGTTCGTGCCGCTCATCCTCCGGGCAAAAAAGCGCGGCACGCCGGTCATCATCCACGCCCGCCATCTCCCCGAGCTGGTCAAGGGCGGCTTCAAGTTCGAATCAGTTATCCATCCCCTGTTCAACCGGTACTCACGCTGGCTGTACAACCAGGCCGACATGGTGATCTGCGCGACGCCCTACGTCCAGCGGTGGATGGAAGCCAACGACGTGACATCAGACCTGACGGTCATCCCCAACGGCGTCAACCGGGACATGTTCTCCTACAGCGACGAAAAACGACGACGTTTCAGAGAACAATATGACGTCGGCGGTCAAACGGTGGTGTTCTCCGTCGGGCTGCTCATCCCCCGGAAGGGCGTCCGGGATTTCATCGAGACGGCTCGCCGGCTTGAGCCAGGCAACGAATATGCCTTCCTGTGGGCCGGCTCCCGTGAGCCGGGGCTGGAACACGTCGACACATCGGATGCACCCGACAACGTCACCTTTCTCGGCCACGTACCATTTGAACACATCGGCGACCTGTATGCCGGCGGCGACATTTTTTTCTTTCCCACCTACGCGGAGAGCTACGGCAACGTGCTCTTCGAGGCGGCCGCGGCGGAACGGGTGCTCCTCATTCGGGACATCGACATCTACCGGGACTGGCTGCAACATGAGGAAAACTGTCTGAAAGGCGACACCGTGGACGCATTCGCCGGGGAAATCGAGCGGGTGCAACGGGACGGCGAGCTCCGCCGGCGGCTTCAGCAGGGGGCCCGACGGCTGGCTGAAGAGCACGACATCTCCCACACGGTCGACCTGCTGGCCGAAACATACACCCGGCTGGTAGCATGATCGGCGACGTCATCGTCGACTTCTTCAGCGGCTTCGGCGGCCTGGGCCTCATCATCGCGCTCTACCTGATATTCCTGATCGACAGCATGGTGTTCCCGGCGCTCCCCGACTTTTTTCTCCTGATGATATACGCCACCGACCCGCACAATCTGCCCTGGGCGCTCACCCTGTTCTGCGTGGCGGTCGCCGGTAGCTTTTCCGGGAACACCCTGCTCTACCTGGTCGTCAAAAAAGCCTCGGTACCCGGCTTCATCGCCCGGGTGATGCAGAAGTACAGCGACCTGCTCATCGTCAACGACGAGCGCATTCTGCTCATCAACCGCGTGGCCCCCGTACTGCCCTACACGGGGGCGTTCATCGCCGTCAACAACTGGCGCTACAGTCTGTCCATCACCTACATCGTGGCCGGGGCCGCCGCAAAGTTCGGCGTCCTGCTGATGCTCTCCGGCACCTTCTACCGGCTGTTCAAGCAGGGTGTGGCGCAGAACGCGACGCTGGCGCTCATCGTCATCACCATCGCCGTCAGCCTTGCCGCCTCATACGTCGAAAAACGACGGTTACGCCGGCGTTAGGAGCCAAACGCGACATGTATCCGGGGAAACGGGAGCATCCGGCAGCGGACGCGCAGGGCCACGTCGAAGAAATGGGATACCAGGCTGCAGTCAGCGCCCAGGCCCTGCTCCGGGGGCAGCAGGTCAAGGGTGAGCGCGTTGTGGCCCAGGACAGATATCTGGCGCATCGGCTCTATCTCGCAGGTGCCGTTGAGCGACACGGTGTTGCTCTCGTTGCTGTACACGCCGGCGATCGGTCCGGGTGACTCCCAGAGGTATATCGCCTGCCAGAGCGACGATGACAGGTTGGTGTCCAGGTAGGTGTTGACGTCGCAGGCCATGGTGCAGTTCAATGCAACATGGTGCTCGTTGTGCCGTGCCTCGAGCTCGATGCCGGTCGGATAGTAGGCGTCGTATTCCGGGGCATATGCCATGGATGTATAGGAAAACGCGATGTCGGAGAACGTGAGATATCTTCCATCGGGGGTGACAAGGTAGAGGATGCCGAAGGCCGGCCCCTCTGTGACCCAGAAGGGGATGTTGCCGTAGAACAGGCTCCATCCGCTGTCGAAGGAGGCCCATATCCAGTCGTATCCGAACATGTTGCTCTCCGTGGCAAACCCGATGCTGGAGGATGGGTTGCCCTCGCGGTGGGACAGCCACCACCCGGCCAGCTGGCCGTACGCCTTGAGTGTATGTTCGAGGCCGCTGCCGCTCCGCAGGGGGTTGCTGTAGGTCCAGTTGCCCCATACGTGCTCGTAATAGCCCGTGCCGGTCACGCGGTGCGATACGTTGTCCATGGTCATCGTGCCGGACACGGTGCAGCGGGGAATGAAGCCGTAGCGATACGAGCCCAGCCCCATGGGGAGCACCGCGCCTGATATGCTGTCGGCCACCCATTTCGGCGGCGTGGTGGCGTTGAGCTGCAGGTCAACGGTGACATTGCGGCGTTCGAAATGCACCCGATAGGAGGGATATCGTCCCTGCATCCAGGAGTCGCCGTAGCTCAGATTGACCTGGTTTTTTTCAAACGAAAGCGTGCCGATGGGGTCGCCGTACGAGCCCAGGGAATAGCTGTCGCCGCTGCTCAGGTTGAACAGGGTGAGGAAGAGATTGCAGGCCGGGGTCTCCCGCTCGTATTCAAAAGACGAGGTCAGCGTCCAGCGGGCGCCGCTGTCAAGCGTCATGACGGCGTCGACGTTCCACCATTCACGGCTGCATGGAAAATGTGCGCCCTCGTCCGAGGCCGACCAGTCCGACGCGCCGGTGTAGACCGATCCGGGCTGCCGGGACGGCGGCCAGACCATGACTGGCAGCAGGCCGGCGCCGAGCAGGACAGCGGCCAGGCAGCAGACGAGGAGAAGACGCATGAGTCCCATATCCTGCCTATATAAAAAAACGTTACCCACACCCCCTCATTTCCACTGGAACTTTAATATATCGGCAGGGTTACATGATATGCTGCTGACGCTGCTGGACGGCTACGTCGACGAGCCCTCCTGCCTGGGTGTGCCTCCCTACATCTCTCCCTACGTCAGATACGCCGCCGGCGCCATCGTCGACGCCGGACACCGCTGCCAGTACCGGACCGTCGACCAATGGCGGCAGGGTGCCTCCCTCGACGGCAGCGCTCTGCTGATCATAACCGGGGCGCTGGTCCCCGGCCGATACCTGCGCGGCATGCCCATGTCGTACAATGAGTTTCACCGTATCACGGCATCGTTCAACGGACCCGTCATACTCGGCGGGTCGTCAGCGAAGCATGGCATCGGCCACGGCGGTGGACGGGCACCCCGCCGGGTACACGACCTCGTTGACTACACCGCCGAAAAAGATGCAGACGCATTCATCTACGACCTTCTACATGACACCCTGCGGCAGCGCCATCGTACAAAAAAAGAATGGCAGCGCTGGGCTCTGGCCGGGGCAGACGTCGTGACACGCCATCCCGACTTCCCCGACACCTTGCTGGCGGAAATCGAGACATACCGGGGCTGCCCGCGGTATCTCACCGGGGGATGCAGCTTCTGCATGGAGCCCCTCCACGGTCGACCGGAAACCCGGCCGGCAGACGACATCGTGGAAGAAACCGTCCGCCTGTACGAGCTCGGCGTCCGGCATTTCCGACTGGGCTGCCAGTCATGTTTTTACTCCTACAGCTCCCGCGACATCGGCACCAGGGAAACGCCGCGGCCCAACGTGGCTGCCATACGCCGGCTGCTCACAGGGATACGAACCCTGGCCCCGAACATCGAGGTGTTGCACATAGACAACGCCAACCCGGCGGTCGTCGCCACCTATCCCGATGAAGCAGCGGAGATAACCCGGCTCATAACCCGTCTCTGCACGGCGGGAAACACGGTAGCGCTGGGCATGGAAACAGCCGACGAAAGGGTCCGGACGGCCAACCACATCAACGCAACGCCTGGGCAAACCCTGGCGGCCATACGTCTCATCAACGACCTGGGAGCCCGGCGAGGCGAGAACGGTATGCCCCGCCTGCTGCCCGGCATAAACTTTTTGTACGGGCTGCTCGGTGAAAGCAGCGAAACCTTTCAAAAAAACAGGGTGTTTCTGCGCACGGTGATGCAGGAGCAGCTGCTGCTCCGGCGCATCAACATCCGGCAGGTGGTTCCCGTCCGCAGCCAACAGGCCGGGACAGACACTGCGGCGCTGCAGGCGTTCAAACAGGAGGTAAACGAGTCGGTCAACCGGCCGATGCTCCGGCGTATAACCCCCCGGGGTACCGTCCTGAAGGACGTATACCTGGAGATACACCGGGGAAAAAACACGTTTGGCCGACAGATCGGCTCCTATCCCTTGCTGGTCTGCCTGCCATACCGGGAGGAGACCGGGCATTTCGTCGACGTGAAGATAACCGGGCATGGCTACCGGAGCATCACCGGTATCGCATATCCGCTGGACATCAACACGGCCTCGCTCGATGCGCTGACAGCGCTGCCCGAGGTAGGCGAAAAACGGGCGGCTCGCATCATCACCGGCCGGCCGTATGCAGACATGTCCGAGCTCGCAGCCGTCATGGACCCCGGGTTTGACACGGCGGCGCTTTCAGGCTGGTGCCGTCTCGGGTAGCCTGTCCCTCCATTTGTTGCCGCGGAGGTCGGACAGATGGATGACGGTCACTGCTATCTCGTCGCTGTCAAGCAACGCCGCCATGCCGGGGATATGCCCCTCGCCGACGAAGGCAACGACGGAGTCGTACATGTCCAGCGCCTGCCTGAGCCGGGATGCCATGTGATGGTTTCGCTCCTCGATGAGGATGGTGTAGAGCTCCGGGAGCGTGGACTGCATCTCCCGGAGATATGTCTGCGGCTTGGTTTCAAACGACGAGATTTCTTTTTCGACGCGTTTTTTGCTGAGGAAAAGCGACGAGATCCCGCTGACCATGAACAACACCTTTTTTCGCAGAGGGATGCTGCTCCATAGCCTGGCCATGACCATCTGAACATCCCGGTCGATGCAGAGGATGCCGATGGTGTTATCCCTGGCCGTTTTGGCGGCTGCGGCCATCTCCGACCCGGTGGCAACGCCGTATTTTTTGGCTATCCGTTCCTGCAGCGAGGCCAGCAGCATATGGAAAAACGGCAGATTGCCGTGCTCACCCCCCGGGGAAAGCAGCGCCCGGAGGCGGTTTCTGTCGAGCTCAAGCGCTACCACGTCCGGTTGCACCATGGCAATGATGTCCTGCACCTGGGATGAGATGTCGAAGACGTGGCCCACGCCGACCAGGATTATCTGTTTTTCTGCAGCAGCCACTGTACCAGCTCGTCGATGCCCTCGTCGTGCCGGGCATCGGTCAAAAAATATTTTTTTGGTGCTATCTCCTCGATGTCCCCGACGATGGTGTCGACGTCGACGCCCATGTGCTCGGCCAGGTCTATCTTATTGACCACGATGAAGTCGGCTGTCTGGAAGATAAGCGGATGCTTTTTCACCATGTCGTCTCCCTCGGTGACGGAGATGACGACGCCCCGCTTATCGCAGCCGAGCATGAAATCCGCGGGGCAGACCAGATTGCCGATGTTCTCTACGAATACCACGTCGAGGCTGTCGAGGTCGAGGTCGTCCAGGGCATGCTCTATGAGATGCGCGTCGAGATGGCATTCCTTGCCGGTGTTGATGTTCACCACGGGTACGTGATGGCCCCGGATGCGCCGGTAGTCGCTGTCGCCGGTGACGTCTCCCACGATGACGCCGACCTGCTGGCTGCCGAGCAGCCTGTCAGCTATTTTTTCGATGAGCAATGTCTTCCCGGAGCCGATGGCCCCCATGAGGTCGATGGCCGTCACCCCGGCTCGTTCAAAGCGGTCGGCGTTGGCCTGCGCTATCTTTTCGTTTTCCTCGAAGATGTCTTTGCCGACGGCGACGTCAACCTTGTGCATGGTACCTACAAAGCATCCCCGTCTTTAAATGCTTCCGTCCGCACCGCGTCGAGCAGTCCGTGGGCGTAGTTGATGCATCCAAATGCGGTGAACAGGTCCCGTCGGGCCAGATAGTATTTTGCGTCGTCGTAATACCGCCGGGCCATGTCCACGATGTCCTGCCGGTCAACCGCGTCCACGTGCCGCTCGAACAGGGTGATGTCTTTTTCAATGCGTTCTCTCTGATCCATCATATCATTCTCACCCGGGCACCGCGCTGCTGGCAGCGTCCCACTATTTTGTCTTTGACCCGCTGGCTGCAGGTCACGCGGACGAAGCTGGTGCCATCGTTTCGCACCGTGCACACCCGCGCCTGCTGGTTGAAGATAAACGACATGTCGTCCTCGTCGATGCCGTCGGGGAACACGATCTCCATCCGGACCCTGTCGGGCAGCGCCGCGTAGATGGCGTCCACCAGGCCATCTATGTTTTCCCCGGTTTCCGCTGACAGGTACAGGCAGGGCCTGGCGCCGGTGACCTCGCGTATGCCCTCCAGCTTTTCCCGTCGCTCCGCATCGGACAGGCAGTCGGCCTTGTTGAGCCCTACGACGATGTCGGGATGGGTTTCCATCTCCATGATCTCCCGCAGTGACACGGACGCCTTCTCCCGGATGGTCTCCGTGTCCTCGCTGGCGTCTATCAATAGCACGATGACGTCGGACAGGGCTATCTCCTCCAGCGTGGGATGGAAGGCGTCCACCAGCCAGTGGGGGAGGTCCCGGATAAAGCCGACCGTATCAGTGATGAGAATGGGCATCGCATGTGTTCCCTGGTCGTGTTTCAGGCGCCGGGTGGTCGTGGACAGCGTTGAGAACAGGCGTTCTTCGACCGCCACCTCCTCGTCGGATAGCCGGTTGAGCAGGCTGCTTTTGCCCGCGTTGGTGTACCCGGCGATGGAGACCAGGTAGAAACCCTTGTCCCGGCGGTTTTTCCGGTGGGACTCCCGCACCTTTTCTGTTTTTTCCAGCTCCTCCTTGATGTTTTTTATCTGTTTTTTGATCATCTCGTAGTAGTTGGCCACCTCGTACTGGCCGCCGGCCATGAACCCGGGGTGTTCGCCGGCCCTGGCGCGGTGGATGAGCTCCCGTACGTATGGCCGTTCGTAGCGGAGCGACGCCAGGCGGACCTGCAGCTTGGCTGTTTTCCGCTGGGCGCGGTCGGCGAAAATGTTGAGGATGAGTCGGATGCGGTCGTAGACGGTGACGTTGAGCTCTTTTTCCATGGTGTACCACTGCGACGGCCGCAGCCGCTGGTCGACCACGGCGCAGTCGATGTCGTGCGCATCGATGTAATCCGCCACCTCGGCTATTTTTCCGGCTCCGATGTAGGACGCCGGGTCCGGGGTGTTCCGCTGCTGGATGAAGACGTGCTGCACGTGGTAGTCCAGCGCCTGGACCAGGTGGCGCAGCTCCTGGTTGTCCCGCTGCAGGGATATGATGACCGCGTTTTTTTCGTCCATCTCGTTCATTTATGTGGGCGGGGATAAAAAAGCTTTTCCAGTGGAAACAAGGGGGTGTGGGTCATGCGCTGAAGTCCATCAGGCTGGCCCGCCCGCTCCCCAGGGACACGACGGGCACCTTGGCCGGGTCGGGCATGAAGTTCATCATCCGCTGGTAGTCCGTCTGCGACTGCCAGGTTGAGGCGTTGATGAGCTGCACGCCCCGGTAGGAGTCAATCGCCGTCGTATGCACGTGCCCGGTGACGAAGACATCCGGGATGCGGTCGATGACCATGTAGTCATGCTGCTCCGGGGCCAGCGGGGTTATCTCCCCGTAGATGGGGGCCAGATGTCGCCGCATCAGCATGTGTTTCATGATTTCGGTGGGCTGGTTCTGGTTGATGCCGATGCGCGTGGAAAAATCAAACAGCGACTGCCCGTGATAGAGCAGCACGTCAAGCCCGTCCAGCCGGGTGTAGGCCGGGTTTCCCACGAACACCACGTTGAGATCGGAAAAAATCCGCCGGATCTCGCCCTCGAGGGCAGGCTGAGGAAGCGCCTGCCGTACCGCGTCATGGTTTCCCGGCTGCAGCACGATGGTCACGTCGCGGGGCACCGCCGACAGTTCCTCGGCGAGCGCCCGGTACTGCTCGTAGATGTCCTCGATGTACAGGTCCTGCTCCTGGGTGGGGTAGATGCCGATGCCCTCGACGGCGTCCCCGGGGATAACGAGATATTTTATGTGCCGGGCGACCTCCTGCTGGCGGGTGGTGCCGACCTCGCCGTTCATCCATCGCATAAACTTTTTCCATTCTTTTTCCAGGAACGTCTTGCTGCCGATGTGGATGTCGGAGGCGAAGGCCACGTATCCCTCGCCGTTGCACTGCTGCCTGGTCTGATGTACCGGTATGTCTGGGCGGAGCAGCTGCTGGGCGATGAGAAGCCCGTTTCGCCCGCCGCTGCCGATGACACCGACGACCTCGTCCTCCACCAGCGTGTCGGCCATGCCGGCGTCCTCCTCCGGGATGTAGACGGTGGCGCCGCCGCTTTCGTCTTCGATGTCCATCAGGACGTGTCCCTTCGAGCTCCTGGTGATGCTGTCCACGATGCCAATGACCGCTATGCTGCCATCCCTGTCCCGTGCTTTTTTGACCGGGATGACATGTTTCATCTCCTGGCGCTTCCGGAGCAGCCGGTGGAGCTGGGCGTAGCGGTCGCAGAACAGCTTGGTGAAATCGGCGAGGGTTCCCTCGCAGCAGCTGTTCCCGGTGACATCCTTGAGGACCTCCAGCTGCCCGGGCTCCTCCCGGGGCGATATCGGTGGCGTGTCTGCGGACGGGGTCCGCTCATCCTGCTCGTGTCGCCCGGTCTGGAAGACGTGTTTGACGTCGTCCAGCACGATGTTGAGCGGTTTTCCGTCCACGCAGTCGAGCACCCGCCGGGCGTTGCTCATGCAGTCTCCCTGCCGCACGAGATAGTCAACTGCCTCGGACTGGATGAAGACCTGCTGTTTCTGAAAGTATTCGATTACTTTCCGTCGATCGTCCATTTTAGCCGGCATGGACGCGTCCGCGGTGGGCGTGAAGCACCGGGCAGCGACGGCCCAGCATTTTTCTCAATCCCGCGATCCCCTGAGCACCATTAGTCTTCGGCCGGGCTGCTCCCTTCCGGGCCTGACCCTCTATCCGAAACCAAGATGGACAGCCGACCCTCCGGCCGGCTGCGGCCATCACCTCTGGTCCCAGGGGACGGGATTTCATCGTCCAACGCTGGATCGCTGCCTGGGCTCCACGCCGCCGTTGGACTTCGACCCCGACTGAAGGCGATTTCCGGTGACAGGAGACGCCTAACTTCCCGGTCTAGTCCATACCTTTAGCCAGCATCCATATCTCCCGGTGATTTAATAACCTTTACCATGGCTGCCGGAGCACCAGAAACTCGTTGCGGAAAAAACGGTAGAACAGCCAGGCCAGCGCGCCGGTCACGAAGGCCACGTCGCGGGCCACGTGCCACAGCGCCTCACGCTCAGCGTCGCTACCGTAATGGTAGCCCGCCATGTAGGCGTCCTGAGCCAGAAACACGATGGCGATGATGAGCACGGCCACCACGATGATATCGAGATAAAACAGCCAGCGTCTCCATTGTTTCGGCTCAACCGCCATAGTCGTCCCTCCCGTAGATATTGGCAATCGATATAAAAGGTTGGTGTTTTTTGAGCAAACAGTTATATCTCGCCCCCATATTTCTTTACAGAGGCACAGCATGAACACAAAAATCATCGTCGGAGCGGTCTGCGCGCTGCTCCTCACCGGCATGGCCCCCGTCCTTGAAACATCGCACGAACAGCTTTCAAACACCGTTTCAGTTGCCCCCTCGACGACGGACGCCCGCTCCGATTTCTCGTATACGCTGGAGGAGGCGACGCGCGGCCACGTCAGCGTCACGCTGGACGACACGTCTACCTGGCTGCGGCAGCCGGGCGCCCCCATGCTGCCGCGGATGGTACGCCACCTGGAGCTTCCCTTCGGAGCCACCAACGTCCGGGTCGACGTCGCCGTCCCCGGGTACGACGAGCGCATCCTGGATGCGGACGTGGTTCCCGCGCAGCCAGCTGTGCCATACACGGGCACGCCGGGGCCCCGCGTGCAGGGCTGGCAGAAAAACAGGCAGCTCTATGCGAGCAGCCAGCCGTATCCATCCGGATGGTACAGCGTCCGTGTCGGCTGCGGGCTCAACGGCACGCTGCACCGGGTCACCCATGTCACCGTGGATCTGTACCCCGTGCGCTACCGTCCTGCGGACGACACGCTGCTGGTGGCCCGGTCGATGAACCTCGACGTTTCCTACGATGCACCCCGGTCTTCCATTGTAGTGGCTGGCGACGGCTACGACCTCGTCGTTGTGGCGCCGCCGGGTTTTTCGGATGAGCTGGCGCCGCTGGTGGAGCATAAGAACAGCCATGGCGTCATCACGCTGCTCAAGACCACGGAGGACATCTATGCCTCCTATGACGGCGTGGACCGGCCTGAGCAGATCAAATATTTCATCAAGGACGCCGTCGAGAGCTACGGCATCAGCTACGTTCTGCTGGTCGGCGGTCTTCGCTCCCCTGTCTATGGCTCGGCGCGGGACACCCTGAACTACGGGGTGGAGGACTGGCATGTCCCCGTCCGGTATTCGAATCTCTATGACGAGTACGGCGACCCGGGCTTCCTCTGCGATCTCTACTATGCAGACGTTTACGGGGCCGGCGACGTGTTCGACGACTGGGACAGCAACGACGACGGCGTCATCGGCGCCCGCGGCAGGCCGGGCGTCCAGGATGACGACATCGACCTCTACCCGGACGTGGCGGTCGGGCGCCTCCCCTGCCGGAACAGCCGGGAGGTGCAGGCCTGCGTGGAAAAAATCATCACCTACGAAACGAGCGCTGCGGGCTCCGACTGGTTTAACCGCATCGTGGCCGTGGCCGGCGACGGATTGCAGGACCAGGAGGACCTGGACATCCAGTGGGACGTCTCCGGGCTTCCGCCCGGAGAGTATACCATCCACGCCCGGAGCCGGAGCGCCATCACCGGGGAATGGGGGCCGGTTGACACGGTATCGGTCACCGTTGACCCGGGGCGGGAGTCCTCTCTCAGCTTTTCCGAGGACGACCATCTCCGCATCGACAGCTACCCGGGTCCGGCCATGGCGGAGATAACGTCTCCCTCCGACGGGGACGTGCTGGGCTCCACCGACGTGGACTTCACGCCGCAGGAGGCGTACATGGGCTACCTGTGGGCCAACGTCACCTATATCGACGGGGTCATGCACATCCGCGGTAAGTCCTACGACCCGCGGCCCTACGGCTACCACACGGACATCACGGCCTGGGTGGAAAACGGGGACGGCGAGACGGTGTTCAGCCAGCAGAAAAACATGATACGGAGCTACTGTGACTGCGAATGGACGACGGGAAACAGAGAGGTGGGCGGCGACCGGGCCGGCGCCTTCCATTACATGCCCGAGTCATTTGAAAAAATCTTTCTCTGGGCGTCAAATGGCAACTTTACCTCGCAGCGGGACGTGCTCGACACCCTCGGACGGGGCTGCGGCTTCGCTTTCTTTTTCGGCCATGCCAGCCCCAGCACGATGATCGTGAACATGCCCGGGATGCCCGGCGGCTTCAGCAACTCTGCAGAGATCGGGCTGCAGCCCATCAACATCGGCATGCCAGTGTTCCCCATGGACAACATCGACAACACGGACAAGCTGCCCATCGTCGCGGTCATGGGATGCCACAACAGCCAGTTCAACGTCACCCTGCTGAACTCCGTGCTGGGCTGGAACCGGGTGTGGACGGGCTTCTATCCCACGCCGGAATGCTGGAGCTGGTGGCTCACCAGGATGCCCCGCAGCGGCGCCATCGCCACCATCGGCTGCACGGCCCTGGGCCCCGGCATGTACGACCAGGCGTTCGTCCCCGACACCGGCTGCTGGATTTTCCCCGAGTTCTTCCGGCAGTACGGCGAGGAACGCCATCACGTCCTCGGCGACGCCTTCACGCAGACCCTCACCAGCTACACCTCGACCTTCGGGCAGGCCAATGCCATAGACGTCCAGATGGTGCAGGAGCTGGCGCTCTTCGGCGACCCCTCCCTCCGGATCGGCGGGTATCCGTAGCCCGCGGCAGGGTGCAAAGATAAAAATAGCCCGTGGCGGATATTGATACAGGATATCATGCCAGAAGAACCCTGTTTCGAAGTCATCGCGGACCGCGACATGCCAGATGTCGAGTACCTGGTCGCCGGCTTCCCCGGCATGGGTCTCATCGGGGGCATGGCCTCCGAACAGCTCATCAACACCCTGGAGCTGGAGCAGGTCGCCTCGCTGGACTGCGACCAGTTTCCGCCCACGGCGGTCATCTTCGACGGAATTCCCCGCCGCCCCGTCCGGTTTTTCGCCGGCCGGGGCATGCTGCTCGCCAAGTCCGACATGGTGATACCCCCTGTGCTGACCGCCCGGGTCGCGGAGGCCATCATCGACTTCGCCATCGAAAACGGCGTCAGAGAGGCCATCGTCTTCGACGGCATCCAGGAGCGCGAGGACGCCGAAGAGAAAAACAAGGTCTGGGCCATCGTGAGCAGCCACGAAGCCTCGGAAAAAGCCGCCGCTGCGGGCATCGACATCATCAAGCGCGGCGCCATCGCCGGGATGTCCAGCACCCTGCTCCTCTACGCCCAGCAGCAAAACCTGGAGGCCATCGGCATGCTGGCAGAGGGCACACCCAAGCTGCCCGACCCCCGGGCCACGGCGAAACTCCTCCAGGTCTTCGCCTCATACAAGAGCCTGGACATCGACACCAGCTCCCTGATAGAGAGCGCCGACCAGTTCGAAGAGCAGTACGCCCAGCTCGTGGCCAAGACCAAGCAGGCGCAGGCCGACATGGAACCCCAGGCGGCGCATCCCCCATTGTACGGGTAGCCGGGCTACCCCTCTTTTTTCGCTCGCCGTCTGAGCAGCTCCGCCGCCTCGTCCCGGTAGACGTCCTCGACGTCGCCTTCACGGTCCAGCCGCTCGCCTTCCTCGATGAACTGCTGGATGCCCCTGGCGCTGCCCTTCGTCCGGCCCATGAGCGCTCCGGCGGAGGTATGCATGTCCAGCGCGTAGTCCGGGATATCCGGCCGCTCTGTCGCATGCCGATGGCGCATGACCTGCAGGAAATGGCAGCTGACCCGCGATTTTTCGCTGCGGCACAGCAGCAGGATGACGTAGGCCAGCACCATGCGCCATTCCCCTCGATTGTTGCGGTACATGTCCCGCATGTCGCGTATGGCGCTGCATGCCTGCGTCACCGTCGAGGGGTCGCCCAGGCCGACGTCCTCGTAGGCGATGACCATCAGGCGGCTGGCCAGCTGCCCGAATCCGCTTTTGCCTTCTCCGCCGAGCTCGAGCGCCCAGTGCATCGCCCGCTGCTCGTTGCCCCGCCGGATGTCCTTCTGCAGGGCGCTGACCAGCTCGTCGTCGTTGTAGCCGTGCCGCGTCTGGTAATGTGCCATGTGGCCGTAGCATCTGATTGCTAAAAAACGTTGCCGTCATTCCCCGTCTTTTTGCCGGCGCTCCTCGTATTCCTTCTTTATCTGATCGGCGATGCGGCCATCCTCGACGATGAGCGCTCCGATGTAGCCGCAGTCCTTGCACTGCCAGGTCGACCAGGTCTGCGGCAGCGTCCATTCGATGTTGCCGGAGCCACAGTTGGGGCAGAACTTCCGGGAAGGCGCTTCTTTTTCTTCGGCCATCACCCGTGTAGAGGCGGGCCGGTTAGTATAGTTTACGGGACGGAGAGGGCATTCTGCAGGCTGTCGGCTCGCCCGATGGCCACCCCGGCGAGCATGTCCGCCCGCCGACTGCGGCTGCGGGTGCGGATGACGTTGTTGAACCGGACCTCTTTGCCCAGCAGACCGAGATGCAAAACGAGCTCCTCGGTGCGGATGTAGAGCGCCCGGAGGTGGACGGCCTGCACCGCCCAGGTGCCGGTGAGATGCTGGACGACCAGGCGGCTGTCGCTGTTGACGTCAACCCCGTCAAATGGTACGCCCTCGCGGTGCAATCGGATGGCCTCCTCGAGCCCCCGGATGACCGCCTTGTACTCGGCCTCGTTGTTGGTCCCCATGCCGGTTTCCTCGGATATCTCGGCGATGACCACGCCGCCGAGCTCGACGACGACGCCGGCGCCGTTTCGCCCCCGCCGCGGGTTTGACGAGGCACCGTCCACGGTGATGGAAAGCCGTTTTCCCCTCGGCATGGCGCTCGCTGCATCCCCCATTGTCTATGTCTATAACGCCGGCATGCATAAAAGCGTTGAGGATGACAGGCCCCCTCAGACATGGGGGAAAAGAAAGGATATAGGCGGGGGAGGGTTCCTGAGTCGCTTCATTTCCCGGTCTTCCAACCGGCTGAGATGCATCTATGAGGCTTCCCGTCGGTCACTCCAGAATCCGGACGCTCCGGATGACCACCTCTTCGACGGGCCAGTCCTGCATGCCGTGCTTCATGGTGGTGTCCACGGAGGCGATGGAGCGCAATGTGGCCATGCTGCCAACGACCCGTCCGAAGGCGGCGTAGCTGCCGTCCAGGTGGGGCTGGGCGCCGTCGCAGATGAAAAACTGGCTGGTGGCGCTGTCCGGGTCGCTGGTCCGGGCCATCGATATGGCGCCGTCGACATGCAGGACCTCGGGATGGGTTTCCAGCTCGATGGGCCCGTAGGGGCTCTCCCGGCGGGTGCCGTCGGCTGTGTAGCCGCCGCCCTGGATGACGAAGTCGTCGATGACCCGGTGGAACACCAGCCCGTCGAAAAAATCATCGGCGGCGAGCCGGACGAAGTTTTCCGTCGTTATGGGCATTTTTTCGTGTTCCAGCGCCAGCACCATGGCGCCGTGCGAGGTGTCCATCACCGCCAGGGTGACCTCGTCGAGGTCGTACTCCGTTGCTGCCGGCTGCCAGTCGGCGGCGTACAGCCAGGGCACCCGGATGTCGGGGTTCCAGGGCCAGTACAGGCTGCCCTGGAGGACCTTGACGCCGCCGGAATGGTTCGCCCAGTGGTTGCCCCGCCAGCCGTTGAAGAGAGAGTTTTCCAGCCATACGTCGTGGTTGTTGTCCGCCAGGTTGTTGTACCGGATGGTGTTCAAAAACGCGGTGTCGGCGACGATGCCGGCGCCGTCGTACCAGTCCGCCGGGCCGCCCGTCGCGCCCCGGATGTCATTGTACTCTACGACGTTTCGCATCGTCGGCCCCGGCCCGAGCATGACGCCCCATTCCAGGTTGTCTTCGAGCCTGTTGTAGCGGACGATGTTGCCGTCGGAGTATGCCTTGAATGCTATTCCGCAGCCCGGGTGGCTGTAGACGTGGTTGCCCACGATGGTGTTGCCCGCCGAGTACGGCCAGAAGGTCATGCCGCAGTAGTTGTCATGCATGCTGTTTCCGGCGATGGTGTTGTCCGAGGAGGCGTTGAACACGAAGGCGATGAAGCCGTTGTCGTGGATGTGGTTGCCCGTGAAGACGTTGTTGCTGCTGTGGTGCAGGTAGACGCCGGTTTCCCGGTTGCCGTAGAGCTCGTTGTCAATGATGCGGTTGCCAGTGCTCTCGTCGAGATACAGGCCGCCCTGCTCGTAGCAGTAGCGCTCCCGGCCGTTGTCCCTGACAATGCAGCCGTGGATGGTGTTGCCGTGGGAGGATATCCTGAGGCCCGAACGGTGGGCGTCGCTGCCGCCGCCGGTGACTGTGAAGCCCGAGATGGACACGTTGTCCGCCTGCACGGTGACCACGTCGCCGTTTCCAGAGCCGTTTATGACCGTCGTGTTTTTGTCTTCGCCGACCAGGGACACGGTGGTCTCGATGGCTATGGTTTCCCGGTACTCGCCCGGGTAGACGTAGATGGTGTCTCCGCTGCCAGCAGCGTCGACCGCCGCCTGTATCGTGGTATAGTTGCCCGGGCCGTCGCCGCCCACGTACAGCGTGCCGCTGCTTGGGGCTTCCCGTGCAGGGTCTGCCCGCCCGTGATATGCCTGCTGCACGCCGGCCTGGACCGGTATGAGCAGCGCGGCGAGCAGGATAACACAGGTCAGTTTCGCTGCCAGTGACATGATATGGTGCCTCCGCTGTCTAAACCGGGAGTCGTTTTTAAACCTTTATCCGGATGACCACATGTTTTTTATGTCTCTCCGACTTCCCCTGGCATGGCGCGGGGAGCCCTCATCGTCTACATGTCGATACATCACGGCAACACCGAGCAGGTCGCAGAGGCGATGGCCGACCAGCTCGACGCGGCGCTGCAGCAGCCGGATGAGACGTCCGTCGACGACGTCGCCGGGGCCGACCTGGTTGGCTTCGGGTCCGGTATCTACTTCTGGCGGCATCACCGCAGCCTGCTGCGCCTTGCCGGCGAGCTGCCAGCGATGCCCGGCAAACGGGTCTTTCTTTTCTCCACGAGCGGCATCGGGCCGGGATGGCTGTGGCATCATGCGCTCCGCCGCCGCCTCCGCCGGAAGGGCTTCGCCGTCATCGACGAGTACTCCTGCCGGGGCCACGACACCTACGGGCTCCTCCGGATTGTCGGGGGCATCCATAAAAACCGGCCCGACCGAGACGACCTGAAACGGGCACGGCGGTTCGCCGCCCGGCTGGCGCCGTAGCGACCGATGGAGCCATGCCTCCCGGCATAACCAGCAGGGCAAACCCTTAAACACTGTTTTACCATTGTTAACCACATGGCACAGCTTGTCTGCAGCAACTGCAAAGCCGTCTACCGGGCAGACGGGCAGAGATGCCCCAGCTGCAACGCACAGGGCGCCCAGGTCTACGACTTCGACCAGAGCGACGAATATCTAAAGCAGGAGACACAGCGCATTATCACCGAGCGGCAGGAGGCGGGCCTCGAAGGACTCGTCGGCGACCTGGCCGCCGTCGTCATCAACGTCCAGCCCGAACGGCAGCGCAACGCCGTCGAGGAGCTCCTCGCCACCACCGGCCTCCGTTATGGAGAGGGATACGAAACCGACCAATATATCACGCATCTCCTCGAAGCGCCGGCCGGCGCCGACTTCCTGGTGCGCTCCCGGAAACAGGGTAACCCCTTCCGCCGGCATAACCTGCATCCAAAATCGGAGCATCTCCCCGACACCCGCCTGGAAACATTCATATTCGAAACACCGGACCTGCAGCGCTACCTGGACATCCAGCGGGAGCGAGGCGTAGCGTTCACCACCGAACAGCCCATAGAAACCCCGGGCTCCCGCTACATCCAGACCCCGCCATCCGAATACACGGGCAACGCCCTCGGCTTCATCGAATGGAAGCACGGGCGCCGCGACTTCACACCTCGGAACGCCGCCTCTCTCGACTGGCAGCCCGAAAAACCAGACAGGCCATACCTGGGCAACGTCGGCGAGCTCGACCACACGGCAACCCGGGTCACCGCCGGGCAGCGCGACCGGGCCATCATCGAGTTCCTGGAGCTCACCAACTACCATTTCGACTTCGCCATCTACGTCAAACAGTTCAACTCCATCACCAACGTCGCCCGCCTGAGCAGCGACGCCTTCGCCATGGTGTTCACCTCCGGCATCGCGCCCTACAAAGACGATGAGACATCGGGGCCCACGGAGCGGTTCATCCACAACTACGGAAAACGCGTCCACCACATGGCGTTCCACACGGAACATGTCCAGGACACCTTCGCCGGCCTCAAAGAAGACGGCATGGACTGGCTCATCGAGCTGGTCGGCTCACCCGACGAGGGCCTCCGGCAGACGTTCACCGCGCCGTCCGACAACACGCTGCTGGTCAACGAGTACATCCGCCGCTACGGCGACTTCGACGGCTTCTTCACTCGCAGCAACGTCACCAAGCTCACCGAGGCCACGACGAAGCAGTAACGCCGCGGCGTCATGCCTGTGCGCCGTCGGATGGCCCTCCCATTATCGCTGTCCGTAGATGATGACGGTGACGCGTCCGAAGCCTTCCAGGTCCAGCTTGAGGGTTTGACGGCCGGGGGTAAAATCCTCCTCATATATCCATGAATCCCATGGCAAAATTATGATGCCGAACAAGTATGTGCATGTATCCGCGCCGCCATAAAGGACAGGTTCCTCTTCATCATATAGCAACATATGTCCCTGACCAGTAAAATATCTTCCAGCCTTAAGAAATCCAAAGCCAATGACTATGGTGCCGTTTTCCATGTAGAAGGTTTCCTCAATCGAGCGTTTCCCGAACACAAAGTAGGTCTCGTTGAACGCCTCGAACCGCTCGCCCTGCCCGTATGCCTCCGGAGAGGAATGAGCATGTGTCTCCTGTCCGCCGGCGACGGAAAGCCAGCCGGTGCAGGCGAGCAAAGCGACCGCCAGCGCGGCCATGAGCTGTCTTCCTTCCATGTGTCTCCCACTTAATATCGGGCACCCGTTTTTCAATGCATCGCCTCCCACAGGGGCATTTCAAAAACTACATATAGCGACGGAGGTTAATCGCGTCGATGCAGATAAATCCGTGGAGCTCGGCGCAGTACCAGGACTACAACCGGCTGCGGGAGCAGTTCGGCATCCAGGAGCTTACCCCGGGGCTCTGGGAGGGGCTGCCGGATCCCCCCTCCTTTTTCCGGCGGGGCATCGTCTTCGGCCACCGTGACTTCCACCGCATCGCCCACGCCGCCAAAAACGGGGAGCCATGGGCGCTGATGACCGGCCTGATGCCCTCCGGGCGGATGCACCTGGGCCACAAGATGGTCCTCGACCAGATACGCTACTACCAGCGCATCGGCGGCGACATCTACATCGCCGTGGCAGACATCGAGGCCTATGCCACCCGCGGCTACAGCCTCAAGGAGGCGGAACGCCTGGCCGTCGAGGAATACATCACCAGCTACATCGCCATGGGACTGGAGCCCTGCACCGTCTACTTCCAGTCGCGGAACAGCGACGTCAAAGACCTCGGCTACCTGCTCGGGAAAAAAACCAACCTGTCAGAGGTCAACGCCATCTACGGCTTCGAAGGCGCCACCAACATGGCCCATGTATTGTCGCCGCTCATCCAGGCCGGTGACATCCTCCACCCGCAGCTGGCAGAGCACGGCGGCTCCCGGCCCGTCCTGGTGCCCGTCGGCGTCGACCAGGACCCCCACATCCGGTTCACCCGGGGGATAGCGGCAGCGCATCGCCTGTACAACGTCACCACGGCCAAGGACGGCCAGGTAGCCGTGTTCGTCAAACCCGACGGCGAGGTCACACGGCTGCTCGACCTGGCAGAGCAGACAGCCGCCGAGCTGGGCTTCACATCGAAGCGCCACGACGCCTACAAGGCCCTCTACCTCAAAGACGCCGCGGCAGGCGACATCGACATCCTCGACCTGGCGCTGGCCCGGCGGGAGCAGCAGCAGGACAGCTACGGGTTTGTCTCGCCCGCCTCCACCTACCACCGGTTTATGACGGGTATCACCGGCGGCAAGATGTCCAGCAGCACGCCCGAGTCAGCCATCTTCCTCACCGATACTCCTGAGGAGGCGCGGAAAAAGATCATGTCGGCCAAGACCGGGGGTGCCGTGTCGCTGGAGGAACACAAAAAACACGGCGGCACCCCCGAGCAATGCGTGCTCTACGAGCTCTTCCTCTACCATCTCATGGAAAGCGACGCAGAACTCGAGCAGCTCTACCGGGACTGCCGGGCCGGCGACCAGCTGTGCGGCGCCTGCAAACAGCGGGCGGCGGAGCTCATGGAAACGTTCCTGTCAAACCTGCACGAAAAACGGGCGGCCGCCCGCGAAAAAATCGAAGATTACGTTTCGCTGTAGATATCCTGCTTTTGCATCTCGATGTCCAGCACCCGGTTCTTATAGGTATAGCAGAGGCTGTCCTCCCGTACCGGGCAGGGCAGCGCCAGGGCCCTGTACATGGTTCGCTCCGGGTCATCGATGGCTATCTCCAGGGTCTGCCGGTCGACATATACGTCGATGTCCTCCGGCTCGGCGGTGAACGGCAGCGACAGAGTGACAGCGATGCTGTCAACGCCCTCTATCATGTCCGCTTCCACCTCGTCCTCGTCGACTGCGTCATGGGTGAACTCGTCTATCTGCGGCTCGCCGTCCGGCCCCATCCTGACCGCGAATCCTTTCACGAAGGTCTTCCCGGACTTCCATTCCTCCAGCGACGTTTTGAAGGCGTCCTCTACCAGGCGCTCCATTTCGTGGAGGATGCGCTGGAACTCTTCGTCGTTGAAGGGATTGTTTCGCTCCTCGTCCTTGTCGTCAATCATGTTTCCCTGCAATAATTTAACGAAACACGTGTATTAAAACGTTATCCTTTGTTTCGCAGAAACAATATAAAAAAGGAAAGGAAAAAGGGGAAAAGGGTTTTAGCGGCGCCGTCGCCACAGGATGAGCGCTGCGCCCAGCACGCCGAGTATCAGGGCGGCGAATCCGAATCCCGGGGTGCTCGGGCCTTCCTTGACCGTCACGTCGCGGCTGCCGGTGTCGTAGGTGCCGTGGGTGGCCGTGAGGGTGAAGTCTCCCTTGTCTTCGGGTTTCCATTTCACCTCACCGTTTTCGTCTGTGGTGCCGATGGTGGTGCCGCCTACTTCCACGGTCGCCCCCTGGACGTCCTTGTCGCCGCCGGTGGTCACCTTGATGGTGTACTCCTTGCCTTTCTCCAGCTCGGGCAGGACGTAGAAGTAGCGGTCGCCGATGACGTGTATCTTCAGGCCGCCCACGCCGATGGTGATCTCGCCTGCTTCGTCTCCCTCCACGTACAGCGTGATGGTGCCGGTCATGTCGGGGATGATGCCGATGACGATTTCGCCGTTGCTGTCGGTTTCTCCCAGGTTCATGTTGCCGGCGGGGAAGTCACCCATGACCTTCATGCCGGAAACCGGGTTGCCGTTCCGCGGGTTGGTGACCGTGACGGTGATGATGTTCTGCTCGCCAAGCGCGATGGTCTCCGGTTCAACGGTTATCTCGGGGATGGTCACCGTTATGGTGCCGTCTGCATCTGCATCCATGCCACCGTCGGGTTTAAACGTGAAGGATATCTCGTAGCCGTCTTTGCTGCCGTTGATGACCTTCATGTTGTGGACCGTGGCCGTGCCGTTGACCACGTCGACGGTCATCGTGGCTCCTTCCACGTAGGTCTCGTTGTAGCCGCTGATCCCGTTCTGGTGGACGCCGTGCAATGTCAGCTCGCCGTCGAGGTTGTTTCCGTTCCAGGTCACCTCGAAGGTTACCGTTCCGTTGGTGTCGATGTGTTTCACGACCATGTCCACGTCCGGGGTGACCGTTGCCGCGCTTACCTCGATGCTGGGCTCGGCGCCCAGGTTGTCGTGTTTCTTGTCCGCGGTGCGGAGGTACAGGTAGTAGGTGCCGGGCTCCGTGATGGTTTTGTCAAGAGTGAAGTTGGCCGTGCTTTTTTCGTCGGGGGTCAGGGCGCCCAGGTCGAGCTCCTCGTTCTGCAGGTCGTCGTACTGTGTCTCGTTGAGCAGATATATCTGGAAGCTGTCGGCATAGGCTTTGTTGTCCTGCGTGACGTTGAAGGTGTGCTCGGTTGACGCGCCGGCCATGACATCCGCGGGTGCCCAGTCGACCTCGAGGTCGTGGGCCGGGTTCGAACGTATCTTTGCGAAGGCGTACTGGTCGGTGGCCGTCTTGAAGTATACGGCGACCACGTAGTTGACCGCCGCCTCGTCTACGGAGACGTTGTCGAAGGTGAACTCGCCGTTGGTGTTGTACACGCTCTCTTTTTCATCGACGAGGGTCCAGCCGGCAACGCCGTCGTAGTAGGCGGGGTCTTCGATGTACAATCGGATGTATTCCGCCCGGGTGACGGTGTCGCCCGCGTTTGTTTTGACGGTCACGGTGAAGTTGTAGTTGTTGTCCACGATAACCGTGGCGGGGTCAACGGTCACGATGCCGCCCTGACTGATGGTGACGGTGTCGCTGTCTGTGCCGTTGTTCGGCCAGGTCACGTTGACGTATATCATGCCGTCTCCCTCTATGGGGAACACCTTGACGTGCCATTTGCCGTCGCCCGCGTAGGTATAGGCTTCTTTGGGCGGGGTGTACAGGATGTCACCCTCGATCTGGATGCGGCTGGTCACGTTCTGCAGCGTGGTCGGATTGACGCTGAGGTTTTCGGGGCTGCCGTAGACGTCGATGCCGTCGCCGAGCACTTCAACTTCCAGGGTGGCGGTGTTGTTGCCGGTGTCGCTGACATCTATGGTGTCTGGCGTTACCTTCACGTTGACGTCCGGGGGGCTGACCACGTCAAAGGTGGTGCTGCCCGTGTACTCGTAGCTCTCGTTGTCTATCATGGTGCTGCCCGTGTAGTTCTGCGCTACCGTCAGGTCGTAGTCGCCGGTGCCCGGCCACTGCATGGTGATGGTGAGGTTGCCGTTCTCTGTGCTTATGGTGGCTGTTTCACCGCCGATGACAAGCATAGTGCTGCTGCCGCTGAGCACGACGTCACCGGTTGAGTTGCTTTCCCCGTCAAATGTGAGCGTTATGTTGACGGGTTTGGTCCAGTCGACAGACATGTTGGTCTCTGCATACTTCACCAGGAATTCCTTGGTGCTCGGGAAGCCGGACTTGGCATCTTCGGAAGACACGTCATCGAAGGTAATATCATTCGGCATGACGTCGAGGTGGGCGTATCCACTGAGCTCGGGGGTTGCGTCACCTGTATTGTTCTTCGTGGCGGTGATGTTGTATGTGCCGATGCCTTTCATCCCTCGTACTTTTATTGAATAGTTGCCACCGCTCTGCGACACCATAATCTCTTGGGCGTCCTTATCCTTTCCATCTGTCCCAATGTACGTGGCAGTGATATCTGCGTTTTCGATGTAGTTGCCATCTTCGTCTTTGATAGTGATGTCAAGCGATATGCCGCTTCTTGACTGGTTGAAGGTCTCCTCCGTGGGCGAAATGGTTATGTTGAGTGGCGCCGGCTTGACGGTGAAGGTGGTGTTGACATCTTTATCCACATTTTTGACTGTCCATTCTCCGACCGCATCCAGGTTCACACCGCTAAAGGTCACTCTGCCGTCCGCGTTTGCCCAATCCTGTTTAGTGGACTGCGTGGCTCCGGGTTTCCAGAGCTGGATGGTATCGCCATCGGATGCATTGTATATCTCCATGGTGACGGTGTCGAGGTAGCCGCCGGACTTTGGCTTGACCTCGAAGTCAGGTCCTTCTTCTTTAAGTGTTACTTCTCTTGTTCTTTCGTTGTCGGCCCAGTTGTCGTCTGCTGGCGGGCTGGCGTTCACTGTGATGGTATAGGTGCCGGGCGAGAGGCCAGTGGTATCCCAGGTTTTATCACCTAAGTGGTACTCATTTATGGTTTCGGTGTAATCTCCGATTCCTGTAGTGCCAACTTTCACAGCGATGTCTACGTCCTCTGTTCCGGCGGTTCCGTTGTTGACAATCTTGTACATGACGTGGTATGTTTCCCCTATCGTCAATTCCTGTTCTAGGGCTATTTTCTCGGTGGTTGCGTTATCTATCCGGACGCCGGTTCCGTAGGTGCCGGTGTAACCCGTGTCCACGTACACGTCGTGTTTTTCGCCGCCGTTGGACTCGCCAAAGGTCGGGCTCGTAAACACCTGAAAGTCCTCGGCGTCGTTGTCGGTGTCCACGCCGTTCGGGTATCGTCCCGTGGAGTTACCTTCGCCGGGTGCGGTGGCGTTCACCGTGGTGTCGCCGCCATAGGCGACCTGGTCGACAATACCACCAGTGCTGTTCTTTAGGACGATACTGTCCGTGTCGGATGCTAGGCTGAAACCTAACTCCTCAGTTTCACTCAGTACAAGATATCCGTTTGCGGGTATGGTTAAACCGTCAAGCAAAGCCCAATCTACCGAGCTAGGCGGACTCGAGATATTCCATCCCGTCAAGTCAACTGGACTATCGGTAGGGTTGTACAACTCAATGATATCTTCCATATAGGTTAACGTGTTTGGTCCGGCGTAAAATTCATTTATCACTATGTGGTCAGTAGTAGACCCTTCTCCATTTTCTCCGGCCACATCTTCGACCGATATCATGGTGAAGGCGCTTGCTATCAACGCAGCCACTACGACGATGCTTCCAATCTTTTTAAGTGCGTGTTTTTTATACATTGTTTCCTCCTTTTAGGTTTGCCATCTAAAATGTATCCCCTTTTTTAATCTTTTCTCTTTTTTTTCCATTGTGGTGTCCCTCTGTGGGACGGGGTTAGCATGGAATTGGCATCATTTTATATAAAGATTGTGTTTTTCTATCAGATGCCCTTCCTGTCGCCCCACAGGATTTTGTGGAGCTGCAGGCAGAGACGGACGTCGATTTCGTCCTGGACTATCCAGTCGGCGAGCGCCACGTTGCTCTTCCAGACAGGCTGCATCACCACCGGGCAGGACGGCTCGTATTCCCTGACGATGCTGCGGGCGTAGTCGTAGTCCTCCCGGGAGCCGATGACGAACTTGAGCTGGTCGCGGGGGCGGAGCGCTGCCAGGTTTTCCATCCGCATTTCGGCGTGCATGCCGGAGGAGGGACATTTTATGTCCATGGAGATGGTGACCGGCCGCCGGGTGAGCCATGCTATGTCCTGTGACCCGTTGGTTTCCACCTCGATTGCGTAGCCGTCGGCCAGCAGCCCGTCGACCAATCCGGGCAGCTCCTCCTGCAGCAGGGGTTCCCCGCCCGTGATGCAGGCCCGCCGGCAGCGCCACCGCCGCATCGCATCGATAACCGCCGGGGTCTCCATGTGCTCGCCGCCCTGGTAGGCGTAGGTGGTGTCGCAGTAGCTGCAGCGGAGGTTGCAGCCGGTGGTGCGGACAAAAATCGTGGGCAGCCCCGTGTTTTTTCCCTCGCCCTGCAGCGAGAAAAACAGCTCAGTTATCTGCATAGGCTATCGGGTCCTCCACGCCCGCCCGAGCGAATCCCTCAAGCCGGAGCCGGCAGGAGTCGCATCTGCCGCATGCTTTTTCGCCGTCGCGGTAGCAGGACCAGGTATGCTCCAGCGGCGCGTCCAGTTCGATGCCGCGGCGAATGATTTCATGTTTGGCCAGGTCGATGACCGGGGTGTGTATCACCGGCGGGTTGCCCTCGACCCCCTGCTTGGTGCCCAGCTCGGCGACGCGCTGCATCGCCTCGATGTACTCGGGCCGGCAGTCCGGGTACCCGGAGTAGTCGACGGCGGTGACCCCGATGAAAATGCTGTCGGCTTTGATGACCTCTGTCTGGGCGAGCGCGATGCCGAGGAAGATGGTGTTCCGGGCGGGCACATAGGTTACGGGTATGCCCTCCTGTGCCGTCTCGGGCACCTCGATGTCGTCGGTGAGCGCCGAGCCGCCCAGCCTGCGGAGGTCGAGGTCGATGACGTTGTGGTCGGCGACGCCGAGCCCCTCGGCCACGCTGCGGGCATGCTCGATTTCCGTCCGGCTGCGCTGCCCGTAGTCGAAGGTGAGCGCGTGCAGCGTGTAGCCCTGGCTGGCGGCGATGGCGGCGGCAACGCACGAATCGAGCCCTCCGGAGAGCAGGCAGACGGCGTTCATGTTATCCCGTGGTCCAGGCGCCCTGGCCGTATCCTTCGTCGACGCCGACGGAGACGGCGGTTACCCGGGGCGGGATGTCTATTTTTTCGTGGAGCAGCTGGAGGATGTATCCGGCGAGGTTTTCCGCCGATGTGGCGGGCAGGGGGAGCAGCAGGCAGTCCTCGGCCGGCAGCAGGTATCGTTTGCCGCGGAAGATGGCTTCGATGCTGTCGTCCTGCCGTGTCAGCTCGATGTTGGCCTGCTCGGGGATGAGCAGGTGGTGGTCGAGTTCGTCGGCGATATCCTGGAGGGTCTCCTTGAGCAGGCTGAAGTCGATGACGATGCCCATCTCGTCCTGTTCGCCTTCTATCGTTGCATGAATCGCGTAGGTGTGCCCGTGCAGCCGCCCGCATTTGTCGTATTCGGGGATGAAATGCGCCGACGAGAAAAGAATGTGGCTGCGCCAGCCGTCTATCCTGACCTGCATACAAATCTATATCAATGTGCTTTAAAATACTTGTGTGCATGCGCGTGCTTGACACCTCGGCGATTTTGTCCGGCCGGTGGCAGGGCGGCGACGTCGTCACTGTCCCTGGAGTCATCGACGAGTTCGAGGAGGGCGGTCATTCGTTCCGGATGCTGCAGTATGCCCGTGAGGCCGGGCTCCGGGTGCTGCTTCCTCCGGAAGCGGCGGTGCGGCGGGTGCGGGATGCCGCCCGGGATACCGGCGACCTGGCCGCGCTGTCGGAGGCCGACGTCGAGGTGCTGGCGCTGGCTGCCTCCCGTGACGGTGCGGTGATGGTCACCGATGACTACGCGATGCAGAACGTGGCCCGGGAGCTCGACGTGCGGTATGCCACGGTTGTCCAGAGGGGGATACGGGAGCAGTGGACGTGGCGGTATCGCTGTTCGTCCTGCGGCCGCCGGGTTGACGCCGGGATGGAGCAGTGCCCGGTGTGCGGCGGCCCGATACGGCGCGTGCGATGGAAGTGATTTTATACCACCTTGCCATTGGAGGCCCGTATGTGTTTGGCCGTTCCCGGAAAGGTCTGCGCGGTTGACGGCGCGAAAGCCACCATCGACTACGGGCAGGGTACCACGCGCCAGGCCGACGTTTCGCTTGTCGACGTGGAGGTCGGCGATTACGTGATAGTCCACGCGGGCTTTGCCATCCAGGTCTTGGACGAGCGGGAGGCGGAGGAGACGCTGCAGCTGTTCCGGGAGATGCTTGAGGCAGAGCATGCATGAGTTTTCGACGATGTCCAGCATCGTGGCCTCGGTGCTCGAGGAGGGGGAAAAGCACGATGCCACGGCTGTCACCCGCGTCGTCCTGGACATCGGCGAGCTGACGTTTCTGGGAGAGGAGCAGCTCCGCTTCGCCTTTCAGGTGCTGAGCGAGGGCACCCTGCTGGAAGGCGCCGAACTGGTTGTCAACCGGGTTGCCCCGGAGGTACGCTGCGACTGCGGCTACACGGGCGACGTCGAATACGACGAGAAAAAAGAGTTCCACGTCCGTTTTCCGCTGCTGCGCTGCCCGGAATGCGGGGGCTCTGTCGAGGTGAGGCGGGGTCGGGAATGTTTAATAAAGCATATCGAGATTGAGAGGGACGATGTTTCAGCTGAGGGATAGGGAGCTGGCCCGCGCCGTGGTGGAGCGCCTCCGCGAGCGGGATGAGCCGCTCACCGCGATGCACGTCTGCGGTACGCATCAGGACACCATCGTCCGGCACGGCCTGGACGGCCTGCTCCGGGAGTGTGACGTCCGCATCGTGCAGGGGCCGGGCTGCCCGGTGTGCGTGACCACGCCCCGCGAGATAGAGATGGCGATTGCCCTGGCCGAGGCCGGCGTGACCGTGGCCACCTTTGGGGACATGCTCCGGGTGCCCGGCGCCGAGACGTCGCTGCAGACGGCCAAGGCAAGGGGCGCCGACGTCCGCGTGGTCTACGACATCAACGAGGCCGTGAAGCTGGCGGAGCAGGGCGCCGAGGTTGTTTTCATTGCCGTCGGGTTCGAGACCACGGCGCCGACGACCGCCGCTGCGCTGCTCCGCGACCTGCCGGATGGGTTTTCCGTGCTGAGCTGCCACCGGGTGATCCCGCCGGCCATGGAGGCCATCCTTGCAGCGGGCGAGGTCGCCCTGGACGGGCTCATCGACCCCGGCCACGTGTCGGTCATCATCGGCACCTTGCCGTACGAGGGCATCTCCCGCCGGCATGGCATCCCGCAGGTCGTCGCCGGGTTTGAGCCCGTCGACGTGCTGATGGCCATCTGGATGCTCGCCCGCCAGGTCGACGAGGGCCGGAGCCAGGTGGAAAACGAGTACCGGCGGGCCGTTTCCCGGGAGGGAAACCCCCGGGCATTGCAGGCCATCGACGAGGTGTTCGAGCCCGTGGACGCGTCGTGGCGCGGGTTTCCCGTGATCCCCGGCTCGAAGCTGGCGCTCCGTCCGCGCTTCGAGGAGCAGGATGCGGCGAGGCGCTACGAGGACCTGCTGGCCCCGGTGATGGACAGGGATTTCGAGGAGCCTCCAGGATGTATATGCGGCGACGTGTTGCGGGGCGTCTGCCCGCCGGAGGAATGCGCCCTTTTTGGCAAAAAATGTACGCCGCGGCATCCCGTGGGGCCGTGCATGGTGTCCCGGGAGGGCTCGTGCAACATCGCGTTCAGGTATAGCCATGATTGACGTTACCACCGGCACCATCGAGGAAAAAATCATCAAGACGGTGCAGGAGCGCTATCCCATTACCATGGAGGAGCTCTGCCGGGAGCTGCATCTCTCCAGGGAGCAGATGCGCTTCGAATTGCACCGGCTGCAGTCCCGGGGTATCCTGTCGCTGGAGCCGTTGCCCGACGCCACCTATGTCCGCCTTGAGCGGCATGACATCCGGTTCGTGGGGCGACGGCATCAGGAGGCGTTCATAAAGCGGAAAAAGCGGCGGCCCGCTGTTTCGGACGAGGAGGACGACGATGGCATCATGTACGGATAGACAGCTCGGCCGCCGTCATCTGGAGCAGCTCGAGCGGTACGAGCGGTACTGGTGGAACGAGGATGACGAGGACGACTACCACATGGCGATGTCGCGGCCGTTCAGCGCCCTGATCTTTACGCTGCTGTCCCAGAACACCTCCTCGGAGAACACGCGACGGGCGTACCGTGGTTTGCGCGGCAGCTTCGAGGTCACGCCCCGGGCGCTCCGCGATGCCGACGGGGAGGCCATCGCCACGGCGATTAAGCCCGGCGGCCTGCATCATGTAAAGGCCGGGCGTATCAAAGCATTGGCCGCTTTTATCCTCGATGCATATGATGGCGACCTGGGCTGGACGTACGACCTGCCGCGTGAAACGGTCCGTCGGCGGCTGCTGGCGATGCCGGGCATTGGCCCCAAGACGGCCGACGTGCTGCTGTCCCACATCCACGGTCAGCGGGAGGCCTTCGTGGTGGACACCCACATGTTCCGCATCGCCTTCCGGTTGGGGCTCGTCGAGCCTGGTGCCTCCTACGCGAGGGTGCAGCGCTGTCTCACCCTGCTGTTTCCCTGGGATGTCATCCCGGAGGGAGAGCGGGACCGCATGGTGCAGCTCTTCTGGTTTCTGGCGCGGCATACGTGCAGCGCCCGCAATCCGCGCTGCCCGGAGTGCCCGCTGGCGGACATCTGCGATCAGCGGCTAGAATGAGTCCCCGGTTATCTGCTCGTAGATGTCGATGTAGAGCTGGCTGGCTTCTCTGGCGACGTCGTCCGGCAGCGGCGGTATCTCCGGCTCCGGCTGGTCGTTTTCGCGCGCTTTTTTGAGCCTGTCGTAGTAGCCGCTTTCGCGGTAGTGGGCGCGGACGAACTCCTTGCTGCGTTCCTCGAAGACGCCCTGCTGGTATTTGTCGGCGTCCCAGAAGCGGTCTTCGTCGGGGGTGCCGAAGGTGTCGACGAGCACCAGGTCGCGCTGGTCGTCGAGGGCGAACTCTTTTTTGCCGTCGACGTGGATGAGCCCGCGTTTTTGCACGGTTTCGTTCATGTGCCGGTCGATGGCGAGGACGGTTTCCTTGACGTGCTCGAGCTCGTCCCGGCTGAGGCTGGCGATGTCCATGGCTTCCTCTTCGGTGAGCTTGCGGTCGTATTCCTCGAACTTGGTGGTGAACTCGACGATGGGCTCCGGCAGCTCGTCGCCGTAGTCCATGCCCTGGCCTTTGAACCGCTCGTACAGGGAGCCGGCCACGTAGTAGCGGGCGATGACCTCGAGCGGTATCATGCAGCCGGTGCTTTTCTCGTCGAGACGGTCGTAGTCGGTGATGATGTCGAACTTGTTGACTCGCATCCGGTTGCCTTCGGCGCTGATGAAGTGGGTGTTGACCCCGAGGTCTTCGCACCGCTGGAACCAGAAGGCGGAGATGCGGCAGAGCACCTCGCCCTTGTGGTCGATGGTGGTGGGGATGACCTTGTCGAAGACGGAGACGTCGTCGGTGAACACGAACTCGAGTGTGCCGTCGTGCAGGTCGTAGGCCTCCTTGACTTTTCCCTTTCGCATCAGTGTTTTTGTGTCGCTCATGGAGGCGTATCCTGCGCCCTTACTAATATTTTTTCGGATGCCGCCGTCGGCCGGGAATGGCGGGGGTCGAGCGCCCGGCAGAAACCGAATCGTTTATATATGTGCATGCCTATTGCTATAATGATAGCAAAGTGCTATCAAAACAAGCTGGGGGGAGGACATAGAATAGCTCTCTACCCCGGGTGGCGTACCCGCCACCTCTCCCCCCGCCCCTTTTTCATATGATTCTCATAGCATAAAATGTGCACGTGGCAGA
This sequence comes from Thermoplasmatota archaeon, assembly GCA_046498345.1. Taxonomy (GTDB): domain Archaea; phylum Thermoplasmatota; class E2; order UBA202; family DSCA01; genus CAZESS01. Next base: position 43,285 of record JAWOAW010000015.1, read on the forward strand.
ACGACCGGCACCGCAGCTACCGCCGGAACTGGTCCGGTGGAAAAGAGAGGCCCGGGCCGGGATTTTCATACGCATGACGCGATTTTGAACCCGAGACAGGGGATCCACAGTCCCCTATGTTGCCGCTACACTACCCGGGCCACACCACAGGGAATGCCTCCCCGTATTTTACTATTTCGGGCTACCCCGCCAGAAACGCGGTCAACGCGAACAGCGCGAACAAAACAATCATCTCGCCGTCCACCAAAAACCCGTAATGGCTCTTCGGAATCCGGTCGCCCCGGCACAGATACAGGATATAGAAATAGCTGTACGCCACGCTGAACACCAGCACCGGCAGATACAGCACGAACACAGAAAAATGCACCGCCATGAGCAGCCACGGTACCAACAGCGAGTTCACCGCCAGCAGCAGCAGCCTCGTGTTGCCCACCCCGAGCCGCACGGGAATCGTGTCAACGCCCACCGCCGCGTCACCCGCTACGTCCCGGGTGTCAAACACCACCGTGTTCACCATTCCCTTCACAAAGATAAACGAAAACACCAGCAGACAACGCAGCCAGTCAAATCCCAGCACCGCGGGCAGCAGCGCCGCCTCCAGGCCAAACGACAGCGACACCGTCACATTCTTCCCCACCAGGTAGTCCTTCAACCGCTTGGCGCCGACGGGCGTGCTGTACAGAATACCCAGGATGAGCGGCACCAGCAGCACCGGGACCGCAAACAGGCTCACCGTGGCCCCCAGCACCAGGGCGCCGCCATACGCGCCCAGGGCAACCGCCAGCAGGTGATTGGTATCGCTCAGAAAATACGCTTCCCGCTCCGGCATGTTCACCGCGTCCTCCCCCCTGTCGGTCACCACGTTGAAGGTGTACACGCCCATGGTGACCAGAAACGCGCCGGCGAGCAGCGCCGGATGAAAACTGATGCCGTACAGCATAAACGCTATGGCTGCGACGGCGGTGCTGCTCGCCGCTACGATGAGCGGTGAGTACACCAGCAGCGAAACGATTGCATCGAGCCACGCAGCCGCGAGCTCAGATATCCTCCAATACCACGAGCCGCGCCCGGCTCTTGTAGTATTTGAATAGCTCTCTACCCCAATTTATCGCCCCTTTGTCTCGGCTCACGAGGTCGTGAGCCGCGTCATAGATGCCGTCCTGGCCGAATAGCCCCAAAGCCAGAATGGAATCAGTGACCGTAAACGCCACCTCCACCGTCTCGTCCAGCCGCCAGATGGAAAGATTGTCGTTTTCCATGATGCTGCCGAAGCCCTCTCTGTCGAAGTCGACCAGTTCCTCCAATACCTCGCCGGTGACAACCAGCTGGACCGTTGCATCGTTCGCCAGCAGCTTTTTCACCAGGGGAACAAATGCATCAACGAAGATAGGCGAGACCCCCTGGAACATGCGCGCCTGCTTGGTGAGCTCCTTGTACACGGTCAGCGTCTTGAAGATGTTGCGGACGCTCGACGTCAGAATCTCGAAGTCGCCGATCTCGTGCAGGCGGCTCAGAAACGGCTCCGGGATGGCCCCCAGGTTGTGCGTCAGCCAGAAGTCCTTTCCCCGATCGAGCACGTCCATGGTGTATATGGTGTCCTCCAGCTTGGCGGCGACGACGCTGCCCACAGAGGTAAGATGGTACCCGTCTTCTTTTTCCACTAACAGGTCCTCTTTTTCGAGGTCGCGGGCGGCATGGATGACGCTCGAGGCGCTGGCGCCGATTTCGTCGCGCAGCACGCTCGACGTTTTTGGCTGCTCCTGCAGGCCGAGCATGATCTTCGTCCTCACCTTGGAAGAAGTTATGAACTTGAGCGTTTCGCCTACCGCATCGTGGGCGTCGTAACTCTTCCTCCCCATGCAGGCCCAATATTGGCCTGCTGGTATTTATAATATTCGAAGTTGTATATATTGCATACGGTTGACAAAATTGTGCTACGCAGACAACCCGTTCTCGAAGGAACGGCGCTGCCAGCATGCGGCGGTCAGGCCAGCAGCCGGTTTACGACCTCGCCCAGCCGGGGGACCGTGTCATATCGCTCAAGGGAGGACGGTGCCACCCATCGGTACTCCCGGTGCTCCCAGTCGATGGAGACATCCCGGCGCGTGGCGGTGAACAAAAACGGGTGGACGCGCCATTGGACCTCATTTGATTCATCGGTGAATGCGACGGGCGACACGGTTTTTTCCAGCCTGACCTCGCTCCGGCCCAGGCCGGTTTCCTCCTCGATTTCGGTGTAGGCTCGCTCCTCCGGGACGTCGCCCTTTTCGAGGTAGCCGGAGACGCAGGCCCATTTGCCCCGGTAGGTGCGCACCCGGCTGCTCCGCCTGAGCAGCAGCACGTCCCCGTGATGCGTGACCACGGCGGTGACCACGTCGGTGGTCATCGAGGCCGCATCGTGATGTCCCGGTTGGAGGCGATGGCGTTCATGATGGCCTTCCCCTGGGTGCTGCGCCGCCTGACCTTGATGGTGCCCTCCTGTGACAGGGTGCCGGCCAGCAGGAGCTCGTCGCCGCCCATGATGTCGACCTCTTTGCCGGCGTGGCCCGGCCCTGCATCGAGAACAACGTTGTTTTGCTGCTTGATGACGTTGGGCCGTATCTCCGACTTCTTGAGCGGCTTCACGTTGAGCTTGATGCCCGCCTCGTCCTCGATGCTGGCGATGGTCTTGCCGCCCTTGCCGATGATGTGGGGAATGTTTTCCTCTTCCACGTAGACGTTGGCGGAGTTGCCCGACGTTATCTCGCAGTCGACGACGCCGTCTATCCAGCGGCTGACGATGTGGCGCAGCTGCCGTTCAGCCAGCTTGCCGGAGCCCGTGGTTTTCTCCTCGCGCTCCTGGATGGCCATGACCACGACCTGCTCGCCGTAGGTGTATATCTCGTAGAGGGCCTTCTGCGTGTTGAAGTCCTTGACCATGATGACCGGGCGGGCCAGGTCGGCCTCCTCCATGCCGGCGGGCAGCTTCACGGTGAACTCCATCTCCAGGATCTGCTCTATCTGGCCGCCGTTGATATGGATGATGGTGTCCGTCACCTGGGGGATCATGCCCAGCTCCACGCGGCCGATGAGCCGCTGGATGGCGTCGATGGCCCGGTTTGCATGGGTGACCCCGATGAGCCCCATGCCGGCCAGGCGCATGTCCGCGAAAATTCGGAAATCCTCGCCCTTCCGCACCTCGTCGAACACCACGAAGTCAGGCCGGACGAGCAGCAGGATGTCCGAGGTGAGCTCCATGTCGTCCTCCAGCGGTCCATACTGGGTTATCTCCTCGTTGACCTGCAGGTCCCGCGGGCTCTCCATGGTTTTCACCACGGCGCCCTGCTCATGCAGATATTCGGCCACGGCCTGCGCAAACGTGGACTTGCCCGAGCCCGGGGGGCCCGACACGAGCACGCCGCGCCGGAAGTTCGACAGCCGGCTCTTGGTCTCCTCGTCAAGGTCGTAGTCGTCAAGGTCGAGCTTGACAACGGGCCGGGTGGCCGTGATCTCGAAGCGGTCGGAAAACCGCGGGCGGGCGATGACCACCCGCATGGCCTCCAGCTGCACCACGGTGACACCCTTCCGCTCGATCTCCAGGAAGCTGTTCTTCTCCCGCTTGGCCGCCTCGATGATATGCCGGCTCATGGTCTCCATGTCCCGCTCAGACAGGCTGCGATGCCCCGCGGGCTCGAAGGTGAAGTTGCCGGGCACCCCTCGTTTGACGTAGGGGCGGCAGCCCTCCCGCAGGTGGACGCTCATGACGTCATCCTCGAAATATTTCTGGAAGCGCAGCGACTCGATTTCCTGCTCAGCCGAAACAGATGCAGGGCGCATGTAATGCGTCTTGAGTCCCTTCGCCTCGGCGACGTGTGCCTGCAATCGGTCGGAGGTGCAGAGCGTCGCGCCCTCCTGCTCCGATACCTTTCTGATGATGGCGTCGATTTCGCCGACGGGACGGGTCTCCTCCATGGTGGGCCGTTCGCCGGTGAAACGCAGGTCGATGTCTCCTTTCCGGTGGAATCCCTGCAGGCGAACGATTTCGTCGAGGCCGCTGAGGCCGCTTTCAAACCCTTCGTTGGCCTGGTATTCAAGCTCGGCGACCACGGCCTCGGGGATGATGATCTCTGCTCCTGCGAACTCGCCGTCTTCGATGAGACTGGTGACCCGGCCATCCACGATGACCGATGTATCCGGTACGATTTTCATTGTTTCTCGACGGGCAAACGTCCACGTGATATAAAACTATTGGTGAATGGGCCCGGCCGGATTTGAACCGACGACCATCTGGTTATGAGCCAGACGCTCCACCAGCCTAAGCTACGGGCCCCATGGCGTCCGTGATTCCATATTCGGCCCGAATATAAAAAACTGGCTGTTTCCGCGGCTAGACCACAAACGCGACCAGGGGAACCAGCAGCATGAGCACGCTGACCACGGCCACGATAAGCTGCCACCGGCTCAGGCGATATCGCTCGGGGAGCACCCGCTGCGTCATGTAGACGGCGCCGGCGCCGTAGATGACGACGCCGACCACGCCGATGAACAGCAATGTCAGCGACAGCAGCAGCAAAACCGATATGCCCGCGTATACCAGCAGGGACAGCAGGATGCCCAGCCCGAGCACGTAGGCCATCAGATACACCAGGAAGCGTCGGTAGGGCAGCCGGCCGATGACGTTGACGTGCCGCCCGGTCTCGTGGACCATTCGGGCCGCCGCTTCGAACCCGGCGTAGACGGTGCCGAACAGGGCGAACACGATGCTGACCTGGTAGAGCGGCGTCAGCAGGCTGGCGGCATCCGGAGCTATCTGCACGAAGATTTCCTTCTGGTTGGTGAGCAGGTCCTGGTCGGTGGGGATGATGTGCTCCGGGCGGAACAACGCGGCGCCGGCCACCATGTAGGCGATGGAGACCACGGAGACGATGGCCAGGGCGATGGCCAGGTCGACCACGATGGGGCGGAGCAGCAGCCGGGCTTTCGTCCGCTCGCCGGGGCTTTCCGGCAGGTAGTCGATATGCCCCGTGTCTTTGAAGCGCTGGAACAGGTTTTCCTGGAACCGGTCGGGGTCCTCCTGGTCTTTGAAGATGCCCCATCGCTTGATTTTTATCCAGCCGAGGTAGCCGACCAGGGGGATGATGGTGACGGTCAGGGTGCCCAGGTAGCCGAGCATGACCAGGGGGATGGGTGGGCTGGTGAATCCCTCCACCTGGCTGACCCAGGCGGGGTAGCTGGGGACGTCGCCAAACATAAAAAAATGGGGGATGACGTCGAGGAGGTCGGGCTGGATGACCAGGACGGATATCACGGCGCCGACGCCGAGCACCGCCACGAAAAACGCCTGGGTGTGCTCCAGCAACCGGTACCGGCCGATGAGGACGAGGAGCAGGGCGACGGTGCAGAACCCGATGCCCCAGAGGAGGTAGTGGCCGACGCCGAATATCCAGGCCAGGGTCTGCCCCAGCGTGGTGATGATGGCCGCGGCGAACAAGGGCACGAAGAACAGGATGATGCCGATGAACAGCCAGTTGAGCCAGCCCCGCCTGGTCTTCAACGCGAAGATATCCATCAGGCTGACGCCGGAGAGCATCGTAAACCGGCAGCTTATGTAGGCGATGACGTAGGAGCCAACATTGAGCGTTATCAGCCAGAGTAATCGGTAGCCCGCCCACGCCCCGATCTGCGGCCCTATGATGAACTGGGCCTGTCCGATGGTCATGGACGCCAGCACCGCGCCGGGGCCAAAAAACAGCAGGTAGCCGAGATATTTGCGGACCGACGGCTTCCGGGTGACATGCTCGTGGGGCTCCGGAAAGGAAATGGTTTCTGGCATGCAGCCAGCGAAACAGCCACCTGCTTTTAAATCTGTAGCTTCACGTGGTCTTCAGCTTGCCCAGAATGGGCTCGTATATGGCACCCTTGTCCATCAGCGAGGTCAGCGCCTCCTCGACCAGATGGCGGTCGAGCCCCTGCTTCGCCGCATGGTCGACGATGTCGTCCCACAATGCCCCGTCGTCGCCCGCCAGCTCCTGCACCGCGGTGAACACCGCCTCCTCGGCGTCGTCCATGTCCTCCTCGTAGTCGATGCGGCCGGAGCTGAAATGGGACAGGGCCTCCCGGAGCAGAAAACGGTAATGCTCGACGTCGACGTCGTCGTAGGCTTCGGTGGCGGCCACCACGCCGCGGGCCAGCGCCGGCGGGTATCCGAGGTCGCGGAGCTTGTACTCCGAGGGCGGGTTCATGTCCAGCGCCTCCGTCATGGCCTCGATGCGCTGCCGGGTCTGCCGCGCCGCCTCGACGATCCAGTAGTCGCGCATGGCTTCGTCGACCTCCCGCGCCATTTCGGGGCGGACGGACACGAAGAGCACGCCGTCCTCCGGCTCGTAGGCCCGGGCTTTGCCGGCCACGGCCACGTAGCTGGGGGTATCCGCCTGGGAGAAAAACGTGGCTGCCTCGGGCTGGTATTCCCCGGCGTAGACGGCGTAGATGCCCGTCGGGTCGGAGATGTGGGCGCGCCACATTTCGCCGTCCTGCGCCACGTTTTCCACGTCGGTGAGCACGCCCACCAGGTAGAGGCGGTTGACCATGGCGCCCAGCGGGGTGACCACGTAGGACGGCGACATCTGCTCCTCGCCTTCGACGTGGTGCATCGCGTCGTTGTATTCGCCGGCGTACACGCGCCACGCTGGCTCTCTCATGTGTCTCCCTCCAGCTCGGCGAGCAGCTCGGCACCCTGCTGCTGGATGTTCGGCTCGATGGGTTCAACCGTGTCGACGATGACCGTTACCCCGTATTCGTCGGACAATGCGTTGCCTCTGACGTGCACGGGGTGGGCTATCAGCCGGTCCATGATGGCCTGCTCGACGGCCTCGCCGCCCTTTTCCTCGGCCATCTCCTGGAACGTCTCCATCGTGGTGTCCATGAGCTTCTCCGTCACGGAGCGGTCCATGATGGCGGTTACGGCGCCGGTCCCGTCGTCCACCACGGCCTTGATGCGCAGGTCCGGCGTGCCGTCGACCTCGCCGTCGATGACGCAGACCCCGTCGCGCAATGCCCGGTTGCATTCGGGGCAGCGCATGATGAGGCCGGAGCCCCGCTGTATCTCGATGACCACGCCCTCCAGGGGCACGTCGACTCCGCCGCCGGTTTCCACGACCTTGTACATGGGCATGGTCCGGCTGCCGACCTGGTCGACCGGCATGCTCTCGTCCAGCTGCTCCACCGTGGCGTTGTCGTCGAACACCAGCTGGGGGGTGCCCTGCCAGGATTTGACGTAGGCGCCGCTGACGCTGACCACGTCGCCCTCGGAGATGCTCATGTCCGCCCAGACCGTGTAGCGTATCTTGCCCGTCCGGTCGCCCATGACGCCGCTGTACAGCGTCTTTGCCTCGTCATCCACGGTGACCTCGCGTTCCTCCATGCTCAGGATTTTTCCCTGCACCGACACGTTGGACAGGCCGGGGCGGAGGTCCGCCACGTCATACCGCTGCGGCTGCCGTTTCACCAGGTCGATGTCCCCGTCGGTTTTCTCCACGTTCGTCCATTCGGAGATGTTGAGCCGGGGCTGGCCGCCCCATTCGCCGGCGTAGGCGTTGTCCACCGCGATGACGTCGTCCTTCTCCAGGCCGAAGTCCTTCCAGGCGGTGAAGGGCAAAACGGCTGTTTCGTCGCCGATGATGCCCTTGTAGATGCTCCTGGTTTCCCCTTTGACCTCGACCTCGCGCTGTTCAACCGTCACGATTTTGCCGGTGAAGCGAAGGCGCTTGTCCCCCGGGGTGACGTCCCCGAGCTTTTTTTCCGTGGCCGACGGCGCTGTCGGCGCGGCGCCGAACTTTTTGAGGACGGCCTGCTTCGCCTGGTCGACGGGCACGCCGTACTCGATGAACTTTTTGAGGTTTTCCTCGACTTCTTCCTTGCTTGCCTCTTCGTCGAGCGCGTTGATAACCTCGTCAACGGCAGCGTCAATGTCCTCTGTCATATTTCCCCAGAAATGTATCCGCAGATGGCTATAAAGGTTTTGAGGACGGCCCGCTATTCCGTGGTCTCGATTTTGCCGTTGCGATGGTGTTCCAGAGCCAGGGTGGCGAAGAGCGTCGCCGCCGCGATGCCCAGCAGCCCGGCGAGGACGAGAAAGGGTATCTCGAAGCCATAGCGCGTCGCTGCGTAGCCCACGACGGCAGAGATGGGGCTGCCCACCAGGATGTTCACCGAGCGGTAGAAGCCGAGTTTGCCGGCGCGGCCTTTGACCTCCCACTGGTTCATCAGGTAGTGGTTGTGCACCAGGAAGACGCTGGTAAACGTGGCCAGCAGGAAGCTGACGGCCAGCACCGCCGGGAACAGCTGGAGGTGGACGATGGCGACGATGGCGGCGGTGCCCAGAGCGGTGAGCACGCCGACGATGAGCCGCGGCCGATATCGGTCGGACAGGCTGCCGATGATGGGCTTCCAGATGAACCCGCCGAAGATGAGCACCGCGAACGAGATGCCGGCCTCCAGGCTGCTGAACGCTTTTTCCTCGATGAGATAGGTGGGAAAAAACGAGGTGAATCCCATCCAGACGAAGATGACCGTCAGGTTGATGAGGAAGACGAACACCGTGGTTTTATCCAGGAAGACGGAAAACCCGTCCTTGAACCGCTCGACCACGTCGACATGTGACGGCCGCCGGGTGGACTCGCTGGACAGCAGCCAGAACAGGTAGGCGACCGCCAGGCTCACCAGGGCCCAGGCGACGAAGAACAGGCGCCACTGGTAGGCAGCTATGACCGGCACCACGATGGGCATCAGCCCGGCGACGCTGCCAGCGCTGCTCTGGATGCCCAGCGCCTTGCCCCGTTCCTTTTGGTAAAAGTCGGATATCATGGCGATGCCCGCGGTGGGGAAGCCGCCGGCGCCGACGCCGAGCAGGATGAGCACGGCCAGGAACATGAACGCGTGGACGGAGACCCCGATGAGCAGGTAGGCGATGGCGAAGGACAGCATGGCCAGCGTCAGCGTAAGCTTGCGGCCCCGTATGTCCGAGAAGATGCCGGAGGGAAACTGCATCAAGCCGTAGAAAAACCACATGCCGGTCATCCCGGCGCCGGCCACGGCGTGGCTCATCCCGAAGCTGGCCTCGATGTCGACCAGGATGGTGGAGATGCCATACCGGCCGGACAGGATGAGAAACCAGCCGATGGAGGCGAATATGAGCGCGATCTGCTCCTTGCCCAGGCGGGTCTCAAGGCGGGCCATGGCGATGGGCGAATAGCCCCTCCTATATAAATGTGGTGGAATGCCGCTGCTGCTCCTCGGCGTCCTCCTGATGGTTGTCGGGCTCCAGATATTCATCTCCGGGTTCCTGGCCGAGATCATGGTGCGGAGCTACTATCTCGCGCAGTCAGACAAGAGGTATTCCATCCGGGAAATCCTGGGGTAGCTACAGCAGCTTCGGCAGCCCCTCGGCGAGCCGCCGCATGCCCTCCCTGACCTGGGCCACGGTGCTGTTGCCGTATGCGATGCGCAGCGCCGGCCGTCCCGTGGCAAACGCCTCGCCCGGCACGGTCACCACGCCGTACTCCTCGATGAGACGGAGGGCGATGTCCCAGGCCGCCCGGTCGGTGTCAAGCTGCAGGAGAAAATAGAACGCGCCGCGGGTCACCGGCAGCGACACCCCGTCAAGACCGTCGATACCGTCGACGAACACCTGCCGGTTCTCCGCCAGCGTGGAGAGAAACCGGCGGGGATAAGCCCCCTGGTCCTGCAGGGCAGCCGCGG
>JAWOAW010000027.1:0-11395 GCA_046498345.1 Thermoplasmatota archaeon
CATGGCTCCATGTCGCCATGCCCACGATGAGAGAGCCGGAGCTATCGGCAGCTCCCTCAGCCCCGGCCGAGTTTTCCCACATCGAATGGTATCCGGCGGCTCCTGCCGCCGCCCTCAGCCCAGAATGCTCTCTCTGGAAAACCCAGAGAGGAAAATCAACACAAAAAACTACATCATTCGCAGAGACTATATGCAGCACAAACCTTTTAAAAACAGCTATGCGGTAGAGATAGTGAGGGAGACCATGCTTTCCCGGAGAGACATCGAAATGGAAAACACCACCAGCTATAGAGGAGGCACAGCATGAGCCGCATCGCCGTCGTCATCGACGACATGTTCGAGGACGTCGAATACAGCCGCCCCGCGGCAGCGTTCAAACAGGCAGGGCACGAGCTGGTGCACGTCGGCCTCGAGGAAGGCAAAACGGTCACCGGCAAAAAACAAAACACGGAGGTCACCGTCGACATGGCAGCCGAGGATGCCACGCCCGATGACTATGACGCGTTGCTCATCCCCGGCGGCTACTCGCCCGACAAACTTCGCGCCCACAAAGCGCCGGTTACCTTCGTCCGCGATTTCGTCCAGAGCGGCAAACCTGTGTTCTTCATTTGCCACGGCGCCCAGCTGCTCGTCACCGCCCGGGTGGCCGAGGGCAGAGCCATGACCGGCTGGACGTCCATCGTCCAGGACATCAAAAACGCCGGGGCAAACTACCGCGACCAGTCAGTCGTGATAGACGACAATCTGGTGTCAAGCAGGCATCCCGGCGACCTCGACGACTTCATCCAGGCGGCGCTGTCAAAGCTCGACTAGTCCACGGGATATCCGGCCTGCTTCCATGCGGCGATGCCGCCGACGAGCTCCACCACGTCATCAAAGCCACCACGCATGAGCAAGCTTGCGGCGGTGCCGGTCTTGTAGCCTGCGTCGCAGTACACCACGATGGTCCCGCCGGAGGGCAGGTCGCCGAGCCGGTCGGGCAGGTCGCCCAGGTAGACGTGCTCCGAGCCGGGAATATGGCCATGCTCGCTACGGCTCCGCCCAGTCCGGACGTCCAGGATGAATACCCCGTCGTCGTCCAGCTGTTTATGCAACCGGCCGGCGTGCCATACGTCAATGTGGCCCACCGGCTGCCCCGATTGCTGCCAGGCGCCGATGCCGCCCTGTAGCTCCGCCAGGTCGTCGTAGCCGAGGCGGACGAGGGAGCGAAGCGCCACGTCGTCATCGTCGCCGATGAGCGCCACGGGCATGTCGTATGACAGAAACCAGCCGGCGATGCCGGCCAGGGCGTGGCTCCACATGTTGAGGCTGCCCGGGATATGGGCTGCCGCGAAGCATTCCGGCCGCCGCACGTCCACCGGCTGTACCTCGTCCGTCATCTCGGCAAGCTTCCCTGGAGACAGCCTCATTGGACGCGGCATCCGATGCAGCAGCGGCGGTCCCCACCGGTTGTAGACCTCCATCTGCCGGAAATAGGGCGGCCGATGGAGCCGCTCCCGTTTTTTCCGCTTGATAAAGCTTTGCCTGTCGAGCTGGAGCATTGGATTGCTCCGGCGCTCGTAGCCAATCGTGGTCAACGGCAGGTCGCCGATGGAGCCCCCGCAGACCGAGCCGGAGCCATGCGCCGGGCAGACGATGACGTGGTCGCCGAGCGGCAGCAGCTTCCCGTGCAGGCTGTCATGTAGCGCCGTCGCGAGCCGCTCTCGCTCATCGCTGCCATAAAGATCGGTGCGGCCGACGTCCCCGGCAAACAATGCGTCGCCGGTGAACACCATGTATGGCTCCGATGAAACGGCGGTGTTGGTCACCACGATGGATATGCTCTCATCGGTGTGCCCCGGGGTTTCCAGGACGTCGAGCCTGAGCGTCCCCAGGGAGAAAGTGTCGCCCTCCTCGACGGGCACGCCGTAGTCGAAGTCGAGGGCGGCGCCGTGATACACATCCGCGTCGGTTATATCGGCCAGTTCGAGGGACCCGATGACGTAGTCCTCGTTGCGGTGCGTCTCGAATATATGGGTGATGCGCATGTGGTTGCGCCGTGCCACCTCGCCGTATGTCCAGGCGTCCCGGCGGGGGTCGATGACCGCGGCGCTGTCCCGGGAGCCCAGGATGTAGGAGTTGTGCGCCAGCCCGGGGGAGACGATGCGTTCGAACAGCATTTTTAGTAGGGATCCGGACCGGTCACCGTCGGGTTGTCGGGGTGGCTGGTCCACTCGGTGAACGAGCCCTCGTAGAGGTGCACGTTGGGGTAGCCCAGATACCATTTGAACAGCAGGAACTCGTTGGTGGCCTCCCGGCCGGTGCCGCAGGAGCAGATGATGGTCTTGTCCTTTGATATGCCTCGTTCGCCGAGCACGGCCTGGATGCCTTCGTCGGGTTTGAGCAGCATGGCGTTGCCCTCCTCCATGAGATGCTTCCAGGGCAGGTTGACCGCGCCGGGGATGTGGCCGGGCTTCCGCCAGGGCCCCTGTCCCTCGTAGAACTTTGGCGGCCGGGCATCGAGCAGCATGACGTTATCGTCATCTTTCATGTCTTTGACCTGGTCCATGTCGACCACGTAGTCGCCTTGCACATCGAGCGGAAAATCGCTTTCCGTTATGTCGGGGAACTCTTTGGCCAGCGGCCGCTGCTCGGCCTTCCATGTGTCGATGCCGCCGTTGAGCACGTGGACGTTTTTGTGGCCGTAGCGGGCCAGCGTGAAGGCCACCATGGTCTGTTCCAGGCCGTCGCCCCAGCCGCGGAAGGCGCCGACGCCGCCGTAGACCACCACGGGCCGGTCGGGCATCAGGCCGATGCGGCTGAACAGCTGCCGGACAACGTCGTCGGGCACGTAGACGCCGGGCCGGCCTCGATGGGGAACGCGGAGCAATCGCTGGTTGAAGTAGACCGCGCCTGGCACGTGCTCGGTGATGTAGTCGTGGATGTCGGGCTGCGTGTCGAGCACCATGACGTCCTTGTGGTGTTCCTCGAGCCATTCCGCGGAGACCCATTTCACTGTGCTTTCCTTTTCTGGATACGGACTTGTTTTCATATTACCTCCACACACTTAACAATTGTAACTTTATATAGTTATGCCCGTCCCGCCCATCCAGTCATCTGAGGCTCTCCCAGGGAGACCGGCCATCCATCCGGCGAAAGACCAGGAGACCCTGCCCTACCGACATCCTCTGCCTTCCCCCCCCAGCTTCGGACCACGGAAGCGCGTCCCTGCCGCAAAGAACGTTTATAAATCGCCGGCGGTTATGTCCGCCATGACCACATGTGACGTCTGCGGCGCAGAGGTATCCGACGACAACATCCGGCACGTCCACATCAAGGACAAAAAACGAAACATCTGCAAGGGCTGCGTCGCCGCCATCAAAGGCCTCGCGTAGACAGCAGAGCCAGCCATCAGCAAAACCCGCCACAATGCCCTGAAGGGTCAGGACTGCAGCAGCACCAGCGGCGCATACAGCACCATGCCGGCGATAAACCACAGCGGCAGCCCGTCCCGGCCAAACGGAATCGTATGCCGGATGACCGTGAACGTCAGCGCTCCCACCACGAATCCCAGCAGGGCAGCCGACACCGACGTGGTAATCAGGTCCTGCAGCGCGACGGCAGCCACGACACCGAGCAGCGGCGCCAGCGACAGCGTCACGTGCAGCGCCCGCTCAGGCGAGATACGCTCGGGCAGCGTGCCCAGTGCCGTGTACAGCGCGATGGGGACGACGAACAGCAGCCCGTCGGCGAAGCCCATCGCGGTCAGGTCGACGATGACGACGCCCACGATGAAGTGGTAGATGAACGACACGGCGCTGTTTTCCCGTTCCAGTCGCGTGGTCACCGCCCGGGGTGCCGAGTGCTGGTAGATGTATTTTTCCACGAGGTGGAGGAGCGCGAAGCCCAGCAGCGTGAACACGTACAGCCATCGCTCCGTGTGCTGTACCTCGCTGACGAACTCGGGGAACAGGCCGAGGAACAGATAGGAAACGGCTATCCCGGCGGACAGCGACGTTATCGTGGTGGTGTGGTGGCGGCAGCGGCTGCATATGTGCTCGCTGAAAAACTGTGTCAGGCTGATGATGGCCCCGAATGCGATGCCGAGAGCGAGCGTTTCCACGCTACGGTAACGCATGAGCTATCAAAAGGCTTGCGTCACCTGGCAGCTATTTAAATTAACACCCGTTAATACGGTATGGCTGACAAACCCTTTACCTGCCCCGCGTGCAACGAGACCTTCGCCTCGAAGGAGGAACTCGAGCGGCACAAACGGGAACATCACGCGTAGGCAACCCGGGGACACCACGGCGCCGTGCCGCCCCGCCGCCGAGACGTTCTCTCGCCGCTGAAGACGGGGAAACCTACAAGTAATGACATCTCCTATACAGGTATAGCATGGAACATGAGCTGACCGGGGGAGAACGGGATAACGTCGTCGAGCTCACAAAGCAGCTTATCCGCATTCCCAGCACCGCCAGCGACGGCCCCGAGATATACGACCACGTGGAAGCATATCTGCGGGAGCATGGACTGGACCCGGAGGTGCAGGGCATCGAAAATCCCTACATCGGCTACATGAACTACGCCGGCCAGGGCCATCACAACCTCTACGCCAGGATAGGAAACGGCGGCGGCCCGAAAATCATGCTCAACGGCCACCTGGACACTGTCGGCGCCCACGGCGAATGGTTCTACCCGCCGCACGAAGCCATCGAGGAAGACGGCAAGATATACGGTCTGGGCGCCTGCGATATGAAAGGCGGCTGCGCCGCCGCCGTGACGGCCGTGCTGGCCCTGCTGGAACGACGGGACGAGATACACGGCGAGCTGTTCCTGAGCTTCGTCTTCGGCGAGGAAGCCCCGTTTTCGCTGGGGGCCGACACGCTGCTACGGGAGCACAGCCTCGACGGCTACGACCTCATCATGGTGGCGGAGCCGGCTCCGGCGCTGGGCGCCAACAGCTACTGCTACACCCATAAGCGCCGTCATACGCCGTCGTTTCCCGTGCCCGTCATCGGGGCGGAGGGCCGGGTGATCTACGAGATAGAGTTTTTCGGCGAGTCGTCGCATGCCTCGCATCCCGATGGGGGTATCAACGCTCTGGAGGACGCCGCTGCGCTCATCACCAAGATAAAGGATTTCGACATGTTTTCCAACATCAAGATGGGGCGCGGCCAGTATGTGGTGCTGAACATCACCGGCGGCGACCAGACGTTCACGGTGCCCGGCTACTGCAAGATCCTGGTGAACCGGCAGCTGACGCTCGGCGAGGACGAGGAAACGGCGACGGAGGAGCTCCAGAAGATTATCGAGCGGCTGAACCTGCCGTCGCGGGTGAGCGTGCAGAAGCGGTTTTCACCGGCACCTGAGCTGGAGTATACGCCCTATATATCTGAGTCGGGCGAGTACATCGACCGGTTTGTCGACCGGCTGCCCGTGCCCGAGGACCAGGAAGATAAATGCCGGTTTACCACGACCAGCGTGGGTGACTTCAACATCTTTGCCGCCAGGACGGGTGTGCCGACGCTGGTGTTTGGCCCCGGGGGCGGCAACATCCATGCCCCCAATGAATATGTGCACCGGCAGGATGTCGTGGACACGGCGGCGTATTTTCTCGCCTTTTTTATGGATGTCTTTTAGGCTGCTGCGGAGAAAAGGTGAGGACAGGAAATGGGGCGCATATGGAAAAATGTTTTGGGAGGCATTTTTTGCCCCATTTCCCTGGTAAACGTGTAACGCGAAGGAGGTATATATAATTTGCTTTTATTTTGCTATCAAAAAGCGGGTGCCGTTTTTGTGGCCGCCACCCGATCACCCGTCCCGTATCTGCGCCTTCTGCAGCCGGTCGCTGTAGTCGATAAAGACGGTCTTCGTCTCCGTGAACTCCCGGATGGCCGCGCTCCCCGCCTCCCGCAGCCCGTTGCCCGTGTTCTTCACGCCGCCGAAGGGCAGGTGTATCTCTGAGCCGATGGTCGGCGCGTTGACGTAGGCAATCCCGGCCTCCAGCTGCTGGATGGCCCGGAAGGCGCGGGTGACATCGCGGGTGTAAATGGACGACGACAGCCCATATTGCACGGCGTTGGCCTTCCCGATGGCATCGTCGAAGTCACGGGCGGCGATGACGGAGAGGACGGGCCCGAAGATTTCCTCCTCGGTGACGCGCATGCCCTGCTCCGCCTCGAAGACGGCGGGCTGCACGAAGAAGCCATCGTCGTACATGCCGCCCTCCAGCCGGTCGCCGCCGTATGCCAGCGTGGCGCCCTCGTCGCTGCCGATGTCGATGTACTCCATTGTTTTTTCCAGCTGTCCCTGGCTGGCCATGGGCCCCATGTCCACGTCCGGGTCGAGCGGGTCGCCTATCTGCATCGCCTCCGTCTGCCGCAGCAGCATATCCATCGCCTCGTCGTAGACGTCCTGGTGCAGGATGAGCCGGCTGGCCGCCGTGCAGCGCTGCCCGGCCGTGCCGAAGGCGCCGAACATGGTGCCCTCTATGGCGAGCTCGAGGTGGGCGTCGTCCATGATGATGAGCGGGTTTTTCCCCCCGAGCTCCAGGTGGACGGGTTTGAGGAGCTCCGCCGCCCCGGTGTAGATGGTTCTGCCGGTGGGCACGCCGCCGGTGAACGATATCGCCGTCACCTGGGGGTGTTCGACGATGGTTTTTCCGACGACGGAGCCCCGCCCGGTTATAAGGTTGAGCACCCCGGGGGGCACGCCTGCCGTTTCGAATATTTCGACGAGGCGGGCGGCGCAGAGCGGGGTCAGCGACGACGGCTTGAACAGCATGGTGTTGCCGGCGAGCAGTGCCGGGGCCAGCTTCCAGGAGGGTATCGCCATGGGGAAATTCCAGGGGGTGATGAGGCCGACGACGCCGACGGGCTGCCGGAATGTCATGCAGACCTTGTCGGGCAGCTCCGAGGGCACCGTCTCCCCTGTCATGCGGCGTCCTTCGCCGGCGATGTATTCTATCATGTCGATGGATTCTTGGACGTCGCCGAGTCCCTCGGAGATGACCTTGCCCATCTCCCGGGTGACCAGCTCGCCGAGCTCCTGTTTCCGCCGGCGCATGATATGGGCTGCCTCCAGCAGTATTTCGCCTCGCCGGGGCGCGGGAACATGCCGCCATTCCTGGAGGGCATCACGTGCCGCCCGGATGGCCCGTTCGACGTCCTTCGCCGTGCCCAGGGGAAAGCGGGCCAGGGTGTCGCCCGTCGTTGGGTTGACGGTGTCGAACTGCCCGTCAGCCGTCTCGGTCCACCTGCCGTCGATGTACATGCCGATTGATTCCATATTTGTGCCTCCGTGCTATGTTTCAACACGCCTCTGTTTATATATCTGCCGTCAGCACGACGTTCATCGCCGCTCGGATACTGGCTTCTCGCATTGGGTGGCCGCTGGGATGGACAAAAAGGGCGCTCCCGTGGTGGACGGCCGGGAGACCACGCATTGCATGGCGAAGAAGAGGAGACGGTGTTCTCCCGCAGGGTATATGCCAGGGCGTTGCCCACGGTTTGAACGTGCTTTACCCGGTTGATCGGTTGCGGCAGGAGTATAGCTCCGCGGCATCAACCGGCGCAGAGGGGAAATTATTTATAGTAGTACTAAAATACATTTACGAACATGATATGTGAATGGAGGAAAAAACCATGAATAAAAACCAGGACACCATCATAAAAGTCGCCGAAGCCCGCGCCCGCGACGTCGGCAGAGGCATCGCCCGCCTCGACCCCATCATAGCCGAGCAGCTCTCCCTCCAGCCCGGCGACGTCATCACCATCGAAGGCAAACAGGAGACAGCGGCCCTCTTCTGGCCCGGCTATCCAGAGGACGCAGGCCGGGGCATCATCCGCATGGACGGCACCATCCGCCGCAACGCCGGCGCCGGCATCGACGACCGCGTCCACATCGGCAAAGGCACAGCCAAGGAAGCCGAACGCGTCAACCTGGCACCCACCGAGGAACTCCGCATCGTCAGCGGCGAACAATACCTCTCCCAGATTTTGGAGGGGCGCGTGGTCACCAGGCGAGACGTCATCGAGCTCAACGTCATGGGCCGCAAAATCGACCTCGTGGTAACCGGCATGTCGCCCTCAAGCGATGCAGTCATCATCACCAGGCGAACGACGGTCAACCTCAGCGACAAGCCAGCCAAGGAAACCGAAACCACGGTACCCCGGGTCACCTACGAAGACATCGGCGGACTCGACGACGCCATCAAACAGGTGCGGGAAATGATCGAGCTCCCCCTCAAATACCCCGAGCTGTTCGAAAAAATCGGCGTCGAAGCACCCAAGGGCGTGCTGCTCCACGGTCCACCGGGGACAGGCAAAACGCTCATCGCCAAAGCCGTCGCCAGCGAAACCAACGCCAACTTCTACACCCTGAGCGGCCCAGAAATCATGAGCAAATACTACGGGCAGAGCGAGGAAAACCTCCGGCAGATATTCAACGAAGCCAGCGAAAACGCGCCCGCCATCGTGTTCATCGACGAAATCGACTCCATCGCCCCCAAGCGTGGCGAGGCCCGCGGCGACGTCGAACGACGCGTCGTAGCGCAGCTCCTGGCGCTCATGGACGGCCTCAAAGAGCGAGGCAAGGTCGTGGTCATCGGCGCCACCAACCGCATCAACGACCTCGACGAAGCGCTGCGCCGCCCCGGCCGCTTCGACCGCGAGATAGAGATCGGTATCCCGGACCGGGACGGCCGGCGGGAGATACTGACCATCCACACGCGGGGTATGCCCGTCCACGAAGACGTCGACCTCGACCACTTCGCCGACATAACACACGGCTACTCGGGCGCCGACATCGCGGCGCTGAGCAAGGAGGCCGCCATCCGGGCCCTGCGGCGGGTGCTCCCCGAAATCGACTTCGAAGAGGAAAACATCCCCGCCGACGTGCTGAACAAGATACAGGTGACGGAAAACGACTTCTACGAGGCGTTCAAGGCCATGAGCCCGTCGGCGCTCCGCGAGGTGTTCATCGAGAAACCCAACGTCACATGGGAGGACATCGGCGGGCTGGACGAGGCAAAGCAGGCGCTCCGCGAGGGCGTGGAATGGCCGCTCCTCTACGCCGACGTCTTCCGGCACATGGACGCCCAGTCGCCCAAGGGCATCCTGCTCTACGGCCCCCCGGGCACCGGCAAAACCATGCTGGCGAAGGCCGTGGCCAACGAGAGCGAAGCCAACTTCATATCGGTGAAAGGCCCCGAGTTTCTGTCGAAATGGGTCGGCGAAAGCGAGAAAGCCGTCCGGGAGACCTTCCGCAAAGCCCGGCAGGCCGCCCCGTCCATCATCTTCTTCGACGAGCTGGACGCGATCACACCGACCAGGGGCGGAAGCACCGGCGACAGCCAGGTGACAGAGCGGGTCATCAGCCAGCTGCTGACGGAACTTGACGGCCTGGAGGAACTCCGGGACGTGACGGTCATCGCCGCCACCAACCGCCCGGACATCATCGACACCGCACTCCTCCGCCCCGGCCGCTTCGACCGGCTCATACACGTGCCCACCCCGGACCTGGAGGCCAGACGACGGATCTTCCACATACATACCAGGGGCAAGCCATTGACCGACGACGTCGACCTCGACGCCCTGGCCGAGCAGACCGAGGGCTACACGGGCTCCGACATCGCCGCCGTTGCCAACGAGGCCATCATGTCCGCCATCCGGGAATATGTGGGCACACACGAGGAAATCGACCCCGAGGAGCTCGGGCAGCTCACGGTGGACAACAAACATTTCGAGCAGGCCATAGAAAACGTGAAACCCATCTCCGATAGGGAGCTCCAGCGCTACCGGGACATCGCCGCCGAGTTCGAGGGACGCTAAATCCCTCCCCCCTCTTTTTCCAGCGCCGCCGGCTGGACAAAACCTTCAAAAACCACGTCGTGATAGACACGTGGGAGAGATACAATGGAGACGTGGAAAAAAGCCGTCGTGGCCGCCATCGCAGCGGTAGCCGCCATCGCCGCCGTCGCCGCCGCAGGCTACCTGGAAGGCTGGCTCGGCGCACCATACGTCACCTCCATCGAAAACAGCTGGGGAACCGCGTCGGCAAACCAAACCCAGCTGATGACATCGGTCACCGTCGAAAACCCGAATCCCTTCAAGGTCACCATCTCGTCGCTCCACTACACCATCCTTCTAAACAACGTCACCATAGCAGAGGGACGGGACGAGGACGTCACCCTCAACGGCGGCACCACCGTCGTCGACTACATCAGCAGCGTCAACATGAGCCGCATCCCCGCCTGGTGGTCATCCCACGTTGCCGCCGGCGAAAGCACCCACATCGAACTCGTGTACACCGTACACGCCAGCATGGGACCCCTCCACCGCTCCCGGACCATCCACGAAAGCTACGGCACCGTCGACACCGACCTGCTCTCCGCCCTCCGGCTCACGGAACCCCGGGACATCACGGTGTCCCTCCAGGGAGAAGAACGCCGGTTGCTCGTCGCCACCGGCTTCGACGCCCGATGGGACGCCATCACCCGGCAGACAACCAGCATCAACGCCACCGTCGAGCTGTACAATCCACACGACAGCGCCGTCACCGTCGACACGTTCACCTACCATTTCACCATGAACAACCTCACCGTCGGCCACGGCTCCCTCGACGGCGAGGCCACGCTGCCGCCCTACGAGACCAGGTCGGTCGCCGTTGACACCGTCATCGACAACGACGCCCTCGTCGACTGGTTCACGTCACATGTCGCCAACAACGAGACCACCGGCTACGAGATAGATAGCAGCGCCACGTTTACCTTCAACGGCCAGCGGCACACCGTGCAGCCGGTCCACCGGACGGGAACCTTTTCCACCAACCTGCTCGGCTGAGGCAGCCCTTCGAAAACACGTTTTACAGGTCGTCCGCCCGCTCGTCAGGGGTCTCCTCCAGGCCGGCCATCTGTTTCCCGGTGGCCTGGCGGGAGAGCTCCTTGAGCTTTTCCTTGTGCCGGTCCAGCCGCTGCCCGAGCTGTTCTGCCACTGCGTCGTCGCCGGAGGGCGGCCCCTGGCTGATGGCTGTCCGGGCGGCCTCCCGGCTCAGCCCCATCATTTTCCGCCGGGAGAGCAGCGAGCCCGTCCTGTCCATCTCGTCTCTGCGAGCTGCATCGATGTAGTCCTGCAGCGTCTTCTTTTTCTCCGTCTCCGGGTCGACGTCGTCCAGTGGCGTTTCCATGCCAGGACAACATACATCCCGGTATAAAAACCCTGGCCCAAAACCCCGGCCCGGTGTCTCTCACCGCGATGACCCTGTATCGGCGATAAAAGAGTAAAGGAAGAACTAATGAGTTTAACAAGAGTTAAAGAATAAGAGAGAAAAAAGGGGAAAAGAGAGGGAGGTGTTATTCCGCTGTTTCTTCTTCGCCGGTGCCGGGTGCCTGTCGCTGCCCGAGCTCGCGGTCGAG
>JAWOAW010000026.1:0-16069 GCA_046498345.1 Thermoplasmatota archaeon
GGCGCAGTTGCCCAGCTCGCCGGACAGACCGATGCGAGGGGCTCCCCCGGAGAGCACGATGGCATCCGCATCGCCGATTTCATGGAGCGGCGTCGTGTTGGGCACGATGGCCGCGTCGACGTCGAGATAGCGGAGCGTGCGCCATTCCCGGTGCGTCCACTGGCCGCCGTTGTCCACCACGTAGACTTTCATGCCTGTGCAACCCACAGGGCGTTTTAACGTTTCTGCCCGACAAAGTATGCGGGGGGAGCGATTCGAACGCTCGAAGGCCTGCACCACAGGGTCCTAAGCCCTGCCCCTTTGGCCGCTCGGGTACCCCCGCGTGGCCTGTATAAGCAGGAAACGGTATGTATGCGTTACTGTTCCGGCAGGTCGTCGACGTGCAGGATTTTTTTGGTGATGGGGGCGAAGGTGAAATCCTTGATGATTTCTGATTTGCTGAGGCTGTACGTCCGAATGACCGGGTTGGTGGCAGTCCATTCCCGTTCCTTGAGCAGCTGCATTTTTTCGACCTTGTCGGCCTTGTATTCGCCGTAGGTGTGGTAGGCGGCGATGAGCACCGTCTCGAAGGGACGGGAGGCCATGAAGATGACGTTGTCGCTGAGGAGCACCGCCGCCTCGCCGTCTTCGAAGTCGGGCGGGTTGGCCGGGTCGTAACAGATGTGGTAGAACGCCAGGATTTCGAAGCCCAGCTGCTGCAGGTTGGGAATCCGCATCGACGCCAGGTAGCCTTTTTTCTCGAACTGCTTGCGCAGCCGGGAGACGGTCTGCCGGGCGACCCCGAGGGTGGTCGCCAGGGCCTTGTCCGACTGCTCCGGGTATCTGACCAGGCCGTAAAAGATGCGCCGCTCGGTGCCGGAAAGATGGACGTCGTCGGGCGGCCAGATGAAATCGCAGCGTGGGTTGCCGTCGAGATCGAACCGGTTTTTTATTAGGGGGGCATAGTCAAAAAAGCGGTAGATGCGGCTGGCGGCAAACGGAAAGATAACCTCGGTGGGATAGTTTTTTTCCAAGAGGCCGAGCTTGCCGAATGTTTCCGTTCTGACGTCGTTTATTTTGCCGATGACGGTATAGTTTTCGGACAGGCTGAGCGAAAACCCTTTTTCGAATTCGCCGATTGAAAAGAAGAGTTCCTCCGATGCCTCTATTTTATCCTCGGTGATGTCGACACGTTTCTGCAGCGGGATAACCGGGTTGAAATGTGTGTGAATAACAGCCAGAAGTTCGCAGCCGAAGTGCTGTAGGTAGGGCAGCCGGATGCTCCGGAAGTAGCCCTTTTTTTGCAAGCGCCGCCGAATGGAGGTGAGCGTGGAATGTTTAACGCCGAGCTGCTCGGAGAGCTCCCGGTCCTTCAAATCCGGGTACCGGATGAGGCCGTAGAGGACGATCTGTTCCCGCTCGGTCAGTCGGTTTCGCATAGCCACCACAAAACAGGAGATATTTAAATAGTTTTATGCAAAAATAGGAAACATGAAGCAAAAAAATGATAAAATGTAATTAAAAAAGAAACCTATATTATTTTTTATCTATAAAGGCGTATTTTTGTTAATATCCTGTCATACGGGAAACGATTAAATAAACGGGTGGTTTGCAGCATGTCTGCCATGTGTTCCCCGACATCATTCAACGAGCTCCCCAGCGGCTCTTTTTGCACCGGCACCCTCCCCGCCGGATGCCAGCACTGCCTCACCGGCGCAAAAATGGTGCTGCTGGTCACCGGACGATGCCCGGCCGGCTGCTTTTACTGCCCGCTCTCCGCAAAGAAACGGAATCGGGACGTCGTCTACGCAAACGAACGCCGGGTGCACGGCGACGAAGACATCCTGGCGGAGGCAGAGGCCATCGAGGCCTCGGGAACCGGCATCACGGGCGGAGAGCCGTTGCTCGAGCTCGACCGGACAGCCCGGTACATCCGGCTGCTCAAACAGCATTTCGGCTCCGCGCATCACGTCCACCTGTACACGGCCCGGATGGGCCCACGGGCCATCCAGCAATTGGTCGACGAAGGCCTCGACGAAATACGGCTCCATCCACCCGTTTCCACATGGGATAGCATAGCTGATACGGCACTGGCCGACATCGCCGGAAGCCTCTCCATCCCCGTAGGCATCGAGATCCCCGTGCTCCCCGGCGTGCAGGCGGAAACCAGGCAGCTGCTGGAAACCGCGGCTGGCTACGACATCGACTTCGTCAACCTCAACGAGCTCGAGTTTTCCCCCACAAACTATATCGCCCTCGAACAGCATGGATACCGGATAAAATCGGATACGTCCAACGCGGTGGACGGCAGCGAAAACATGGCATACGAGATACGACGATGGAATCTGCCCGTGCCGGTACACTACTGTTCATCCTCCTTCAAAGACGCCGTCCAGCTCCGCCGGCGCCTGGCCCGCCGGGCACGAAACACTGCCCGCCTGTACGACGAGATAACCGACGACGGGACACTCCGCAAGGGCGTCATCGAGGCAGACCGGGCCGCACTACCGGAGCTCCGGCAGCGCTATGACATCGAAGCCGGCATGATGGCCTGGGATGAAGAAAAAGGCCGGGTGGAGACAGCGCCGTCCGTCGCCGCGTGGCTCGCCGGCAGGGTGCCATATCGGTGTTTCATCGTGGAGGAGTATCCCACCGCGGATCGGCTGGAGGTCGAACGGGAGCCGCTTTGACCGCTATTTGTCTTTTGCTTTGTCGGTCAGCTTTTTTTTCCGTTCCTTTGCATTCCGGCCCGTGGCTTCCTCGAGGAAATCGTTCCATTTTCTGATGACGTCGACGCCGCCCTGCATGTCGGGCTGCGGCGTGGTCTCAAGGTACAGGGATTTTCCATCCCGCCGGAGGAATATGGTGCCGATGCCGTCCGCCGTGAACTCGACGCCTTCCTCGACGTCGCCGGTCGCCCCGAAGTATTCTTTGATGAGCTCCGCGACGTCCGGGTGATATCCGCGTTTGATGGAATATTCGCGCATATCCTGCACAATACACCGCTCGTTATAAGCATTGTCGTTTTCCCGGGAGGCAAAGTTAATTTTAAATGCGGGAGATGTATTAATCGCCATATGTTCGATGCCGCCCGGCCTGCTCGCGCGTGTTTTTTGCCTTTCGACGACGGGACACGGGATGGCATGGCGTGACCGATATCATGCGACGGAGAATCCTCGTCCTCGCCATTGTTATCTGCCTTGGATGCACGATGCAGCCGGTGGACGCCGCCGCTGAAACCGGAGTGCTGGTAGCGGCACCTGCACATGCGGCCCCGGGCGACACGTTTACGGTCAACGTCACCGTCGAGCCCGAAGAACCCCTGGGCGGCATGGAATGCGACATCCTGTTCAATGCATCGGTGCTGGAGGCGCAGGAAATAGCGGCCGGCGAACTGTTCGAGGGATGGTGGAACAGCAGCCTGACCATCGACAACGACAACGGCACCGTCGGCCGGCTGCTCGGGTTTAACTACCAGGGCAACGAAACCACCATGCCGGGCACCTTCGCCACCGTTACCTTCACCGCAGTGGGCGAGGGTAGCGGCTGGATACGGCTCGCCAACGTCACCCTTTCCGACCCCGCGGGCAACGAGTCAGTTCCATCGGCCATCACCAACGACACCGTCGTCGTCATAGATGACACAACGCCGCCCGAGCTGAACTATACCCTGTCGCCAGCTGCTCCCGACGGGGAAAACGGCTGGTACGTCAGCCCCGTCAATGTGTCAGTGACCGCCCGGGACGACCGCGGCGTACACAGCATCGGCTTCCATGTCGGCAGCCATGACTGGCAGACCGTTTCCGCTGACAGCGCCACGTTCTCCGTGTCCCAGGACGGAAACCACACCGTATATCTGCGGGCAACCGATGTCGTCGGCAACACGAACACCACCGACTTCCCGCTCAAGGTGGACACCACGCCACCGACGTCGTCATGCTCCGTTCCCGGCGACATCTGGCGCAACGACCCCACCGTCACCGTGGACTGGCAGGCAGCCGACGACGCAGGGCTCCGGGGGGTGACGCTCTGGTATCGCCCTGCCGCGAGCACCGGCAGCTGGCAGACCGCATCATCTGCAGCCGCCGACGGCAGCAGCGACAGCGGGTCCCTGAACCTGGATTTGGCCGGGCTTGACGGCGAGGGATTGTACCATTTCGCGACCAGTGCCTCGGACCGGGCCGGCAACCACGAGGAAACGCCGACGGCAGCGGACTGCGAATGTGGCTATGACGGGTCGCCCCCGACGGCGAATGTGACGCTCACCGGCACGGAGCTGGAACCCGACATCTACGAGGACAGTGTCATGGTCCAGGTAACAGGGGATGACAGCCTGTCCGGCGTCGGCGTCATCCAGTACATGCTGGACGGCTCCACCTGGAACACCTACGAAAATGCTTTTACCGTGAGTTCTCCGGGAGACCATACGCTGACGTACCGGGCCGTTGACATGGCCGGCAACACCGGCACAAGCCAGCATCGGTCATTTGAGATAGCAGGCCACGCTGCACCCGTCGCTGCCTTCAGCTACGCGGTACAGCAGGATGGCCGCACCGTGTCCTTCACCGACCAATCAGAGGGCGACATAGACCAGTGGCAGTGGACCTTCGGCGACGGCGGCACATCATCGGCTCGCAATCCCGGGCACACGTTCCCGGACAGCGGCACCTACACCGTAACGCTGACCGTATCCGGGCCGGGGGGCAGCAACAGCGCTAGCACGGCCGTCCAGCTCCAAAACATGCCCCCCAAAGCGGCCTTCTCCGTCACGCCGGAATATCCCCTGCCCGGCCAGGATATAACCTTCGACGGAGCCGCCTCGTCGGACGGCGACGGCAGCATATCCGACTGGCACTGGGACTTCGGCGACGGCAGCAGCGGCACCGGGGAGCAGGTGGAGCACAGCTATACGAGCCCGGGGAACTATACGGTGGCCCTGACCGTGACCGACAACGAAGGAAAAAGCGGCAGCACGGAGCACGTCGTGATGGTCAACGGGGCACCCGTCGCGGCGTTCGACGCACCAGCGGCAGGCCTCGTAGGCAACCCGGTCAATTTCACCGACCGCTCCTCGGACGACACCGGCCACATCGTCAACTGGACGTGGGACTTCGGCGATGGCACGAACGGCTACGGCCCAAACGTATCCTGTCTCTATACAGCGGCGGGGACCTACACGGTCACGCTGCAGGTCAGGGACAGCTACGGCGCCACGGGCACCGTCTCCCACAATCTCACCGTACGGCCCAGGTACGAGTTCAGCGTTACCGACATCGACTACGACGGCTCGCTGTTCGGCGCCGACGACATCCATGTTTCCATCGCCAACGCCGGAGCGGAAACCGCGGAAAACGTGGCATGCACCCTGTCCATCGACGGCATCACCATCGAAACAAAGCAAACCGGCCAGCTGGCGTCGGACGGAACAGCCACGCTGTCGTTCACCGTCGACGTCTCGCCGCTGCGCGGCCATACCATCAAAGCCGTCGTCGACCCCGACAACGAGTTCCCGGAGGGAGACGAGACGAACAATGACCTAAGCGTCGACGTGCCCATGAGCTGGCTGCTCCTGGCACTGACAGCCGCGGCCGTTGCAGCAATCGCCGGCGTCGCCGTGTTCCTGTACCGGCGGCGGACGCCGGCAGGGGAGCCGCGCCACCATGGGGTGCAGGTGCAGGACGGGCGGCAGATACAGCGCTGCTTTGTCTGCCGGGGGAAGTTGAAGGCCGATGCCGCCGCCGTACAATGCGCGTGTGGCACCATCTTTCACCGGAGCTGCGCGAAGCGGGTGGGGGAATGCCCGGACTGCGGTCGGGAGCTCGATGTCAGTCCGACGGCGGATGCACAGGAGAACGCCGGGTGATGTTTTGAAGGGCGGTGATTCCGTCCGAAGTCCATGAGGATATAAGGATTTCATATCTGAGGGGGGCGGAAGCCCGATGGACGTCATGGAGGCAACCGTCACTTGAAATCAGAGGTACCCGGGGCCGTACGACGGTTCAGCGGCTATCTCCCTGGCTGAACCTGCCAAATTAAGCAACATTTATATAACCTCCTCTGATGTAACCATGAACGCATGCGATTGAGGAGTGATGGATGGGACGAGCATGGGATTTTTAGATAAGCTGAAGGCCGCTTTCCGGTCGCTGTTCGGCGCTAAGCAGGTGCGCATCGGTATCTACGGGCCGCCCAATGCGGGGAAGACCACGCTGGCCAACCGTATCAGCCGGGACTGGAGCGGCGACGTCGTGGGCTCCGTGTCCGATGTGCCGCATGAGACAAGGCGGGCTCAGCAGAAAAAAGGGATACTGGTCGGCGGCGACGGCAACGCGCTCACCATCGACATCATCGACACCCCGGGCATCGCCACCAAGGTCGACTTCCATGATTTCATGGAGCACGGCATGGACGAGGAGGATTCGAAGCAACGCGCGAAAGAAGCGACGGAGGGCGTCATCGAGGCCATCCGGTGGCTGGACAACGTGGACGGCGTCATATTGCTGATGGACAGCACCCGGAATCCGTTCACCCAGGTCAATGTGACCATCATCGGAAACCTGGAGGCCAGGGAGCTGCCCGTGCTCATCGCGGCCAACAAGATAGACCTGGACGGCTCCACGCCCGCCACCATCAAGTCGGCGTTTTCGCAGCATCAGGTCATCCCCATTTCGGCGTTGACCGGCCACAACATCGACATGCTGTACGAGACCATGTTGGACGTGTTCGGCAAGGGAGGCCGGTAGCATGGAGGAGGCAGGCGTCAATCTTATCTCGTCGCACATGCTCGACGGCATGACCACCGAGGAAAAACTTGATTTTATATTGGACGAGGTCCGGCAGGGCGAGGTGCTCGTGCTGGAGCGCGGGCTCACCCCTGAGGAGCAGAGCCGGCTCATCGAGCGGACCATGGGGGACATCGACCCGGACAGCGAGGACGGCGGCGAGTTCATCGGCATCGAGATGGAGGGCTACCGTGACGACGGCCGGCCAACGTGGCTGCAGAAGCTGCTGGGCAAGATACGGCCGCCGCGGATGACGCTCATCGGCCCGGCCAACAAGCTGAAGACCATCCATAAGGACGACGACGTCATCAAGACCATCATCCTGGGGAAATAAGATGCCACATCAGTGTCTCAACTGCGGCAAGATCTTCGAGAAAGGCAGCCCGCATCTGCTCAGAGGCTGCCCGGAATGCGGCGGCAAAAAGTTTTTTTACACCCGGCAGCCGCTCAGCCGCAAGGAACGGGAAAGCCTGCTGGAAAAAGAAAAAGTGGAGCTCGACGCCGTGGCCCACATCGTGGAGGAGCGCGAGGGCGAGGAGGAAGAATGGCTGCACATCCAGCCTGACAACATCAGGGACATACTCCAGGATATACGGGAGAAAAAGCAGCAGGTGACCGAGGAAATCGAGGAGGAAAGCAGAAAGGTGGAGAGCATCGACGTCGACGACCCCGGCAGATACCGCATCAACGTCAAACGCCTGCTCGACGACGAGTCGGTCATCATCCACAAGGACGGCAGCTATCTCATCCATCTGCCGTCGCTGTTCACCGGGAAAGAGCGCAGGGAGAAGTAATATATATCCCGGTTGGATGCGCTATATCGATGAGCCGTGAGCAAGATATCACCCGGTGTATCGTCCAGGAGTTCACCGAGCGTTTTCTGGAGTCGACGAGCATGGATGTCGCCGTCGTGGGCGCCGGCCCCTCGGGGCTGACCGCGGCGCGCTATCTGGCGGAGGGCGGCATGGCTGTCTGCGTGTTCGAGCGGAAGCTGTCTCCGGGCGGCGGCATGTGGGGCGGGGGCATGAACTTTCCGGTTATCGTGGTCGAGGAGGACAGCACCGCCATCCTGGATGAGGTGGGCGTTCGCTACCGGGAGCGTGACGGCTACTATATCGCGGACGCGGTTGAGGCCACGGCGAAGCTTGTCGTCGGTGCTGTCGACGCCGGTGCCCGTGTTTTCAACGCCATGACCGTGGAGGACGTGATGGCAACGGAGGAAAAAGTCTGCGGCGTGGTGGTCAACTGGACCGGGGTGCTGATGTCCGGGATGCATGTCGACCCGCTGTCGATGGAGGCTCGGGCGGTCGTCGACGGCACGGGCCATCCTTCGGAGATATGCCGCATCGTTGAGCAAAAGCTCGGGCTCAGGACGCCGACGGGCCGGGTGGAGGGCGAGAAATGCATGTGGGCCGACGAGGGCGAGCGGCTGACCGTCGAGCATGCCGGCGAGGTGTACCCCGGCCTGTATACCACGGGCATGGCCTCCAATGCGGTCATGGGCTCCCCGCGGATGGGCCCCATCTTCGGGGGGATGCTCCGCTCCGGTAAAAAAGTTGCGGATATGATTCTTGAGGCGTTTTAGCGGCGCTTGACCTCTATCTGGTCGTTGGCGTAGATGCGCATGCCGTCCTTGGCGGCTATGGTGGAGATGTCCGTCTGCTCGGCAATCCAGGTTGCCTGCTTGGCGGCCCGGGGAATGGTTTTCATGCCCATGTGGGTGAGGATGGCGAACTCCGGCCGCACCTCGCCGATGAG
Source organism: Thermoplasmatota archaeon (assembly GCA_046498345.1). Lineage (GTDB taxonomy): Archaea > Thermoplasmatota > E2 > UBA202 > DSCA01 > CAZESS01. Next base: position 8,520 of record JAWOAW010000026.1, read on the forward strand.
CTGCGCCGCGTCCTCGGTTGACAGATGGAAGGGGATGCGGTGTTCGAGGGGGCGGGTCATGCAGACCACCAGGATGCGGGCGTCGCGGTGTGCCTCCGCCAGGCCGTCGAAATATTCGGTGTCGCTGGTGTAGGACACGATGCCACCGTTGAGATGCATTTTGAAGCCCACGGTTGTCTCGTCGGAGTGCCGCGTGGGGGTCGCCTCGATGGTATACCATTCCTTGAGGCTGAAACGGTCGCCCGGCTTCGCCGAGGCCACGGTTTTCGGCAGTCCCTGATGGTAATGTGACAGGGGGCTGTAGTCCGTGGTGCCGTGCAGGACGCTGTGGCTGCCAACCAGAGTGCCCCGCCGCCGGTTGCCCCCCATGGTCATCGCCTCGGTCAGTATCTCCGCATCGGCGTAATGGTCCGGGTGGCAGTGCGAAACCAGGATGGCGTCGGTCTGCGTGGGGTCGAGGCCGAGCTGATGCAATTTGACCAGCGCCCCGGGACCGGGATCGATGTGGATGAGGATGCCACGGTCGGCGACATATATGCCGCCCGTGCCGCGTTTTTGGAGAATGGTGGCGAAGCGGCCGCCACCTGTTCCCAAGAAGGTGATCTTCGTCATGAAAACCTATATACCCATCTCACTATTATAGTTTGGTGATAGCGTGCTGGATGTGCTTTCTCTCATTATAGGATTTGTGGTGGGCATCATAGCGGTTTCCATCGCCATAGAGCTTGGCTGGAAAAAGCAGGGGCCCACGAAAACGTACAAGATGGCAACCCGATGGTCGCTCAACGAACTGCACCGCCCAAAAATCGTGGCGGAGAAACTCAAAATGGACGTGCCACAGCACGCTGACATCGTCGTCAAAGCCAGGACCAGCTTTGCCAAGAATGCCCACGAAAACCCCGACGTGACGGGCAACTTCGCCATCGGAGACGGCAAAGCACTTGTCTTCGCCGGGGAAATCCATCCCGGCCAGATTGCGTTCCGCACCGTCGATGACGGCATCATCAGGCGGCTGCACGAGCAATTCCGGACGTACCGCACGGAGCCTGGCGAACAAAAAGGAACGGCGCCCGCCAAGGGAGGCATCACCATCCGGGGGATGGCCAAGGCCGTCGTACCATACCGGGACCAGTACCTCGTCCGGCTGTCCACCACCGAGGGAATACGGGGCGTGCTCATCAACGAGCGCCTCGACCTGGAGGGCAAGATGATAGAGGTGGAGGGCGAGCTCGTGGGCGACGACCGGCCGTTTATCAGACCATATCACCTGGAAACCCTGGAGTAACATGTCCATCCTCGTCAGGGACGCCGTCATTCTCACCCAGAATGAGCAGCGGGCGGTTGAACACGGAGACGTCTACATAGAAGACGACCGCATCGCCGAGGTATCCCCACGTATAAACACCGAGGCGGACTACGTGGTCACCGGCGAGAAGCTGGTAATGCCCGGCCTGGTCAACACGCACACCCATCTCCCCATGGTCCTGCTGCGCGGCTACGGCGACGACCTGCCGCTGGAGCGATGGCTGCAGGAGCGCATCTGGCCCGTGGAAGGACAGCTCACCGAGCAGCTGGTCCGGACGGGAACCCGGCTCGCCCTGCTCGAGATGATAGCCGGGGGCACCACCTGCCTGGCCGACATGTATTTCTTCGAAGATGCCGTCGCCGAGGTCTGCAGCCAGATGGGCATGCGCTCGTATCCCGGTTTTTCCATCATCGACTTCGACACCGCGGAGATGACCAGCGAGGAGATGCTGCCGGCCTGCAAGGGCTTCATCCAGGCCTGGCGGGACAGCGACCTGGTGACGCCCGTGGTGGCCCCGCATTCCGCGTATGCATGCTCCGGGGAACGGCTGCAGGCATCCGCTGAGCTCGCGGAGCGATACGGGGTGCCGCTGCACACCCATTGCTCGGAGACCCGGCAGGAGGTCTACGACGGCGAGGAGCGCCATGGACGGCGGCCGCTGGCCCAGCTGGCCGAGCACGATATGCTGACCGGGCGGACCATGCTCGCCCACTGCGGATGGATAACCAAGCAGGAGGTCCGCGACATCGCCGAGGCAGGGGCAGCGGTGTCGCACAACCCGGTGAGCAACATGAAGCTCGGGACGGGCGGGTTCACCCCGCTGCCGGAGCTGTTCGACGCAGGCGCCACGGTGACCCTGGGCACGGACGGCGCGGCCAGCAACAACACCCTGTCCATGCTGGAGACCATGAAGTATGCGGCGCTCATCCACAAGCAGCACCGGTGGGATGCCACCGTGGCTCCCGCGCAGCAGATATTCGACATGGCGACGTGCAACGCCGCAGCATGGCTCGGCGTCGACAGCGGCATCGTGGAGGGCAACACGGCCGATGTGACCATTCTCGATCTGGACATGCCCGGCATGAGGCCGCTGCATGACCCTGTCTCGCAGGTGGTCTACGCCGCCGGCGACGGAGCGGTCTCGTCGACCATCGTCGCCGGCCGGCCGCTGATGCTGGAGCGCGAGTTCGTGTATGCCGATGCCGGGCAGATACTGGCGGAGGCACGGGAAGCCGCGGAGATGCTGACCGCCGGGGAATGACGGGACGGCGGAGGGCTGCCGCTGTCGGCTATTCTGCAAACCGGGGATACGTCCCCGAAGGCGACGGTGACGCGTCTATCGCTGTCCGTAGATGATGACGGTGACGCGTCCAAATCCCCACATGTCCAGCTTGAGGGTTTGCTGGCCAGGAGTGAAACGCGCTTCCTCTATCCATGAGTCCCACGGCAAAATTATGACGCCCAACAAGTACGTGCACGTATCTGCTGCCCCATAGTAGTCGGGTTCCTCTTCATCGTGCAGTTCGATATGACCTTGGCCAGTAAAATATCTTCCAGCCTTAAGAAATCCAAAGCCGATGACCATGGTGCCGTTCTCCATGTAGAAGGTCTCCTCGACCGAGCGTTTCCCGAATACAAAGTATGTTTTGTTGAACGCCTCGAATTTCTGTTGCTGCTCGCACGTCCGGGATGCCTGCCACGTATCCGTTTCCCGCCTCCCGGCGACGGACATCACGCCGGCGCACAGGAAGAGGCCGATTACAATGCAGGCAACAAGCCGGTTTCCCCGATGAGCCATATCATTCTATCAACGGCCACTGTTTTATTATGTTTTTCGGAAAACGAGCAATACATAGTCAAAGACATGCCAGCAGCGTATCGCCTGTCCCGCCGGGTTGTTCACTATGCGGTGAACGATTTCGACGCGTCTTTATAACCTCGGGAGGTTAAACCATCCGCGCGGTTCTCCCGCCGCTGTCCGCCGATACCGGCGGGCGGTTTTCAAGTGGGCCTCTTGTGACGGCGGGAGAGCCGTCATGTTCCACCGGCAGCCGGTGCCTTTTTAACCCCCGGCCGGTATGATACCGGATGATTCGGGACTGCACGCCCGACGACCTCCACGAGGTATTGGACATCGAGCAGCGCTCCTTCGCCCATCCCTACACCAGGTATGTCTTCCAGAAATATCTCCGGGCCACGTTTCTGGTGCTGGAAAAACAGCGCATCCTCGGCTACGTCATCGGGGTCAAGATGGGGTGCAAGGGCATCATCATCTCGCTGGCCGTCCATCCCGACCATCGCCGCCAGGGATATGGCACCCGTCTGGTCGAGGCGGCCACCGAGCGGCTGGATGCCACGGTGCTCGAAGTGCAGGTCCGGCGGGGCAACACGGGCGCGCAGCGGTTCTACACCTCGCTCGGATTCCAGAAAAGCCACGTGGTGCCCTGCTACTACGGCAACGGAGAAGACGCCGTCATCATGATAAAGCGAGCGGAGTAAAAAGCGGTGTACCGCGCTATCGTCCGGCTGCGGGAGCGATAAGGAGAACGGTGAGGCCGATGGCCACGAACAGGCCGCCCAGCAGGATGTAGGGGTCCGAAAACGACATGCCGCCAACGGCGCCGGACGCAATCCCGTACGCCAGGATGACGCATCCAATGACAAGGGCGAACAGGCCCGGCGCCACGGCCGCCAGGGTTTTCTTCATCTAAAAACGTTCCTCCACCGTTACAATGGAACCGGTCATCCGGACAGGTCGATGATGGCCTGGGCGATGTCGCCATCCGTCTTTTTCAGGGCCGCCCGTGCCTCGTCCCTGCTTTTCCCGGTTTTTTCTGCCACGAGATTAACGTCGTCCTCGCTCATGCGGTCGACGACCTCGGCTGTGCCCGTCACCTGATATGTCTTGTCGCCCTTGACCTCCATGACGTTGACCTCTGCATCGGCAAAGCGGTATTCCTTGTCAGCGGTGCGAATGACGACCTCCTCGACCCCTTCGAGCTGGTCCATGGACATGCCCATCTGCCGCATGAGCTTCTGCAGCTGCTTGGGGTTGACGTTCGGCATCATATCAAACATTATATAGTTCGGGTGTTTAACTTTTTGGTATGCACCCCCTGGAAGTCCGCGTATTGGACGCCAACGCATCCTTTCACGGCGTGCCCCAGGCAGCGCTGATGGAAAACGCCGGAGCCGGGGTCGCCCGGGCCGTCCGGGAGCGATACAAATGCCGGCGATGCTGCATCGTGTGCGGCCCGGGCAACAACGGCGGCGACGGGCTGGTCGCAGCGCGATATCTGTCGAAGCATTGCGACGTTCACGTTTTCCTGGTCAAGCGTCCTTCATCGCGGTTAGCACAAAAAAACCTCCGGCGGGTCAAGCAGCTGGGCATCCCCGTACACTACTACCTGGAGGACGCTTTTAGAGAGATACTGGAGCAGTCCGACGTGGCCGTCGACGGTATGCTGGGCATCGGCATCTCGGGCGCGCTCCGTCCCCCCTATGACGACATCGCCGCCATGTTGAACGAGAGCGACGCCGGCGTCATCAGCGTTGACGTGCCCACCGGCATGGGACAGGAGGTGGCCGTGCAGCCGGACCTGACGGTGACCTTCCACGCCGCCAAGGACGGCATGACGCCCGACAATAGCGGCGACATCCTGGTCCACGACATCGGCATCCCTGACGAGGCGACACGGCAGATCGGCCCGGGCGACATGGCCTGGTATCCCCCGCATGGCAGGCGCTCCCACAAGGGCGACAACGGCACCGTGCTCGTGGTCGGCGGCGGCCCCTACACCGGAGCTCCGGCTCTGGCGGCGATGGCGGCCCTCCGCACCGGCGCAGACCTGGCCATGGCTGCGGTGCCCGGACATGCATGGCAGGTGGTTGCCTCGTTTTCACCGGATATTATCGCCCGGCGGCTGGACGGTGACGTGCTGCATCCGCGCCATCTGAAAGACATCGAGCCATTGCTCGAGCGAGCGGACAGCCTGGTCGTCGGCCCGGGGCTGGGCAATGCATCGCAGACCATGCAGGCCGTAGATGCACTGCTGGACACCTGCATCGAACGGAACATGCCCGCGGTCGTCGACGCCGACGCCATCGCCGCCATGGCCGACAAAACCGCCTCTGGCAGCATGATTGTCACGCCGCACGCCGGAGAGTTCAAAAGGCTGATGGGCACGATGCCGTCGGACGACCTTGAGAAGCGCATCGCATCGGTACGGGCGGCGGCCAGGGCCCGAAACTGTACGATACTGCTCAAAGGCTGGACCGATGTCGTCAGCGACGGCGACACGGTGAAATCCAACCACGTCGGCAACGAGGGCATGACCGTCGGGGGCACCGGCGACGTGCTCTCCGGCGTCGCCGGGGCGCTGCTCGCCATGAGGGTACCCGCCTACAATGCAGCGCGGATGGCCGCCTTCCTGAACGGCAGCGCCGGCAACGCTGCATTTGAGCGAAAAGGCTACGGGATGACGGCCACCGACCTGCTCGCCAGGCTGCCCGATGTCATCGCCGAATACGGGCCATAAACAAGTTTAAAAGCACGCTGGTGTTTTTAGGGCATGAAGGGATTCCTGACATTGTGGTTCATCCTCAATCTCATCGCGGTCATCGGCTCCTGGATAAGCGTCCAGTATTCGCCGGGCGACCTGTTCGAGTTTCCCTACTTCCATCTGCTGGGCATCCTGTCGCTGTTCTTTTTGCTCAACGTCCCGTTCTATACGGCCTACGAGCGGCTGCGTGAGGAGGAATAACCATGCCGCTGCCGGTCTACATCGTGGATGCCTTCACCAGGCGAAGCTTTGCGGGCAACCCGGCCGGCGTGGTCCCCCGGGCGGACGGCCTTTCCAGCGAGACGATGCAGCATATCGCCGGCGAGCTGCGCTGCTCCGAGACAGCGTTTATCATGGACAGCCATACCGCAGACGTCAGGGTGCGGTTTTTTTCGCCTGTCCGCGAGGTCGACCTCTGCGGCCATGCCACCGTCGCCGCCTTTCACGTCCTGGCAGCCGCGACCGGGCTGGCGTCCAAGGTTACCATGGAAACCCGGGCCGGTGTCATGTCCGTCGAAATACGCGGTGGGCCTGACGGCGCTGTCCACATGCAGCAGGCATCGCCGCGGTTTCGCTCCGGGGACGTCAACCCGGCTGCTCTGGCGGCTGCGCTCGGTGTAGACGAGGCAGCAATCGCCGATGTGCCCGCGGAGGCAGCGTCGACCGGCCTGTGGTCGCTGTACGTGCCCCTGGTGAGCCGGGCCGCTATGAGGCGGCTTCGCCCCGACTACGACGCCATCGAGGCCATCTGCGGCGAATGCGACGTCGGCGCCCTCTTTGTGTTCACCTTTGACACCATCTGCGAGGAAAACTTTGTGCACGGCCGGTGCTTTGCGCCCTGCTACGGCATCAGCGAGGACCCGGTGACGGGGACGGCCAACGGTGCCCTGGGCGCCCTCCTGCGCCGGCATGGCCTGCTGGAAGCAAGGCGGTACACGGCGGCAAAACCTTTGCCGAGGATTCCACCCAAACATACAACGTGAACTCGGCTCAGCGTGCGAACCCAATGGCCTCCTGGGCACTGAATTATGTGGCTGCAGTGCCCTATAATCCATCCGATTTTGAGGGCACATTCCACACTGTTGAAAACGGTTCCTACGAATACGATGTGACCATCGAGCAGAATCCCGACCAACCCGAAAACGGGCTGATCATACGCGATCTGTTTTGGCCCGGCTCAGTCTACGAGATCGAGATTGACCTGAGCACTTTCGAGATCAATGCGGAAAACCAGTTGGTAATAGAAGAATGGTCAGCATCATGGGGAGGCAGCGATACCTATGGAGCCATCTACTTCGATGATTGCCGAAACGGGCTGTGCAATACCTACGCCAGAACCCTCACATTTACCGTAGATGCCAACCTGAACGATACGGGATACACCTTTGGTGCAGCCACATTTGAAATCTCCCCAACCGAAGGAAAGAAAGATTACAAGGATATGGGAGAGAAACAGGTGGATATGTCCAGCTATATTTATCGATAGTTTATTAATTATAGTAAATTGAATAAGAGACTGTTTTTACAGTCTCTTATTTTTAATGGTTATTTTTTACTCACAGGTTGCAAAAATAAAGATGAAGATGTTTATTTTACATGTAGCAATTTTATAACTCAAGTTAAAAAGATTCATTCCCTTTTCCTTCACCATTGCATGCACCCTTTCGTAATCAGGAAAAAAG
>JAWOAW010000095.1:0-3922 GCA_046498345.1 Thermoplasmatota archaeon
GCCCGGTGGTGGATGCTTTGTTGTCGGTGGCGGTGACCTGCCAGGTGTATGTGGTATTATAGTCGAGGGAGATCGTCGCCTGGGTGGCGCTGCCGGTGTAGACGGTGTCTCGGGGTTCTCCCTGGGCGGCGAGCTGGACGGTGTAGCTTAGCTCATCGCCATCGGGGTCGCTGCCGGTCCAGGTGAGGGTGGGAGTGATGGTGACGTCGCTGGCGTCGGTGGATGGCGTGGGCGCTGTGGGTGTGCCGGGTGGATGGTTGGGGTTGTCGTTGAATCGCTGTTGTAGTATTTTGTATATATAGGAAAACAGGATGCCGAAGATGCCATTGTAGGGCATAGTCGTGGCCGAGGATGCGTGGGACAGCGGCTGTGGCGTGGCGTCAAGGGCTGAGAAAAGCGGTACCGCTAGCAGTATCGCCACGGATACGATTGCCGTCACCATCCATCTGTTCTGAAGCATGTTTCTACCCCGGTTGCCGGCAGACAGCAGCACTATGATAGCTATTTGCTAGCAATATAGCAACGAGGGCGTTGTATATAAACTTTGCTATCATTATGCTCACAAAATAGCGTATCCGTTGGCGAAAAGCAGTTAAACCGTCCTTTTCCTGTAAACAACGTGTACGACCCGCTCTTGCTGTCAGAGCAACTGGAACCGGATATAACGCGGGGAACGGAGAGAAAATATTATCGTTTCAGGGCCACCCGGTTCTACGGAGGCATCGCCACCGCCGACGTGGTAGGCTGCAACCTCCGCTGCCACTTCTGCTGGTCGGGCTCCACGGTCTGGCATGCTGAAAAAGGTGATTTCTATACGCCGGAAGAAGTGGCCGACCGTCTTGCATCCCTCGCGGCATCCCACGGCTACCAGAGAGTCCGACTTTCAGGGGGAGAGCCCACCATGGGACGCCGTCATCTGCTGGGACTGCTCGAAACCCTCGACCCCTCGCTTCTCTTCGTGCTCGAAACCAACGGAATACTGCTGGGCGTCGACCGCAGATACGTGGACCGGCTCTCCTCGTTTTCGAACCTCCACGTCAGGCTCTCGCTGAAGGGTTCCACTATGGAGGAGTTCTCGCTGCTGACCGGAGCAAAGCCCGAAGGCCACCGACTCCAGATGCAGGCGTTGCGGTATCTCAGGGATAGCAATCTCTCGTTCAACATTGCGCTTGTAACCACGAAAAAACGGCCGGACGAGCTGTTTGACCGCCTCGTCGACATGGGTCTCGGCTCGGTGATGCTGGAGGAGGAAACGGTCAAGCTATATCCGCCGGTGCGGAAGCGACTGCGGGACGCAGGTCTCCTCGACCGCTTCGAGTGACGCTACAGCATGTCCATAAGGCACCGGGCGTTCTCGTACATCTCGAAGTTGTTGAACAGGCAGTACACCCGGTCATGGTCATCGGCGAGCTCGAAAACCCGCCCGGCGATCTCTTCCAGCTCAGCCGGGGTATAGTCATAGTCGTAGTCGTATTCGTCCTCGTTGAGTCCGTGCAGCCGGATGTAGGCCGTCGGATGCCCCGACAGCGCCTTCCGGCGCATGATGTCGACGACGTGTATGAGGTCGAGGTCGTTGCAGATGTCCCGCACTCGCTCCGGGTGCTGTTTCCAGTCTCCTCGGGGCTCCCATGCCAGGTCGATGCCGTCTCGCTCGATGCGGTTCAGCAGCGTTCGCATGTTGTCTTCATGGGTGTCGGTGCAGTCGAAGCTCGCCGGCGTCTGCAGCAGGCACACCGGCGCCTCGAGGGCCTCCGCCCGCTTCTTCGTCTCACGCCACGCGTCGACGACCTCGTCGTGCGGTCGAAGATATCCGAAGTGTTCCCGCTGACGCTCTGTCAGCCCGTCCCTGTGCTTCCGCCATGTCGGGCTGCTCGCCGGATGGGTGAGCGCCTGCCACGCCTTCACCGTAAACACGAATCCCGCGGATGCCTCCCGGCGCCACCGGCGGGCCGTCCTGACCATCGGCAGCCGGTAGAAGGTCCGGTTGAGCTCCACCACCGGGAATACATGGCTGAAGGCCTGCAGCTTGCTCTCATAGCGCTCCTTCCAGCCGTCAGGCGGACGGTAGTATCCGTAGCCGCACGTGCCGACGACGACGTCGCCCATCTGTTCACCTCGCTTCAATAAACACCCGGGTTTATTACAGTACTCCCCATCTTTTTAAACACAAACGGCTATAGGGATACATGGAACAGGTAGCCATTCCCGGCACCGGCATCACCACGTCCCGCGTCGGCCTCGGTACATGGGCCATCGGCGGCTGGATGTGGGGCGGCACCGACCAAGAGCAGGGCATCGAGACCATCCACGCCGCGCTGGACAACGGCATAACGCTCATCGACACCGCCCCCGTCTACGGCTTTGGCACCTCGGAGCATATCGTCGGGCAGGCCATCAGGCAATATGGCGCCCGGGAGGACGTGGTCATCGCCACCAAGGCGGGCCTCGAATGGGACAACGGCGACATCCGCCGCAACGCGTCGCCAGAGCGCATCCGCACAGAAGTACACGACTCGCTCGAGCGACTGCACACCGACTACATAGACATCTACCAGATACACTGGCCCGACCCCACGGTATCATTCGAGAAAACGGCTGCGGTGATGCACGAGCTCTACGAGGAAGGCCTTATCAGGGCCATCGGCGTCAGCAACCATACGCCCCGACAGATGGACACATTTCAACGGGCAGCGCCACTGCACACGTCCCAGCCTCCATACAACATGTTCGAGCGCGCCGCCGAGGACGACGTGCTGCCCTACTGCCGTGAGCACGACATCACACCGCTCACCTACGGGGCGCTCTGCCGCGGCCTCCTCACCGGAAAGATGGACATGGACACCGCCTTCGAGGGCGACGACCTCCGCAACATCGACCCCAAGTTCCAGCAGCCGCGCTATACCCGATACCTGGAAGCGGTCGACCAGCTCGACCGGCTGGCCCAGGAGCGACACGGCAGACGGGTGCTCCACCTGGCGGTCAGATGGATCCTCGACCGACATGACGGCGTAGCGCTCTGGGGCGCCCGGAAGCCAGGGCAGATGGAACCGGTCAGCAAAACCACGGGCTGGCATCTCAGCCGGCAGGACATGGAGGACATCGACAGGATCCTCGACCAGGCCATCGACCGGCCCGTCGGCCCGGAGTTCATGGCGCCCTCCGCCCGGGAAAACGCCTGAGAGCCCGGTAACCATTTATATGCTCCCGCTGTTTGTCCTATGAGATGTGGGATATCACAGCGATTACCCTGGATCAGGTCATACAGATAGCCGTGGCATTGGCCCTGGGCGCCGTCATCGGCTTCGAGCGCGAATGGGCCGACAAACCGGCCGGCATCCGCACCCATATCCTGGTCTGCGTGGCCGCCTGCGTCATCACCATCATAGCCACCTATTTCGAGGCGGAGGAGGCCCAGGCCCGCCTCATGGAGGGCATCATCGTCGGCGTCGGCTTTCTGGGTGCCGGCTCCATCATCTCATCCGGCAGATCGGGCGTGAAAGGCCTCACCACCGCGGCCAGCATATGGATCACCTGCGTCATCGGCATGGCCGTCGGCATGGAAAAATATGCGCTCGCTGCGCTGGCCGCCGTTGCCGTGTTCATCGTGCTGCGCATGGGCCGGGCAAAGCAGCACATCGGAGACTAGCAACGCTTTTATAAAAAAGAGCGCTGAGGAAGGATTTGAACCTTTCTGTACTGGCGGCTGCCCGCTGTCACGACTTTCGGGATAGAGCCGTGTTTTTAATAAATGTTATATATCCCTTCGATGCATTGTGCTGTGGGATATATGGATAATGGAGGAGAACTATGGGAGAACACCAGGAAGCTTTTTTATCGATCGCAAGACACCTGGACGCATATCGACGAGCTCGTCTACGGCATGGACGACTATTTCGACTATGACGAAGCAGCAACGCGGCGG
>JAWOAW010000053.1:0-18595 GCA_046498345.1 Thermoplasmatota archaeon
GCATAATCCCTACTATGCCGAAAACGTAAAAGAGGAGTTCGGGAAGCCTGGAGAATGGTACCTGGATACGAGCCGAGGCGTCCTCATGTATACGCCGGCTGCCGGGGAAACGATCGAGAATACCACCGTCGTCGCCCCGGTGCTGGAGCAAATCATGACCGTGAAGGGTGATTACGCTAACAACATGTTCGTGGAACACCTGGTATTCAAGAATCTCTCGTTCATGCACATGGCATGGCATATCCCTCCCGGCGGCTTCGGCGACTACCAGTCGATGTTCAGACTGCCGGCGAATATTGAATGTGAGGGTTGCGAAAACGTAACCTTCGAACGCTGCAGCGTGGCGCATAACGGTGCCTATGGGCTCGGTATTGACCTCGGTTGCCACCACACGACCGTCCGTGGATGCACGTTCTACGACTGCGGCGGCGGGGCCATAGAAGTAGGCGTCTTGCGTGGCTCAACGGAAGAGCATGTCCGCCCGTCTTTCATTACGGTGGAAAACTGTTTCATCCGGGACGTTGGGCTCCTGCATTTCGGGGTAGGAGGTATTGCCAGTGCGGCTACCAAATCCCTGCATATCAGGCATAACCTCATTGACGGGGCTCCGTATCACGGCATGGGGCTGGAAATTGGTGGCAACGCAGTCGGCACCATCGTCGAGCGCAACGAAATAACAAATGTCTTGAATCTCCTGGAGGATGGCGCAGCGATCTACGGGCATTTCCAGCAAGACAAGACCATAACCGCTGATGCGATCATTCGTGGAAACCATATTTATAACAACCACAAGAGCCATGTCGCCGCCGGCTCCAAGCTGGCGGGGATCTACCCCGACCATGGTTCTTGGGGTTGCGTGGTCGAGGACAATGTGATCTACGACATCGATGGACGGCCCCTATTCGGTACGCTTGACCCCGGTTTGGCGAGGAACCGGGTCAACGCCACACCCGAAGAGGCAAATACCATTCGTGGCAATGTGATCGACGTCCTTCCCGGCGATCCCGGGTTCCCCACGGACCTGGTGGAACAAGCCGGCGTGGAGCAGGAATACGAGGACATCGTAAGGAACGATCTTCCCAGGGCGCTGCCGCAGGCTTCCCCCGGTAATCTGGAGCTTGTAGCCGGGCAGCGAGACAAAGATGCCGTCGACCTCGTCCCCGATCTTTTTGCCGACAAGGGAGTTGGCATGATGACCGCTCACCTCTACCTGGTGCGCCTCGCTTCCGTTGCTGATGTCCACCTTGAACTCTGGCATAGTATCATCTCTGCAATACACGTCCCTTTTAATATTTTTGGTGCTCGCCTCTGCCGGCGCTGCCCGCTCCGCTTCCTGCGAGAGGGGCAAAAATAAATATATGGCCGCCCGATTTCGATACCCATCATAGGTGACAGCATGCAAAAATGGCAGCCAACATATAGAGTCATGACACTTCTGGCCGTCGCAACCCTCGTTCTTTCAACGGTGGCGGTCACGGCGGACAACGGCGGACCCTCGGCGGATTTCACGTGGGAACCACAGGAGCCCACCGACCTCCAGGACGTACAGTTTACCTACACGGGCAGCGGAGACGCCATCGTCTGGATGTGGGACTTCGGCGATGGCAGCACCGCAACGAACAAAAACCCGGTGCACCGCTACGACGAAAACGGGACATACACCGTCCGTCTCACCGTCTGGGACGACCAGAACCACATGGACACCACCACCCGACAGGTCAACGTCTCAAACGTTCCCCCTGTCGCGGATGCAGGCGGAGACATCGTCACCGACACCCTCACAATCAGGTTCAACGCCTCCGACTCCTACGACCCCGACGGAACCATCCAGAGCTACGCCTGGGACTTCGGCGACGGCGACGACGGCACCGGGATAACCCGGAACCACACATACGCGGAGGCGGGCAATTACACCGTCGAGCTCAACGTAACCGACAACGACGGCGCCTCCAACACCACCACCCTGGAGCTGCTGATAGACGCCACGGCGCCCGTCACCAATGCCACGTTCAACGGCACCGCCACCGGCGACTGGTACCGCAGCAACGTCACCGTCACGCTCAATGCCACAGACAACGAGTCCGGGGTCAACGCCACCTGGTACATGCTCACCGAGCTCGTCAACCAGACATGGCAGAACGGCACCTGGCAGCAGTACAACGCATCGTTCGACGTCACCGGCGAAGGCCGGTACAACCTGACCTACTACTCGGTTGACACCGCCGGCAACCGCGAAGAAAACAACACCGCGGCGGTCAACATCGACGTCACGCCGCCCGTCACCAACGTCACGCTCAACGGCACCCTGGGCAAACAGGGCTGGTACCGCGGCGCGGTCACCGCCACCCTGAACGCCACCGACACGCTGTCCGGCACTGCCGAAATAGAGTACGCGGTGGACAACGGCGGCGACTGGGAGACCTACGACGGCGCGGTCACCATCAGCGGCACCGGCACCCATACGCTGCAATACCGCGCCACCGACGCTGCTGGCAACCGGGAGGCAATCCACAATCTTACCATCCATATAGACGGCACGAGCCCGTCGGCGTCGCTGGACACCCCCCAGCCCGGCTCGATATACCTGTTCGGCCGCGACCTGCTGCCCACGCTGTTCGGCAACACCGTCATCATCGGCGACCTCACCGCCAGCGTCACGGCCACCGACACCCATTCCGGCGTCTACAAGGTGTTCTTCTACCTGGACGGCGAACTCCTCTGGGAGGACTACAACGCTCCCTACCAGGTCACGCTGCCCAACGAGTTCCCCCTGGCCCGGCATGACATCTCGGCCGTCGCCTACGACGCAGCCGGCAACACCCGCGCCACGCAGACGGTGCAGTACCTCAAGATGCTGTAGGATACCTCACCGGCTGAACAACACCTCGTCGCCATACCATATCGTGATGACCCGGTGAAAGGGAATCATGCCGTCGGCGGTTTTAAAAAAATGCTGCATGACGTCAACGATGTCGTCACCCGTGGCAACGCTGGTATCCCCCGGCCGGCCGCGGTCGACATATGAAACACGCAGCCGGGACAGATTGCAGCGCTCATCCCATATTATCCTGTTGAGCAACGCGCGGATGTCACTGTCCATACACAAAATTTTATATATGAGCCGCCCATTTTAACTTTGCTGTTTTAAGCGTGATACTATGGAAAACAAGAAAGGCACAACGACAGTTGGACTGGTGTGTGACGGAGCTGTCGTCGTTGCGTCCGAGCGACGAGCGACGATGGGTACCATGATCGCTCACAAGCGTGCCAAAAAACTGTACAGGATAGACGACCACCTTGCACTGACCACCGCCGGGCTGGTGGGCGACGCGCAGATGCTCGCCCGCTACCTGGGCGTCGAATCGGAGCTCTACAAGCTGCAGCGGGAGGCGGACATGCCCATCAAGGGCGCAGCCACCCTGCTCGGCAACATACTGAACCAGCGGAAGTTCGCTCCGTTCTTCGTGCAGCTCATCATCGCCGGCGTGGACACAAACGGAACCCACGTGTTTTCGGTTGACGCTGCCGGCGGCGCCATCGAAGACATCTACACGTCGACCGGCTCCGGGTCGCCCTACGTGCTGGGCGTGCTCGAGGACCACTACCGCGAGGACATGAACATCGAGGAAGGCGTCGACCTCGCCATCAGGGCGCTGACAGCCGCGATGAAACGCGACTCCGCCTCGGGCAACGGCATCGACCTGGCGGTCATCACGCCCGAGGGATACACCAGCTATTCCGAGGAAGACATCGAGGAACGGGCGGCGGCGATGGAAATTCAGTAGAGATAATACTCATGGCAGTTGAAGACATCCTCCGGGACGTCCGCGAGGAAATAGACAACACGATACCGGCATCCATCCGCGTGACCGACGTCACGTTCGAAGGGGCACAGCTGGTCATCTACACCAAGGACCCGGACACCTTCGCCGAGAAAAGCGACATCGTCCGGAGGCTGGCCAAGCGGCTGCAGAAGCGCATCGTGGTGCGCCCCGACCCCAGCGTGCTGGCGGACATCGAAACCGCGGAGAGCAAAATACGGGAGCTCATGCCCGAGGAGGCCAACCTGGCCAACACCTACTTCGAGCCCGACGTCGGCGAGGTGACCATCGAGGTGGAAAAACCCGGGGTGGCCATCGGCAAACACGGCTCGCTGCTCAACGAGGTCAAAAAAGAGATCGGCTGGACGCCCAACGTCATCCGCCGGCCGCCCATGGAATCCAAGACCGTGCAGGAGATACGGGGCTACCTTCGCAATGCCGCCGACGAACGCAAGGAGTTCCTGCAGCGTCTCGGCCGGCGACTGCACCGCGGTGTCTCCGACGGCGAAAAATGGGTCCGCATGACCTCGCTGGGCGGCTACCGGGAGGTCGGCCGCTCGTGCACACTGCTCTCCACCCAGGACAGCAAGATATTGATTGACTGCGGCGTCGACGTCTCCAGCCCGGACAACGGCGCCCCCTACATCCACATGGACGAGGTCCAGCCCCTCGAGTCGCTGGACGGCGTCGTCGTCACCCACGCTCACCTCGACCACTCCGGCCTGGTCCCCTTGCTCTACAAGTACGGCTACGACGGCCCCGTGTACTGTACGTACCCCACAAGGGACGTCATGGTCCTCATGCAGATGGACTACCTCAAGGTGGCCGTGGAAAACGCCAAAAAATCACCGTATCTCTCCGACCACATCCGGGAGGAGATAAAGCGATGCATTCCCATGCACTACGGCGACACCACCGACATCGCACCCGACATCCGACTCACGCTCCACCGCGCCGGGCACATCCTGGGCTCATCCATCTGCCATTTCCACATCGGCGACGGCCTGTACAACATCGCGTTCACCGGCGACATCAACTACGAGCGCACCCTGCTGTTCAGCCCGGCAGCCACGCAGTTCCCCCGGCTGGAGACCCTGGTCATGGAATCCACCTACGGCGGCAGCAAAGACGACCAGCCCAGCCGCTCAAAGGCCATCGACAAGATGAAAGACATCGTCGAGAAAACCATACGCCGGGGCGGCAACGTCGTCGTCCCCGTCTTCGCCATCGGGCGCTCCCAGGAGGTCATGATCGTCCTGGAGCAGCTCATGCGGCAGAAGGGCATCCCCGAGGTCCCCGTCTACCTGGACGGCATGATATACGAGGCGACCGCCATCCACACCGTCTACCCGGAATACCTGAACAAGCAGCTCAAACAGCGCATCTTCCAGGAGGACAAAAACCCGCTGCTCTCCGATATCTTCAAGCGGGTGGACAGCTTCGAGATGCGCGAGGAGATACTTGACAGCCCCGACCCCGCGGTGGTGCTGGCCACCAGCGGCATGATGAACGGCGGCCCGGTCATGGAATACGTCAAACACTGGGGCGAGGACAGCAAAAGCTCTCTCATCTTCGTCGGCTATCAGGCCGAGGGAACACTGGGCAACCAGATACAGAAGGGATGGCGCGAGATAACCGTCGGCGGCAAGGCCGTCCAGCTCAACATGAACGTCGAAACCTGCGAGGGCTTCTCCGGGCACTCCGACAGACAGCAGCTCATGAACTACGTCCGCAACGTCAGCCCCAAGCCTCGCACCGTCATCATCAACCACGGCGAGGAATCCAAATGCCTGGACCTCGCCTCCAGCATATACAAGAAATACCACATCAAAACCCGGCCGCTCAAAAACCTGGAAACCGTCAGGTTCAAGTAGCCCCGCATACAGCATTATTTAAACCAACGACGGATGATGTCAGAGATGCCGCCGGAATCGTCAGCCCTCAAAGCAGACAGGCTTGCCGGATACACCGCCGTTATCCTCATAGGCCTGGGCATCGTCCAGGTCGTCTTCGGCGAATTTTTCTCAGAGAGCGTGGCCCTGGTCGCCAACGGCATCGACTGCATCGGCGACGGCTTCGTCTCCGCCACCGTATGGGCCGGCCTGCTCTACTTCCAGCGACCGGCCGACGACCGCTTCCACTTCGGCTACTACAAGCTCGAAAACCTGGCGTCCATTGTCGCCGCCATCGTCATGTTCATCCTGGCCGGATACATCTTTTATCGCTCCTACCAGCAGCTGGTCGACCCGCACCCCGTCACCCTGCCCGCCATCGGCATAGCGCTGGCGCTCGTTGCCGCCATCGTCGCCCTGGCCCTCGGCCTGTACAAAAAACGGGCGGGTCGCGACAGCCGGCTGGGGTCGATCAAGCTCGAAGCGTTCAACACCATCAAGGACGGCACTGCGTCGGCGCTCACCGTGGTCGCCCTGCTTTTCTCCTCAGCTGGCTTTCCCGTAGCGGACGCCATAGTCGGCTTTGTCATCGCCGGGGCCATCGTCAGCATTGGATACATATCCATCAAGGAGTCGAGCGCCATGCTGGTCGACGCCTGCGACAGCCAATGCCTGCTCCAGAGCCAGGTCATCAAGCGCATCACCCGGGGCATCGACGGCATCGTCGACGCGGAGTTCATCCGCCTGCGGCGCTCCGGCCCGGTGCTGCAGGGAGAGCTCGAGGTCGTGGTGCCCCGGGATATGTCCATCGCCGAGGTCTACGACGTCAGGCAGCGCATCCTCGACCGGGCGACGGAGGAGGTTCCCGAGCTCGAACGGCTGGCCATCACGGCGATACCCGCAGATGCCGATGCGGAGGAGCAATCCGGCGCCGGGTGAACGTGTATCCACCTCGACGCCTACATTCTTATAGCTCCCCCTGATATAATCATGTGAAACGCCTGGTCTGCATCCTGCTCCTCCTCCTGCTCGCCGGGGCGCTGCCAGCTCCGGCATTCGCCGACAATGGCCCGGAGGTCTACGTGGCCACCGTCGACGGCATGATCGCGGAGGGCGCCGCCAGCCGCGTGCGGAAGGCCATCGACCGGGCCGAGGACCGCGACGCCGCAGCGCTCATCATCCGGCTGGACACCCCCGGCGGCCTCTCCACGGCGATGAACGACGTCATCCGCGCCGTCGACGGCAGCTCCGTGCCCGTCATCGTCTACGTCGGGCCGGCCGGCGCCCAGGCGTTCTCCGCGGGCACGTTCATCCTGCTCTCCTCACATCTGGCGGCGATGGCGCCCGCCACCTCCATCGGCGCCTGCCAGCCCCGGATAATCGACCCGGCGACCGGCACCGCGGAGCCGGCTCCCCAGAAAGAAATCAATGCATTCTCAAAAAAAATCGAGAGCATCGCCGAGAGCCGAGGGCGGAATCAAACCGCCGCCCGGCGCTTCGTCACCGAAAACCTTGCCTACACTCCTGATGAGGCAGCGGCCAACAACACCGTTGAGCTGGTGGCCGAAAACCTGACCGAGCTGGTCACCATGGCAGACGGCATGGCCATCCGGGGCACCCTGCAGGGCCGGGCGAACGTCACCCTCACCCTGATAGGAGCCGACATCGTGCACATAGACTGGACGTATCGCGACACCCTGGTCGACTACCTCACCGACCCCCAGATCGCATCCCTGCTGCTCACCATCGGCATCCTCGGCCTTGTCATGGGCTTTCTCACCCCCGGGTTCCACGTCCCCGAGGTCGTCGGCGCCATCCTGCTCGTGCTCGCATTGTACGGCCTGTCGTTCATCGGGGTCAACGCCGCCGGCGTCCTGCTCCTCGTCCTGGCCTTCGTGTTCATGGCCGTCGAGGCATACACGCCCACGTTCGGCCTGTGGACCACGGCCGCCGTCGTCACCCTCATCTTCGGCATCGTACTTATACCCGCCAGCGATGCACTATACGAGATGCCAACCGACTGGTTTACCTCGTTCCGGCTGGCCAGCATCGCCGTCGCCGTCATCATCGGCGGGTTTTTCGCCTACGCCCTCTACGCCTCGCTCAAGACAAAGCGCTCCCAGCCCCGTATGGGCGACGAAGAGTTCATCGGCCGCACCGCCGTCGCCGTCACCGACATCGACCCCGAGGGACAGGTCAAGGTCCGCGGCAAACTCTGGAACGCCGAGAGCCAGGAGCCCATCATGGAGGGCGACGAGGTCGTCGTCACCGGCAAACAACGGATGACCCTGCACGTCAAAAAGCGAAACACATAAGTACCCGCATCCGGATGAACCGAATGGGGAGGAACAATGCAAGCAAACGAAACGTGGGTACGCCTATCCACCGACAGATGGGAGTATACCAAAAAGATAAAGATAGAGAGCTAGCCAGACCCACCAGCAGGCCAGCATGAGCCACCGAAAACACCGCCGAAAACAGATCGCCAGAGAACGCGTCCAACGCCTGTTCAACCTCGCCGAGCGCAAGGCCCTCCAGGACAACATGGAACTCGCCAATCGATACATAGCGCTCGCCCGGAAGCTCTCCATGAAATACCTCGTACGCCTGACCAGCCAGCAGCGCCGGCGCCTCTGCACCCGCTGCCACCAGTATCTCCTGCCCGGCAGAACATGCCGCGTCCGCACAGGCAACCAGCATCTCACCGTCACCTGCCAGGAATGCGGCGCCATCATGCGTTTTCCCTACCACCAGCGATAACATGACCATCCTCACCGAGCTCGAAGACGCCATACACTCCTGCCAGCGCTGCCACCTCCACCAAACCCGAAAAAACGCGGTCCCCGGCGAAGGCAACCCAGATGCCGCCATCATGTTCATCGGAGAGGCACCCGGCAGCCGCGAAGACCAGACAGGCCGGCCGTTCGTCGGCCGCGCCGGCACCGTGCTCGACCAGGCGCTCGAATCAGCCGATGTCAAGCGCGACGAGGTATACATCACCAACGTGGTCAAATGCCGCCCGCCCGACAACCGTAATCCAACGCGGCATGAAATCGAGACCTGCACCCCGTTTCTCGACGAGCAGATATCGCGCATCGCTCCCTCGGTTATCTGCACGCTGGGAACCTTCGCCGCCGGCTACGTGTTATCCGCATATGGCTTCGCCGCCGGCCCGCTCTCCGCGATACACGGCACCGTCTACCGCTCGCCCCTGGCGATGCTCAACATCGTGCCCCTCTACCATCCAGCGGCGGCGCTGTACAATCCCGGCCTCCGAGAGGTCATACAATCGGACATGCACAGGGTCGCCTCGCTGCTGGACGCTACGGGTAAAACTCGTCGCGATGCGCCATGATATAGGACAGCAGTTTTCTGCCAAACGTGGTGAGCTGCCCCTCCTCGTCGATGTAGCCGAAATCCTGCAGCTTGCGGAGGAGACGGGTGTCTACCTGGTCGGGGTCCCGTGAACAGACCTGCGCCAGCACCTTGAGGCTTCTGGCGAACACCCGCGCGTTCATCATGGTTAAGCAGTATCCAAAAGCCAGCTTATATGTAAATTTTTATAAAAATTCTGACGGCTATGGGCGACATTGCTGAACGGGGGGCAATCCCGGTGTCTGTGAAGGAGGCGCCGGGTTGCCTCGCCGCTGCCGGGGATGGATGCTCCCCCGCCGTTGGCAACAGTTATAACCTCCTGGGCGTTGGCAGTGTAGACATGAAACGAAATACCCTTGCTCTGGCGCTGCCGGTTTTCTGTGTCGTGTGCCTCCTGCTTGCCCCGTCGGCTGTCCCTGCCGATGTCGTCTCCGTTTCCTTTCAGGGAAACGGCGGGACATTGTACGTGGGTGGGGCCGGCCCGGGGAACTATACCCGCATCCAGGATGCGTTGGACGACGCCGGGGATGGAGACGTGGTCTACGTGTACAATGGCATCTACCGGGAGCGGATACGGATATCGACATCGGTCATCCTGGAGGGCGAGGACCGGAACGGGACGGTTGTCGACGGGGGCGGCGATGGCACGGTCGTCGAGATAGCCGCTGCCGGGGCGGTCATGCGCCATCTCACCATAACGGGTGGCGGAGGCGACGGCTGGGACATGCCCGCCGTCAACGTTACCGCGGACGATGTCGCTCTTACCCGGTGTGTCATCCGTGACAACGAGCACACCGGCGTTTCTGTGCTGGCGGCGTCGGATTGCACGATATCATTTAACCGGATCGTGAACACCAGCTATACCGGCGTCCGCGTGGGCGAGGCATCCGCCTCGAACGATATATCGGGCAACCGGATAGCCGGGGGCATCTCGGGCGTCTATGTCTATTCGTCGGGCGGCCAGATGATACGCAACAACAGCATATCCGGCTGCTCGAAGGGTATCTATCTCGAGGAAAGCCATGGCAACATGGTGGCCGGCAACCATCTGACCGGCAACCAGGAGGGCCTGTTTTGCTCCTACGCCGCCGGTAACACGATACAGTCCAACGATTTTGTTTCCAACATCCGGCATGCCCGGTTCGTCAAATACCTGCATCCCGGGTTTCTCGCCCCCAACAGGTGGAATGGAAACTACTGGGACGACTGGATGGGCGTCGGCGGCAAGATTGTCTTCGGGGCCATCTACGTGCCGACGTTTACCGTCATAGGCGTTTTTGTTCCCTGGATCGAGGTCGACTGGCATCCGGCTGCCGAGCCCCACCAATGGTGAGCAAAGCAGGCGAACTCCCGCCGGCGTGATGAGCCAGGGCATGACACGCTGTTTGCCTGTCATCCTGCCGATGTACCGCCCCGGGATATAGCATGCGGGCACGAAGGACGGGGCAGAAACCCTCTTATAACGTGGGTGGATTTCGAGACATGCGTGAAACCGTCGCCGCCTGGGTGAAACTGCTGCGCCTGCCCGGTCTCGGGGGACTGGCGATTCCGCCCGTGTTCGGAGCGCTCACCGTCGGGGTCACCGACCCCATGTCGTTGCTCATCCTGTTTCTCATCGGGTGCATGGTCGCCATCTTCGGGTTCGTGCTCAATGATTATGCGGATGTCAGGCTGGACTCTTTGATAGAGGAGCTGCGGGACAAGCCCCTGGTGAGCGGCGCCATATCGAGGACGAGCGCGGTCCTGGTCTGCTTTGTCACGCTCATCCTGGCGTTTTTTCTGGTTGCGCTGCTCTGGCATGGCACCCTGTTGGGCGACCGGAAGATGATGGCGCTTTCCATGTTTGCGGTGGCCTGGGGGCTGGGCACCGTCTATAATCTGTATGGGAAAAAGATCGCGGGCTCCGACCTGTTTGTGGCGCTGGCGATGGCCGTGACGTTTCTGTTTGGCGCTCTGGCCTTTGCCCGGCCGACGCTGCTGACCTGGGTGGTCTTTGTGCTGACGTTCAACCAGACCTTGCACATGAACGCGGTGGAGGGGGGCATCAAGGACGCCGACCATGATCCCTTGATGGGCGTGGAGAATCTCGCGCGGGTGGCCGGCGTTTCTGTGCATGGCAGCCGTCTGTCGATTCCCCCTGCGTTTCAGATATTTGGCCTGGGCATCCGGCTGTCGTCGGCTGTCCTGGTGTTTGTGCCCTTTATGTATGATGTCTCATATGAGCTGTGGCAGCTGGTGCTGCTGGCGGTGATGCTGGCCGGGGTGCTGTTCATCGAGGCCAGGTTGCTCCGTCTGCGGCGGTTCGACCGCTCGCTGATCCGGCGGCTTATCGCCGGTGCATCGTTTCTCCGCTACGCCGTTGTCCCGGTGATGCTGATGGGCGAGGTCGGCGTGCCCGCCGCCGTTGGGCTGGCGGTGCTGCCCGTGGCATGGTATATCGTGTTTTCCCCGCTGGCCGGTGTTCGTGCCTTTCAGCCGGAGATGTAAGATGCATGCCGCAGTGATCGGAGCTGGCATCGGCGGACTGTCGGCGGCGGCGTTGCTCCGCCGTCAGGGATACCAGGTCGACGTGTACGAAAGGGAAGCGATAGTGGGCGGCCGGGCGATGACCATCGATGGCAGCATGTCCCGGGAGGAATACCTCCGGCTGCTGAGCCGCTTTGACATGGCGGTGCCGTTCGCCGAGCCGTCACTGGACGATGTCTTCGACGGCAGGCTGGAGGGCTACCGCTTCGACCTGGGCTTCCATCTGATGGGCGGCGGCGAGAATGCGGCGCCCATGCAGGTGCTCTCATCGCTTGACATCAAGCAGGAGCTCATCGGCTCCCGCCTGGGCTACATCGGCGACACCGTCGATTACCCCTATCTTTCCACGTGGGACAAGGTCAGGATGCTGCCCCGTATCATGCAGCTGTTGCTGTCACGCAGGCAGACCATACAGGCGCTGGAAAACGTGCCCATGTCGGATACCATCCAGAAATACGGGCGGGGCAAGATGCGGCTCACCCTGGAATTGTTCCCCCGGCTTATCACCACGGTCAACGACCTGCAGCGCATTTCGACCGGCGAGACCTTCTGGGCGCAGCGGGAGCTCATGGGCTCGCATCCCGTGGCCTACCCGGTGGGCGGCATCGGTGCCATCGCCGAAAAAATGGCGGGCTGGCTCCGCGGGCACGGCGGCCGTATCATCCCCCGGCAGGTACGGGAGGTGGTCGTCGAGGACGGCGAAGCATGCGCCGTCGTGGCGGACGAGCGGCGTGACTACGACCTGGTGGTCAGCAATCTGCCGGTGCAGGACACGTTTTCCATTGTCCCCCGGGACGTCTTTCCCCCGGAATGGGCCGGCTACATTGAAAGGCTGACGGGAACGGGCAGCCTCTGCGCCTGGTACGCCCTCGCCGGTGTTCCCGACCGCCATATGGGGCGGGCCTACGCGTTCATCGAACGGGACGCCCACGTCGAGGGAAACGATGCCGCGGGCATGATCGACTTCAAGCCGTCGCATCCCCGGGCGGGGATGGCGCCGCCGGGCCGGATGCTGGTGCAGGCCTACATTATCTGCACACCCGGGGAAGCCCGCGACAATGCAACCCTGCGGCGCCTGCGGGACATGCTGGACGCCAACATGGAACGGCTCATCCCTGGCTACCGAGACAGGCTGGACTGGGCGCTCTACCCGTCGATATGGCATCTGGACGCCGTGGCGAAGACCATCGACAACCCGAAGCCGTCGGTGGCAACGCCCCTCAAAAACTTTTATCTGGTCGGCGACTCCACCGAGGGAAAAGGCGTCGCCGTGAACTGCGCCGCCGACTCCGCCCGGCTGCTCCTGGAACGGCTCGAGGGATACGGACGCCGTACGCCCGGCCGGTGACGCCGTGGCGCTGCATTCCCTTGACGTTCTCCCGGCTGCCCAGCGACTCCAGCCGGGCGACGACATCTCTGCATGTCTGCGCCGTGGACATGATGCTACAGCATGTGCAGGCCGACGTCCATCTCGACGACGTCTCTGCCATCTCCGGCGTCCACGGTGGCCGCTACCCGGTGGTTCCAGAGCAGCAGCTGCCGGCAGGTCCACTCATAGGGGGCATCCCGGTCGACGTGCTGCTCGCCGCCATCCAGATAAAACGTGACCTCCTCCACCGGGTCGCCGGCCGTCACTTCGACGGTGAACGTGAGCCGTCCAAGGCCGAGCACGAAGCCACGGTCAAGCGTGAGCAGCTTCGCGCCGAACACGTATAGCGCGTCACGCTCCGGCGACACAAACGACGCCTGCACCGCCTTGCCGTTCTCGGCCAGCGTCACCAGGCTGCCCGCCACCAGCCGGGCGATACGGGTCACGTAAGCCGTGTTCACCCGGTCGATGGTGTCGTTCGGGGTATGAAACCGGTCGTTGTACTCGTATTCCTCCAGCTGCAGCGCCTCGTAGCCGTAGGCGAGAAACGAGTTATGGTCACTGTACCCGGTGTTCGGCAGCCGCACCGGCGTTATCGCCAGCTCCGGATGCAAGGCAGCTACGTCGTCAAGCGCCGCACCGAGCCAGGCCGACGACGCCTCCTCGTACACGATGACCTTGTGGGCCCCGCTCGCCGTCTCATTGTGCCCGATGCCGTCCAGGTTGAACACGCCCGTAATGCGCTCCCCGCCATGGTACATGTCCCGGGCGTAGGACAGGCTGCCAAGCGTGCCCTGCTCCTCCCCGGAGAACAGGACGAAGCGCACGGTGGCGTTGAAGCTATAGCCGCTCAGGGCATGCGCCATGGCCAGGCATGCGGCCACACCAGAGCCGTCGTCGTCGGCGCCCGGCGAGGTAGGCGCGCTGTCATAGTGTGCAGATACGATGAATATGTCTCCGTCTGGCCGGATGCCGGGCAGGGTGGCGACGATGTTCTGCCCCTGGTAGCCGCCCCGCGTCCAGTTGTGCAGCGACACCTGCAGGCCCGCCCCGCGCAGTTCGCCGGCCAGGTACCGTTTGAGCTCCCGGCAGGCGTCCGACCCCGTGGTATGCGGGCCGTAGCCCTGGATGGTTTCGATGTACCCCCGGATGGCGCTTTCGTTGACCCCGTCCATCACCGTCTCCACGGATGTGGACAGCGCTGGTGGTCCCGATCCCTGGCTGATGGCTCCGGTGACGCCGGCTCCCAGCAGCATGCCGACCGTCACTACGGCAAAAAGAAGCCTGGGGTTGGAAGCTGTATGCATGGATGCCAGAACATCGCCGCCGTTTTTATATAGTTTTTCGACGCCCTCAACGTTTTTATAAAACGCTGTGATGTATGCAGTGATGAAACAGTATCCCGTTGTTGCCGTCTGTATCCTGTTCCTGCTTTCAGGTGCTATCCCGCTCGGAGCCCATGCGGTACGGGCAGGGGATTCCACCGCGCCGGAGGTATCCCTGGAGCGGCCGGTGGACGGCCGTCTCTACCTGTTCGACCGCGACGTCATGCCCCTGGCGGGCCGAACCGTGGCCATCGGCACCCTGACCATCGCCGCTGACGCATGGGACGAGGAATCGGGAATCGACCGGGTTGAGTTCTGGATTGGCTTCGGCTGCCACGGGGAAAAACGGTTCACGGACACCATGGAGCCATATGAATGGACGTGGACCGGCCACCGCTCGGCCGGCATACGCAAGATACGGGCCTACGTGTTCGACGGCGCCGGCAACGAAGCCCTCGCCGAGCAGGAGCTCATCAAGATAGCATGAATCAGTAGCGGTAGCCGCTGGCCTCTTCCTCGGTAAACTCGACGCCCAGGCCCAGCGCGATACGGTTCACGAAGTTAAAATAGCTGACGACGAGGTTGACCGTCAGGATGTCCTCATCCGACAGTCCCTGCTCCCGCATCCGCGTAACCGCATCCTCGCATATCTCGCTCGGCTGCAGGGTCAGGGCTCGTGCATACTCGACCATGCATCGCCGCCGCTCCGAAAGGTCAACCGCGGCGGGGTCGTCGACGAACCGCTGCACCCGCCCTTCGTCATCCCAGTAATGCTGGAGCGCCTCCGCATGATGCCGGACGCAGTAGGGGCAGCCGTTGGCCGCCGACACCGCCAGGGCGATGAGCTCGCGTTCCATCCGCGAGAGCCCCGACGGGCCGAACATGACAGACATGTAGAGGTCGAGATGCGCCTGCAACGCCTCAGGGTTGAGGCTCTGCACCCGCATGATGTTGGACAGCTTGCCCCGCCGGTCCCGGGCCCTGTCATAGCTTTCTTTGAGCTCTCCCGTGGCATCCTCGTCGTCGATGGTCTCTATCCAGCTCATGGCTCGCCATCACGGCGATGCTATATGAAGGTTGCCAACCCGCCAAAAAATCAGTCCCGGTCGCGCTGCCTGAGGTAGACACGCTCCACGGTCCTGGTGGTCACATATGGCTCCAGCTTTTTGGCGGCGTCATCGGGCAGCTGGTGTTTCTGGAAGGCCTTGGACAAGGCAAAGGTGTCCAGCCGGGTGTACTCGTCGTAGAGCCCCAGCTCCCGCAGCAGCGCCTCGAACTCCTCCCGCTCGGGGTCGTCCGTGTTGGGAAACCATGGATTGTGGTAGACCTTGACGTTGGCGATACGGTCGCTGCCGTAGACATACTGCGCGTCGTTGCTCTCCGCGTAGCGCACCAGCCGTTCCTTGACATCGTCCTTGAGCTGCTCGAGCTCCGCTATCTTGTTTTTCAGCTCCGCGTAGCGGTTTACCAGTGCCCGGCCATCCTCCTCCCGGGCGTCCTCCGCCGGCAGCTCGTCGACCCGGTACTTGTGCTTGAACAGGGGGCAGAGCGGCTGATACTCGCAATACGGGCAGAGCCCCGACTCCCGCGGCTCAAAGTCACCCTGCCGGATGGCCGTCTCGATGTCCCTGACGGCCTGCAGGGTCTCCCGCTTGACCGCCTGCAGCTCCTCGTCGCTCTTCCGGACGCGCAGCTCCTTGTCAAAGGCGACGTAATGCCAGACCAGCTCCACCTGCTCGGCGTCCTCGTACATGTGCCGGACGGCCAGCGCGTAGAGCGGCAGCTGCCTATCTTGGTGTATATCATCGGTCGTCGGCAGCGTCAGCGACGTCTTGTAGTCGTGCACCTCATATGTGCCGTCGTTGTCGGCCAGCCGGTCGATGTAGCCCATGATGGAGTAGCCGTCTCCGATGGGAAACCGGACGCGCTGCTCCAGGGCGATGGTGGCCCCGTCGTCGAAGGGCTCATGGCTACGGTAGTACTGCCGGATGTATTTTTCCCCCATCTTCCGATAGTTCCCCGGGCGGTAGCCGTCTTTCACCACGCAGATGCTGTCGTCCATCTCCTTCTCCCACTGCCGATGGTAAAACGAGACGAGATCCTCCGGCGACGGCGTCTTCTGGAACTGCATGTCCCGGTAGAGCTTTTCCAGCGCTTCATGCACCCGGCGCCCCAGGAACGCCTCGATGGTGGCCCGCATCGCCGGTTTTTTGTCCACGTAGCGGTACTTGAACTTCAGCGGGCAGTTCTCATAGGCGGCGATGCGCGACGGAGAGTAGACACGGGCCATACGCCTCAATATGCCTGGGCCTACAAATGTTTTACCATACAAAAACATTTTATGCAGGCGGTGCTTTAAACGTCAATGCCAGCCTACGACAAGATTTCTGAAGCGCTCAAAAAAAGCGAGGATGACGACGTGGCTATCCGGGGCTGGATCTACCGCACCAGGAGCAGCGGCGGCCTGGCCTTCGTCGTCGTCAGGGATGAAAGCGGCATCATCCAGGTCATCGCGGAGCAGTCGTCGCTTCCCGACGAGGACTTCGAGGGCGCCAAAAACGCGCTCATCGAGTCATCCGTCCAGGTGGAGGGCACCATCCACGAGGACAAGCGGGCGCCCGGCGGCCGGGAGATACATGCCACGCGCTTCCATGTCGTCAGCTTTGCCGAGGATTTCCCGATCGCCGAGGACCAGAGCATGGAGCATCTGTTGGACAACCGGCATCTCTGGCTGCGCAGCCGGAAAATGACCGCCATCATGAAGATACGGCATACCATGACCGGTGCCATCCACGAGTTTTTCCGCAGCCATGATTTCTACGAGTTTCATCCCCCGATTTTGCAGCCCGGCCAGTGCGAGGGCGGCGCCACCCTGTTCGAGGTGGACTATTATGATGATGTTACCTATCTGTCGCAGTCCTGGCAGCTCTACGCCGAGGCGGCCGTGTTCGCCCTGGAGCGCGTCTACGACATGGCGCCCACGTTCCGGGCGGAGAAATCGAAGACCAGCCGGCATCTGAGCGAGTTCTGGATGGCGGAGATGGAGGCCGCCTGGATGGACCTGCACGAGGTGACGGAGATGGCGAAGGAGGAAATCAAGTTTATCCTGCGGCGCATTCTCGACGAGCATGAGAGCGACCTCGAAACACTGGGCCGCGATGCGGCGCCGCTGCGGGCGATGCTGGACCGGGAATGGCCGACCATCAAGTATCGACGGGCCCTGGAGATATTGCACGGGCGGGGCGTGGACATCGAGTTCGGCAAGGACCTGCGGACCATCGAGGAAAAAGAGCTGATGGAGGAGTTCGACACCCCGGTGGTGGTCACCCATTATCCAAAGGAGGCGATGGCCTTCTACAAGCCCGCCAACCCCGAGCAGCCCGACGAGGCGTTGTGCTTCGACATGATCGCCCCCGAGGGCTACGGCGAAATCGTGGGCGGCAGCCAGCGCTCCACGGACGTCGACGAGCTCATCCGGGCGCTGCAGGAGGAGGGCGAGGATATAGACAACTATCAGTGGTATCTCGACCTCCGCCGGTATGGCTCGGTGCCGCATTCGGGCTACGGCGTCGGCGTGGAGCGCGTCTTGGCCTGGATATGCGGCCTCGACAACATCAAGGACACCATTCCCTTTCCCCGAACGATGACCAGAAAAGGACCCTGATAATATGAAAAAAATAATTGTTTGTATCGTCATTAGCGCGTTGATGCTGCCGGTGCTGCCCGCCGTCGAATCTGATGGCGATGCATCTCCGACCAAGGCGACCATGTTCCAGTTCGGGCAACTGTCCGTCATGCCGGCGGGCGACTGGCTCCAGGTCGACGTCGACGGCTGCATGAAGGTGCAGCACGAGGGCGAGCCCATGCTGCCCTACACGACACATACGATGACGTTTCCCCTGGGGACCGCCATAGAAGATGTCGAGGTTTCGGTCGGTGACGTGTCATCGCGGCGGCTTGACGGCACCATTGCGCCGGCGCCGAAGCCGACGCCGCTCAACGTGAAGAATGCCGCGGTGATACACGAGAAAGGCCCGGTGTACGAGCGCGATGGGCTGTATCCCGCTGACTGGGTACGCTGGGAGACCAGCGCCGGATTGCACCACGGCGAGCATGTCACGTTTCTCACGCTGCAGGCGTTTCCCGCCCGGTATGCCCCGCAGGCCGACGAGCTGCACCATGTGGACAGCATCGATGTCACCGTGACCGTTGAACGGCCGGCTGAGCCGCTGCTCACCGCCGACGCGTATGATCTGCTCATCGTTGCCCCGGAGGAGTTCACCGATG
>JAWOAW010000076.1:0-23766 GCA_046498345.1 Thermoplasmatota archaeon
CATAATCCAATACTCCCGCCATTTCCATAAGTTCATCGAAGTCAGAAATGAAATATTGGAAATGTCGGGTTAAGTACAATTTAGCCCTACAACGGCATGGATGTCTTCGCTGTGTTGGGTCATAACCTGTGCGGTTCCCAGTCCACCTGCAATAAACAGGAGAACGATTCCGAGTGCTAAAGCTTTTTTCATGGCTATCTAGCCTCCGCTTAGGTAATGCCTCCCCAATTTAAATATTTACCGTCAACCATATACAGGATAAAGGTAAAATTAACAAAAAAAAGAGAAGGAGAAAGGTGGGCTACAGGCCCAGGACGAACGGGCCGAGCACGAAGCCGCTGGCCGACGCAGAAACACCGCCCACCTCCACCGATATGTCCGCCGGTCCAAGACCCACGATGAAGCCGCTTTTCACCTCGACTTCGCCATCCACGGGAACGGTAACGGTGCCCGTCTTTTCGGTGCCGCCTATGAGCGCGTCGAACGAAATCGTGTACTCGACGTCTTCCGCAGCCTGCGTGCCGCTGTTGGCCACCGTCGCCGTGATGCCGAACCCGCCCGAGACATCTATGATGGACAGCAGGGGACCGGGCACCCCGGCGTTGTCGTAGTAGATGTCGGCGTTGCCGTTCTGGTCGTCCTGCCATACGACGTGGCCGCCCGACGAGATGTCGGCGCTCCCGAACCCGGGTCGGACCGCGCCTGACTCGCTGAGCTGCTCGGGGTCGCTCCAGGTGGCTCCTGCATCGGTGGTGTGAGAGACGTAGAGGTCGCCGTTCTTGGTATACACGCAGCTGGCCGAGCCGCCCGGATAGGCGACGATGGTCGGGTCTGTTTCCTGGTCCATGGTGGCTGCCACTTCGACGGCCTCCCAGGTGGCCCCGTCATCGGTGGAAAGGTAGCAGAGGATGTTGTGGTTGAATCCGCCCTCTATGTGCTCGACGGCCAGGTAGGTGATGCCGCCCGCCGCCGACACGTCGGGGTGGATGGAGTCATTGATGTAGCCGAAGTTGTAGTCCGTGTTCCACCAGTCGCCGCCGAGCTCGGGGTCGATGTAGCAGGAGAACATCCTGACGCGGAAGTTTTCCGGGTTGGTTTCGTTGTAGCCCTCCATCACCCAGTAGGCGTGGCCGGTTTTCTGGTCTATGTCGGCGGAGATGTTGTACAGGTCGTCGCCGAATCCGTGCCAGTAGATAAGCTGCGCGTAGCCTTCGTCCTGAGCGTAGAACTGGTAGGTGAAGCTGTGGTCTTCCTCGGCGCTCGACGTGGCCACGTCGACGTTGTAGGAAAACAGGCCGTTGAAATAGGCGGTCGGCTTTTCGGAGAGCCCGTAGCCGGCGACGCTGGCCATCTGCGGGTTGGTGTAGCCGCTGCTTCCCCAGTCGTATCCCGATATGTTCATGGAGCCGACGTCGCCGACGTCCGCCATGTCGAGATAATAGAAAACGGTGTCCCGGGGATCCGAGGCAAAGGTGCCGATGCCCTTGTTGCCCCGCACGATGTCCAGTGCCGGATATCGCTCCCGGTAGTCTGGAACCTGGATGGTGCCAGCGCTGGTCCACGTCTGGCCGTCGGTCGAGGTGGCAATGCCGATGTCGCCGGTCATGAGCGACTCATAGTTTTCGTACATGGCCATGATGTCGCCGTTTGACGAGGCGACCGATGCCGGGTGCAGCTGGTCGGTGGTCTCGCTCGTTATCTGCACGTCGCCGTTCTCGTTCAGCACCGTCGGCTGGACCACGGTGGCCTCGACCGGCTTCGCCCGGCATATCGGACCCGTCGCGACCTGTGGATTGTCCGGTGCGCCGGTGGAGAATGCGGGGAGTGGTGTATTTTTGTCGGTGCCGGCATCGCCCATGGCGATGTTCACGGGAACGGTCAACAGGGCAGCAATGAGGACTGCCCCCAAAATATGGGTTCTGCTTATCTGTTTCATGCCTATCGTGCCTCCGGGTAAGTAATCACAACCCCTTTTAAATAATTAACGTCAATTATATGTAATATAGGCAAAATGATATAAAAATGGGAAAAAGAGGGAAAAGGCGGCTATAGCTATAGGCCCAGTACCAGCGGTCCGAGCACGAAGCCGCTGGCGGTCTGCTCTGCGCCACCAGCAGCCACCGATATCGTGGTCGGGCCGATGCCCAGCACGAAGCCGGAGCTGATGGTCTCACTGTCGCCCGCCGCCAGGCTGTCAATGGTGCCCTCCGCATGGCTGCCGACGAACACCGGGCCGGACAGGTCGATGGTCCAGGCCACACTGCTGGCGTCCTCCGTCCCCGTATTGGACACCGTGGCGGTGACACCCATGCCGCCCGTGATGCTTTCCACGTTCAGCTGCGGCGCCGGCACCGGCGCGTAGTAGACGTCCTTGTCGCCGTTCCGGTTGTCCGTCCAGACGATGCCGCTGCCGTGGATGTCGATAGCGTTCTCCTCGGATACAACCGTGCCGTCCTCCTCGTTCATCTGAACCGGCTCCTCCCAGGTGGCGCCGCCGTCGGTGGACTCCGTGAAATACAGGTTTCCTTCTTTTTCAAAGGCAACATAGACCGTGCTGCCGCTCATGTAGACCGCCGGATATGTCTCGTCAACCTGTCCCTCATTTGCCACAGAGGTGGTATCCCAGGTCTCCCCCGCGTCGGAGCTGTACTTGCAGCGGATGTCCCAGTCACCGTAGACGTTGTCGTTGGCCATATAGATGACCACCACGCGGTCTCCGGACGCCTCCACACTGGGATGAGCCGCATCGTAGCCCGCATCGTTTCCGCCATCGATGAAATAGGAATCCTCCGCATATTCGATGTCGCTCTCGACGACCGGGATACATTTTTTGAACAGGACCTTTGCGTTGTCCTCAAGATTGGACTGGCAGACCACGTAGAAGAAGTCGCCTTCGCTGTCCCAGCCCGGGTCGGCATCGTGCACGGCAGCCGTCTCGATATCCTGAGCGGGCTGGTACGGGCCCTCGGGGCCACCCTCGGCGTCCCAGTTGGAAACGATGCTGCCCAGGTCGTCACCGGCCGACTCCCACCACAGCTCCAGCCCCTGGTTCATATTCTGGTCGTCGTTTATCATCGCCACAACCGGACCGGGCGCATAGTCGTAGTAATGCATGTAATACCACATGTCATCCTCGAGGTTGAGGCAGGTGGCACCCGGCCTGCTGCCCTCGGTCCACTGGTAGGCCTCCCAGGATTCCTCGTCGGTGACATCCGGGATGAGGGCAAAGTAGCCGCCATCGGTGGTCCGCTCCAGACATTCCATCCAGAATCCCTCGAAATCGGGACCCTCATACCGGGTGCCGTCGAAATAGGCCATGTCGGCATACCAGGCCAACCCCTCAAATCCAAAAAGCAACGAGGTCCACGTGGCGCCGTTGTCCGACGAATATGTTAGCCCGGCATCCGCTAACAGGGCCCCCATCATGTGGGTCCAGACCACGCCTATGTTGCCGTCGCCATCCAGGGTAATCCGGGGAATCATGTCGTCTTCTGGACTGTCCGGGGTCAGCAGCACGTTTTCCTGTAAACCCGCTGTCAGGGTACCCATTGGCTTCAGGTCAAGCGGAATCCGCTCCGCGTCATCGAACTGCAGCGCCATTTCATCGTCGTCAGCATCCGATATCATCGGTATCGCTGCCATCATCGTCAGCAGTACAGCTATTCCCACACTCAAAACTATTTTTTTAGGTTGCATTGTCTAGCCTCCCATCTCTACATCAAACAGCCTTTTAAAAATTTACCGACTGTATACTCTAGCTTTGTAGAAAAAAGAAAAAAGAGGGAGGAGGGAAAGATGGCCTTACAGGCCCAGTACCAGCGGTCCGAGCACGAAGCCGCTTGCACTGCCGGTGGCGCCGCCCGCGTTGACCGATATGGTCGTGGGGCCGATGCCCAGCACGAAGCCGGTGCTGATGGTGGTGCTCTCGCCCGCAGCCAGAGTGTCTATGGTGCCGCTGGCCTCTGCACCGACAAAGACCGGTCCGCTGAGCGAAATAGTCCAGTCGATGCTCTCAGCCGGAGCCGTCCCGTCGTTGGCCACGGTCGCCGTGACACCCATGCCGCCCGTGATACCGGGAACAGTCAGGACCGGAATCGGCAGCGGTGCATAGTAGATGTTGTTGTTGCCGTCGCGGTTGTCCACCCAGGCGATGCCGCCGGAGTCGACGCAGACCGCCTGCGGCTCAGCCACCACGGTGCCATCCTCGTCGTTGACCTGCTCCGGTTCGTTCCAGGTGGCGCCGCCGTCCTCTGACTCCGCGAGATAGAGATTGTTATCGCTGACGTAGGCCACGTAGACGTTGTTGCCGCCTACATACACAGCAGGGGTCGTATCGTCCGCGGGATGGTTGTCGGCCACGACGCTGGTATCCCATGTTTCGCCGCCGTCGCTGCTGTACTTGCAGTGTATGTCGTAGTCACCGAAGTTGTTGTCCGTGGTAGCATATACCACGGCCACGTTGTCACCGGACGCCGAAACATCGGGGTCCTCAGCCTGATACAGCTCGCCGCTGGCCAGATACATCTGCTGCGGCCACACCTCGATATCGGCATACTTGTCCATGCCGCCCGGGCCGCCGCCCGACAGGAACAGAAACGGCTCCGAGTTGGGATTGAGATTGGTGGTCGTCCGCTTGTAGGCGACCTCCTGGTTGCCGGTCGAGTCGTTGGTATGCTCCATCACCATGTACATGTAGTCGCCGCCGACGGCCATCTCCGGATAATATGCCGGGGATGTCTCCAGAACGGAGCCGCCGTCGTAGTAGAAGCCGGCCGCCCAGCCGCTCTCATACTCGTTGGGGAACAGGAAGTTGTCCTCGTCCTCGCTGTAGGTAACATACATCAGGCCGGGGTTCCGGGGAGCGAAGCCGTCGTCGATTTCAATGGAAATGAGCCATCGGTCCAGCACCATCTGAGCGCCCTCCCTGTAGCCCTCGCTGGTGGTACCTGAGATACCCCACCAGACCGCGTCCTGCGCGTTGGCGATGTCGCCCGGGATGACCGCTACCTCGTGGTTGTACTGCTCGGCCTGCGGGTCGACCATCGTCAGGTAGAAGCTGTCAATCGTCGAGCTGTAGTCGATGTCAGGTGAGCGCAGCAGACCGGAGCCGGACGTGAAGTCCGCAGAGTTGAACTCGAGCGCCTGTGTCCATGACTCGCCGTCAGCCGAATACGCTACGCCCACGGGCGCTGAAAACGTGCTCGCCTGCGTGTTGTACGCGATGACCGTCGTGCCGTGCGCCAGTGCCAGGTCGGGATGCATGTCCGGGCCGTCGGTCGTGGTGACCTGGACGTTGCCCTGCATGCCCTTGGCTGCCGGGACCGGTTCATGGATCGCTTCAACGGTTATCGTGCCTGATTCGCCTGTTGAATTCTCCGAAGCCTGAATGGCGGGCACTGCGCCTGCGAGGCACATGAGCGCTGCCACTGCTATGGCTCCAAACAATATCTTTTTACCTTTTTGTGTTTGCATGGTTTCTTGCCTCCAACTAGTAAATGCCATAGCCTTTTAAATATTTATCGCTCTCCCTCTGATAGGCTGTACGTCGACCAACGGATGGCTCAACGCCGTTTACATGACTTCCATGCCCTTGGCCATCTCCTGCTTGGCGACGCCCTTGCCCAGCTTGTCGGAGATCTGCCTGTAGTACTGGACCATCTCCTCGTCGAGCGAGGGGCGGACGTGTTCGAAGGCTTCCATGAAATGCTTGTTGGCAACCTCGGTGGCCTCGCTGTCCTCCCGCAGCGCCACCATGGCGGCCTCACGGCAGACGGACTGGACGTCGGCGCCGGCGAAGCCCTCGCTCATCTCCGCCAGAGCGGCGATGTCGACGTCCTCGGTGAGCGGCATCTCCCTGGTATGGATGCGGAAGATCTCCTCGCGGGCCTTCTGATCGGGCTGCTGGACATGGATGAGCTCGTCGAAGCGGCCGGGACGAAGGAATGACGGGTCGACGATGTCGGGCCTATTCGTGGCGCCGATGACCACGACGTCGTCCATGCTCTCAACGCCGTCCATCGAGGTGAGCAGCTGGTTGACCACGGTGTCGGTCACCCGTGAGCCTTCATGGGAGCCACGGCGCGGCGCCAGCGCATCGATTTCGTCGAGGAATATGATGGAGGGCGCAGACTGCTTGGCCTTCTTGAACAGCTCACGGACGGCTTTCTCGCTCTCGCCGACCCACTTGGAAAAGACCTCGGGCCCCTTGATGGACAAAAAGTTTGCGTTGGACTCATTGGCCACGGCCTTGGCCAGCAGCGTCTTCCCCGTGCCGGGCGGACCGTAGAGCAGGATGCCGCGCGGCGCCTTGATACCGAGGCGGGTGAACCGCTCGGGGTTGGACAGCGGCCACTCCACCGCCTCCTTCAACCGCTCCTTGACCTCGTCGAGACCGCCGACGTCGACCCAGCCCACCTTGGGTATCTCGATCATAACCTCGCGGAGCGCCGACGGCTCAATGGAACGATGGGCCTCCCGGAAGTCCTTCATCAGCACCTGCATCTTCTCCAGCACCTCGGTCTGTATGGGCTCATCCAGGTCTATCTCCGGGAGATAGCGCCGGAGCGCGTTCATGGCGGCCTCCCGGGCCAGCGACGCCAGGTCAGCGCCGACGAAGCCGTAGGTGTTGTCCGCCAGCTGGTCGAGGTCGACGTCCTCCGCCTTGGGCATCCCCCGGGTGTGTATCTCCAGGATTTCCTTGCGCCCCTGCCGGTCGGGCACGTCGACGACGATCTCCCGGTCGAAGCGGCCGGGGCGGCGGATGGCGGGGTCGAGAGAGTCAACCCGGTTGGTGGC
Source organism: Thermoplasmatota archaeon (assembly GCA_046498345.1). Classification (GTDB taxonomy): domain Archaea; phylum Thermoplasmatota; class E2; order UBA202; family DSCA01; genus CAZESS01. The sequence goes on from JAWOAW010000076.1 coordinate 6,796, forward strand.
GCCGATGACGATGATGTTGCCCCGTCCCTTGAGCCCGTCCATCAGCGTGAGCATCTGGGAGACAACGCGGCGTTCCACCTCCCCGTGGACCTCCTCCCGCTTGGAGGCGATGGCGTCGATTTCGTCGATGAACACGATGGCCGGCGCGTTTTTCTCCGCTTCCTCGAACGTCTTGCGGAGGTTTTCCTCGCTCTGGCCGTAAAACTTGCTCATGATCTCGGGGCCGTTGATGGTGAAAAAGTTGGCGCCCGACTCGTTGGCCACGGCCTTCGCGATCAGGGTCTTGCCTGTGCCCGGCGGACCGTGCAGCAGGACGCCCTTCGGCGGGTCGATACCCAGGCGCTTGAACAGCTCAGGGTGCTTGAGGGGGAGCTCTATCATCTCCCGTATCTTCATGATCTCGCCTTCGAGGCCGCCGATGTCCTCGTAGCTGACCTCGGGTGCCTCCAGCATGCCCTCCTTGATGGGCTCCTCACGGACCTCCACCTCGGTCTTCTCGCCGATGGCCACGACGTCCTTGGGAGATGTTTTGAGCACGCCGAACGGCAGCGAGTTGCCGAACAGCGCGATGCCGGGGATGACCACGGTGTCACCCTGGCTCACCGGCCGCTTGAGCAGACCGCGCTTGACCAGGTGCTCGATGCCCTGGCCAAACTGTATCTTCTGGCCCTTGGATATCGCCGGGGCCATGACCACCGTTTCGGCGATCGGCGGCTCGATTTTCCGGACCATGACCTTGTCGCCCATGCCGACGTCGGCGTTTTTCCTTGTGAGATTGTCGATGCGGATGAGCCCCTTGCCCTCGTCGATGGGGCGGGCCCGCCACACCACGGCGGCCGTCGTATTGTTGCCCTTTATCTCGACGATGTCCCCAGGGGTGACGTCCAGAGAAATGCGCGTCTTGCCGTCCAGGCGGGCTCTGCCCGAGCCGACATCCTGGGCGAGCGCTTCCGAAACACGCAACATGATTTCCTGTGCCATTGTGGTTCTACTCCTGTTAAGATTGGCAGTTATATTAAGCTATTGCTGCCTGCCGCGTTGTAAATTTAAGGTTTTATATAACATTTATCTTCAGCCGTCGTCGTTTTCGTAGCCCGTCTCAATCTCAATCGGCCTGCCGTTGACAATGGCCTCCGCCACCTTCATCCGCGCCTGCTTCAAATCCTTCCACAGCGTCTTCTGCGAAATACCCATCTCCACGGCCGCCTCAGTCTGCGTCATGCCCTCCAGGTCAACCAGCCGGAGCGCCTCAAACTCCTCGATGTACAGGTGCACCGGCTCCCCGCCGGCAGCGCCCCGGGGAACAAAAAACGATGCAGACGGCGACCCGGTGACCCGCCGCTGGCATCGCCGCCGGCCCCGTCGATGTCTGCGCGGTCCCATCACATCAGAACCAACACGGGCTATTTAAGCCATGCGATGCTCAGAGGAGCCCGGCCAGCAGCTCACGCCAGCACGACAGCTCCGCCAGCTCCCCGACGACGTCACCGGCAACCGGGGGCAGCCGGGCCCTGCCAAGCGGCTGTAGCAGCTCGACAGCCCGGTCCGTCATCGCCTCCCGAAACTGGACAAGCGAGACGGCATCCCGGTAGGCGGCGCCGTCATACGCGGAGACCCGGCCCGGGGTCACCACCAGCACCACGTCCGGCCTGCAATCCTGCCAGGGGAGCGCCACCCGGGCGTAGCTCTCGCAGACCATGCAATCGCCGGCCTCGCCAGCCCGTTCGGCGGCAGCGGCCACCGCATCGACGTACTCCCGCCGGGCCAGACGGTTGTACTCCTCAAGCGACGTTATCTCCCGCCGTACGGTGGCGCGGCTCCCCCGGCGAACCATGTCCACCGCGTCGTCAACGCCGGACACGGTGGCGTTCACCACCAGCATCTCCTCCCCCGGCAGCGTCACCCGGTCGGCGATAAACGACGGCACAGAGCCAGGGAAGGCACCGCGAGCGCGCTCCGGCCAGAGCCGATGCACCGGGTTGACATCCTCCTCGGGCAGCGACCCCGACGAATACCGCCGCAGCATGGCGGCGTCATGGCCGTAGAGGCGGCCCTCCCGCAGCGTCTCCCGCACCATTCCATGGTCATACCAGAACGAATGACCCGCCCTGGGCTTGAACCCGCAGGTCTCGATGCCCCCGCCGCCGCAGAAAAGAAAGCACGGCGCAGGCCACGCTCGTCTTGCCCGCGCTCTCACATACACCGGCGACCAGCACCTTCGACATCGACGGCACCCGCCGGCTACGTGATGACCTCGCCCTCGTACATCATCCGGTAATATTTTTTCCGGAGGCCCATCTTCTCGTAGAGCTTGATGGCCCGCTCGTTGTCCGTTTCAACGTGCAGCGACAGGTCGCCCCGGGTCAGGTCGATGACCCGCTGCAAAAGCTCGGTGGCAATACCCCGGCCCTTGGTGTCCCTCTTCGTGGCGATATACGACAGATGATACCGGGGGAAAAACGTGTCAAACCGGGTCGCGGACACGATGGCAATACCGGACAGCACACCCTGGTAGAAGGCGCCGAGCACAAAGCCATGGGTAAACGCGTTTTCCACCGCCTCCTCCATCTCGTCGAGCGGGTCCGAGAAATCGATGAGCCAGTCGTCGAGCTTCATCAAAAACCGCCGGAACGAGATAGACAGGTCATCTTTTTCGAGCACCCGGATGTCCAGGTCGACCTTGCCGTCGTTGAGCACAACGATATGCGTGCCATCCGACAGGTTGCCGGCGTTGATCTCCCTGAAAAAAGCCGCCAGCGGAAACGAGTTCGCCACCTTGAAGTCGATGTCCTCCAGCGCCGCAAACCGCTCCGCGGTCTCCACGAGCTCCTCATCGGATATCCCCATCGCCCTGCCGTCGGTGGCATACAGGCTGTTCAATGCATCCTGGCCGTTGTAGCATCGCGCGTTTATCAGGTCGGCGTTGTACTCGGTGCGGTTGGACGCTATCTCCTCGGCGTCAAGCTCGATTATCTCGTCGCTCCGCTGCCTGAATGATTCAACGATGGCGTTGCCCTCCGACGTGCTGACCCCATACAGACGGGGGAGCCGCCGTATCCTGTCCATCATCCACATCTGCTTGAAGCCCAGGTGCAGCCCCGAAACCGAGGCGCCGTTGCCCATCTGACAGAACACCGTATCCGGGCATTCGTCGCCGAGATATTCGCAGATCTCCCGCCCGATATACGAAAAGGCAAAAAGATCCAAAAAGTTGTTCTGCAATCCCGGGTTGGCATTGTACCAGCCGTGCGCCTCAGCCTCAGCCCGGCTCTTCTCCACCGTGTCCTCATAGGTGGAGCCATGCTCGATGATACGAATGTTGGGAGCCTCCTCGAGCAGGTCAGCCCGGAGCAACGTGCTCTTGTCGGGCACATACAGGACAAGGTTGATGTCAAAGTTCTGCGACAGAAACGCCAGGGAGGCACCCATCGTCCCGTAGGTGCCCAGGCAGATGGTGTCCTTGCCCCTGGAGAGCGCATCCTTGATGATGAGATACGCGAGGCGGTCACTGCGCTCGCCCGACGGGTTGTTGCCCTCGAGCTTGAGATAGATTTTTTGGAGACCGAGCTCTTTTTCCAGGTTGCGCGCCCGGATGAGCGGCGTCTTCCCGATGCGGCGTTTCACGTTCACTAAACTGTTGTCGTCTGACTCCTTGGTCATATTCGTCACCAATAACTGCATATTAAGTACAGCGGTAGTTAAATGTTTTGTTATCATGGGGACAGCTCACACCCCGGCACCCCAACGCTTTTAAATTTTTCTCCGATATCTCGGCGATGGATTTCAGAGAGCATGTCTCCTTTTTACGGCAGAACGGCACCCTCGTCGAGATAGACCGGGAGGTGTCGACGGAATACGAGATAGCCACCCTGATGAAACAGCTCGACGGCACCCCGCTGCTGTTCAGCCACGTGCAGGGACATGACATGCCCGTGGTGGCCAACGTCTCCTCCACCCGGGAGCTGGTCGCCGCCGGCCTCGAGATAGCCCCGGGGGACATCCTGCACGCCATCGATGCAGCTATCAAGGACCCTAAAGAACCGGACACTACAAGTGTTCCATATGAGCAGCTGGGCAGCCTCGACGACCTGCCCATTCTGACATACTACCGGAGCGACGGCGGCTCCTACATCGCCTCAGCCGTCGTCGTCGCAAGCGACCCCGAATACGGCCTGAACGCCTCCTACCACCGGATGATGAAAATCGATAGCGACCGGCTGGTGCTGCGCATTCTGCCCCGAGACTTCCACACCTACCTGGAGCGCGGCCTCCAGGAGTTCGCCATCTGCATCGGCTGCCCGATGTCCGTTTTGGTGGCGGCGGCCATCTCCGTCGGGACAGGGACAAGCGAGCTGGCCATCGCCAACGCCATGCAGCCAACGCCGCTGGCGGAGGTCGACGGCCACATGGTGCCCCCGGCCGAAATCGTGATGATAGCCGAGATGACCGGTGAGACACATGAGGAGGGGCCCTTCCTCGACCTGACAGAGACGGAGGACATCGTCCGCCAGCAGAAGGTCGCCCGGGTCAAACGCATCCATGTGCGGCCCAGCGCCTCCTTCCATGCCCTGCTGCCCGGCGGGCTGGAGCACAAGACCCTGATGGGGATGCCCCGGGAGCCCACCATCTACGCCGAGGTCAGCAAGGTCTGCGACGTCCGCGACGTGTATATCACGCCGGGCGGCTGCTCCTGGCTGCACGGCGCCGTCAGCATCCGGAAGGAGCATGCGGATGACGGCAAGAAGGCCATCGAAGCCGCCTTCAAGGGGCATTCCTCGATGAAGCACGTGTTCGTCGTCGACGACGACATCGACATCCATGATAGCGACCAGATAGAATGGGCGATGGCGACGCGGTTCCAGGGCGACCGCGACCTGGTCACCCGGCATGAGAAGGGCTCGTCGCTGGACCCGTCATCGGACATCGAAACCCGGGAGACCACCAAGCTCGGCTTCGACCTGACCATCCCGGCCGGCCGGGACAAAAAACACTTCGTCAAGGAGCCACTGCCCATGGACCTCGACCCCGAGGACTACCTGCCGGACGGATGCCGGGCGTAGCAGGAACGGCACGGGAAAAACGGTGGATTCTTATATTATCATCCAGTTTGACAGTGTGAAATGATGACGTGGAGGACAGCCACGTTGGCCGTCGCGGCTCTTCTCTTAGCCGCTGGCGTGACCGCCGGTGCATCGCCATCCCCAAAGGACGAGGGAGGGGTCGATGGAGACGACGTCATCTTTTCCCGGGATTACGTCATCATCGGGCAGCGACCGTGGGAATGGAACGACAGCTTTTCCACATCGCCGGACTGCGAGTCCGTCCGCCTCAACGTGACCATTGGGCCGATGATGACCGGCAGCTTCGGCGTATATATCAGAAGCATTGATTCCGAATGGGATACCCACCACACAATATATGGCTCACCGTTCCAGATACTCGGCTTTCCCATCCTGGGCACCGGGGGTTATTATTACACTCATTACCGCTTTGCACCCGGCGAGCAGATAATACAGGTTTTCTCAGTTTTCTGCTTCGGGACCTTCCACGTCGAGGTTACCGAGGCGCCGTGGCCGCCAACCGCACGGCATGGCGAGCCAATGACGGAGGTGGCACCGTGAGACCGAGCGGCCTCGCGGCCTGTCTGCTCACCGGCATCATCCTCGCGGGCAGCCTCGGCACCACGGCGGTGCCCGGGGAGCACGGGCACGGCCAGCCAGCGGGCGAAGGCTACATTGTGTACGAGAAGACGCTGCTGCTCTGCGGCATCTCTATCTGGCGGGATTCGTTCACCACGCCGCAGAATTGCACGAACCTGTCGGTGCAGGCCGAGTGGAGCCCCTATTTTACTGGCTCTGCAACCATTTACATCGAGAGTAAGGGCCACGGGCGTCATACCATCTGGGGAACGGGAATAAAGATACTGGGGCACCACGTCTATCCTCAGCTTCGCTATTTCAACCCTGACTGGTTTTATTCTGGAGAGCAAAACGTGGAACTGCGGGGATCCGGTTTCGGCGTGGTGACGTTCACGGTCATGGGACACTCCAGTTAGACGTGTCCGCCTCCCGCTCCTCCCGTGGCCCGGCAGCTATAGAGCCCTATAGAGACAAGTTGGGAAAAATATAAAAAGCAGGGGTCTCATTACCGCCGGGATTGTATCCATGCTGCAAGAGGTGACCATATGAATGAACATACCATTGAACATGACATGATTTATTATTTCGGCGAAGGACCCGTCGACAAGGAACTGCTGGGCGGCAAAGGCGCCAACCTGGGGCGCATGCGGAGCATCGGGCTGCCTGTCCCGCCCGGGTTCACCATCACCACGGAGATATGCAACCATTACACAGCGCACAACGGCTACCCCGACGGGTTCATGGACGCGGTGGAGGCCAACATGGCCAAGATGGAGGAGGAGCTCGGCAAAACGTTCGGGAGCACCGGCAACCCATTGCTGGTCTCCGTGCGCTCCGGCGCCGCGATATCGATGCCCGGGATGATGGACAGCGTGCTCAACATCGGGCTGAACGACGACTCCGTGGAAGGCCTGGCCCGGCAGACGGAAAACGAGCGCTTCGCCTGGGATTCCTACCGCCGGCTCATCCAGATGTTCGGGGACGTGGTGCTCGGCGTCGAGCACGCCCGCTTCGAGGAGGCGTTGTCCGAGGTCAAGGAGTCGGTGGGCGCGAAGAACGACACCGACCTGAAAACCGGGGACCTGAAAGACCTGGTCATCCGCTTCAAGCATATCATCAAAGATGGAGGCGAGACGTTTCCGCAGGATCCCTGGCAGCAGCTCAAAATGTCCATCGACGCCGTCTTTATGTCCTGGAACAACGAGCGCGCCATCCGGTACCGCGAGGCAAACGACATCCCGGATGACATGGGCACCGCTGTCAACGTGCAGGCCATGGTGTTCGGCAACACCGGCAAAAACTCGGGCACCGGCGTGGGATTCACCCGGAACCCGGCAACCGGCGAAAACAAGCTCTACGGCGAGTACCTGCTGGACGCGCAGGGGGAGGACGTCGTCGCGGGCATCCGGACGCCGCATCCCATCGAGGACCTGGCAGACCAGATTCCCGACGCCTATGAAAAGCTGCAGGACATCAGCGACATCCTGGAGGAGGAATACCGGGACATGCAAGACTTCGAGTTCACCGTCCAGGAGGGAAAGCTTTGGATGCTGCAGACCCGGACCGGCAAGCGGACTGCCGATGCGGCGGTCAAGATAGCGGTTGACATGGCAGATGAGGGCATCATCGACCGGGAGATGGCTGTGATGCACATCGACCCGGAGAGCCTGAGCCAGCTGCTGCACAAGCGCATCGACCCCGATGCGGAGCGGACGGTTATCGCCACCGGGCTCAACGCGTCGCCCGGCGCCGCATCTGGGCACATCGTGTTCGACCCCGACGAGGCCGAACGTCTCGTCAAGGAGCAGGATGAAAAGGTCATCCTGGTCAGGCCGGAGACCTCCCCCGAGGACATCCACGGCCTGGTCTCGGCTGAGGGCATCGTGACCTCCCGGGGCGGCATGACGTCGCATGCAGCCGTCGTGGCCCGGGGGATGGGCAAGCCCTGTATCACGGGGTGCAAGGACGCGGCCATCGACCTCAGCAACCAGGCGGTCTGGTTCAAGGACCGCGAGTACGGCAAAGGCGACCTTATCACCATCGACGGGGCCACCGGCGAAATCATGGACGGCCAGGTGGCGATGAAGGACCCGCAGCTCTCAGGCGAGTTCGAATCGCTGCTGGAATGGGCCGAGGAGTTCCGGTCCATCGGGGTGCGCACCAACGCCGACACGCCGGAGGATGCGGCCAAAGCCCGGTCTTTTGGCGCCGAGGGCATCGGCCTGGCCCGAACGGAGCACATGTTCATGGCCGAGGACCGCATGCCCATCATGCAGGACATGATCACCGCCGAAAGCCTTGACGAGCGGCAGGAGGCACTGGACAAGCTGCTGCCCATGCAGGAGAACGACTTCGCCGACATCTTCAAGGTCATGGAGGGCTACCCGGTTATCATCCGGCTGCTCGACCCGCCGCTGCACGAGTTTCTGCCCGCCCGGGAGGACCTGCTCGGCGAGGTGGTGGAGCGCTCCCTGGAGGGTCGGGATCTGACCCGGCTGGGCAGGATGCTGAAAAAGGTGAAAAACCTGGAGGAAGCCAACCCGATGCTGGGGTTCCGCGGCTGCCGGCTGGGCATCATCCACCCCGAGATTTTCGCGATGCAGGTCCGGGCCATCATCCGGGCCGCTGCCAGGGTGAAGCAGGAGACGGGAAACAACGTGAAGCCCCATATCATGATCCCGCTGGTCAGCATGGAGGAGGAGCTGCAGCACGTGGAGGACATGGTTCGCTCCGTGGCCGCGGAGGAAATCAGCCAGGCTGGCGTCGAGCTCGACTACAAGATTGGCACCATGATAGAGCTGCCGCGCGCCTGCATCATCGCCGACCGGATAGCCCGGATAGCGGACTTTTTTTCGTTTGGCACCAACGACCTGACGCAGACCACGTTTGGCTTCTCCCGCGACGACAGCGAAGGCAAGTTCTTCGACGGCTACAAGCGGGAGGGCATCCTCCGGAAGAACCCGTTCCAGACGCTCGACCGGGACGGCGTCGGCGCCCTGGTGAAGATGGCGGTGGACAAGGCACGCAGCACGAAGGAGGACATGTCGCTGGGCATATGCGGCGAGCACGGCGGCGACCCCGCCTCCATCGAGTTCGTCATCGGCGCCGGCCTGGACTACGTGAGCTGCTCCCCCTACCGGGTGCCCATCGCCCGGCTGGCTGCGGCCCAGGCCGCCATCAGGCAGCGGTAGCCTGTTTCCCCTCCCCTCTCCTTTTCCCGCACCATCTTTATAAACAACGGTGAAATACACCATATGGAGGAAAAACATGGTTTCTGCACGTGACCTGCTCGAAACAGACTTTCCCCGGATAGAAGCGGGCACCCCGATTTCAAAGGCCATCCATCTGTTCAAAACAGTCGACAGCCTGGTGGTCACCGACGACGCCGGCTACCGGGGGCTGCTCCGGGAGCGCGACGTCATGCGAGCCAAGATACCATTGAACAGCAAAGCCGAGACATATCTTACCCATGTATCCATGCTGGCGCCCGACGAGCCGGGGGAGGAGATAGCCCGGCTCATGGTGGAAAACGGCGTCTACATGCTGCCCGTGCTCGACAACGACAAGCTGCTGGGCGTCGTATACGCCGACAGCCTGCTGGAAGCAGCCACCACCACCGAGTACGGCGACGAACCGGTGAACGCCTACATGAGCAGCCCGGTGACCACCATCACCCCGGAGGAAAGCGTGGGCAAAGCCCTAAAGTATTTCAAGGAACAGGACATCTCCCGGCTGCCCGTCGTGGAGAACGACGAAGCGGTGGGCATCATCACCATGGACGACATCGTGGAGCGGGTCATCCATCCGGAGGAAAAGGCCAAGGGACTGGAGCAGTACGGGGAATACATCGGCGAAAAAAAGCATTACCTGCAAATGCCGGTCAAGGGCATCATGATGGAAAAACTCGTCGTCATGCCGCCCGACAGCTCCCTGGCAGATGTCATCGACAGGATGCACACCCACCATCTCAGGGGAATGCTCATAGGCAAGGGCACCATGGTGCAGGGCATCGTCACCAAAAAAGACCTGCTGGAACCCATCGCCGCGCTGGCTCGCGAGGAAGCCTCGCCGTTCGTCATCCAGTTCGCTGGGCCGCTCGACAGCCTCGCCGGGTTCGACAAGCGCGACGCCCGCGCTTTTCTGGAAGATACAGTGCAGACCCACCAGGAGTATCTGGGAAACGGCTACCTCTACGTGCATCTCAAGGAGCACAAGGAAACACTGCGGGGCATCTCCTCCATCTACTGCAAGATGCGCCTGTCCACCCCGCGGGGCATGTTCATCGCCGGCGAAGAAGGCTGGGGCGCCATGCACGCCATTAAAAAAGCCTATGAGGTCATCGAGCGGCAGATACGGAAATCCGAGGAACAATAGACAAACGGCTATGCCGGGATGCCCTCCCGGGTCTTGGCGGCCATCCCCCGCGGGAAGGACAGCATCTCATCCCGGTTCATCCGGCACTGGCCGACGCCGATCAGCATGTCGTTTTCGTCGACGACGACGGCTTCGTCGCCGGGGCGCAGCTCCGGGTCGGCGTCCGCCACGAACCGGGCGAACACGCTTTTTCCGTCCCGGACGTAGGGCACGGCTTCGTCGTCCATCACGATGCAGAGCCGGCGGTCATCGAATGCCTCGTGCAGCCGTGCAGCCCCTGCAATCTTGAGGGTGAACAAGCCGTCGCGGGCCCGCAGCGACACCACGTGTTCGCCGTCACAGAACACGTTTCTGACCTTGCCTGTCCGCTTCGAGGTCACCAGCTCAAGCGAGCCGTCGAACAATGCGTCGGCGGCGCCACATCCAAACTGCATGTCCGCCACCGCCCGTATCTTCCGGACGTTGAATCCGTCGGCGTCACATGCCACCTCTGAATGCTCGACCGTCCGGGGCACTCTGTCCAGCATATGCTCGTTAAAGTCCTGCAGCAGCATCCGGCTGCCAGCGTCCAGCCGGACGGGAAACACCGACTGCGCCACCGGGTACATGTCCTCCAGCTCCAGGGGCAGCAGGCCCAGCGAGGTGTCCACCAGCACATTGGCCGCCATCTGCTGCAACTCCGGGCGATGAACCGTGTACGGCTTCCGGGGCTCATCCACGACCACGCTGACCGGAAAATGAAAGCGAAACCGCTCCAGCAGCCGCCGGTGCAGCCGCTCTATGACGGGGCGCCGGAGGGAAAAATGGCCCGTGTACATGAACGCCCGTGACGTCGACAATGGCTCCCACCGTTCCAGCCATGCCCGCTGCCCGGCGACGGTGTCCATGGCGTCCAGCAGGGCCGGATGACCGGCGGCGCGGCGTTCCACCAGCTCCCAGAGCCAGCCGCCCCTGATGGCCTCGCGGATACAGCGCAGCTCGGCGAAGGTCTGCCACAGGTTGTGCCGCGCCAGCAGCTCCACCCGCTGCCCCCGTTCCATCCCTCGTAGCTCGTCCGCCGTATGCCGCGTGCAGACCGGGCAGGCGCAGGCCAGCTCCTCCATGTCCTCGAGATGGCGGGTGCCGTCCGGATAGAGCAGGCGACCGTCCATAGCGAACTTGACATATGCCGCCGAGTCAAACAGGTCGCAGCCCAGCGCCACCGCCAGCGCGAACACCATGGGATGCCCGGCGCCGAACAGGTGCACCGGCCGACCCGGCGGCAGCCCCTTCTTCGAGGCGATGATGACCCCGGCGAGGTCGGCATACCGCTGCCGTTCCATAAGGGGAACCACGCCGCCGATGGGATACACGTCGGCCGCCAGCGAGGCCATGCCGGCGGCGCAACGCTCCCGCAGCCCGGGATACGTGCCGCCCTGGACGGTGGCGGCCAGCAGCATGTCATCCTTCACGGAAACGCTCCGCCGGGCGCGGTGCACCGTCTCGTCGACCTGCCGCTCAGCCTCATCGGGCGATGCATCCGCCGAAAAGAGGTCCAGGATGGTGCCGATGTCGCTGCCAATGTCCCGCTGGAACCGGACGATGTCGACCGGGTCGATGTCCACGTCCCCGTAGGTGTACATCTGGAAGGAGCCCGAGTCGGTCATCACCGGACCGTCGAAATCTATCAGGGAATGGACGCCGTCGGCCAGCGCCCGGCTGCGAAAATCCTCGCTGCGGTGGATGATGTAGGCGTTGGTGATGACCGCCTGGGCGCCCATCTCCCGCATCTCTCCCGGCGTAACGGGCATGTGTCCGGGGTTGATGACGGGGAGCACCGTCGGCGTGGTAACGACGCCATGCTGGGTCTCCAGCGTGCAGATGCGGCCGGCGGCGTCCCGTTCAACTATCTCGAACACACGCCGTACAATGAATCGGGGTATATAACTATAGCTCGATGACGTCGGCCTGCATCCCGGGCAGGGACAGCAGCGCCACCGTGTGCCGGCCGGAGAGATAGCCGCAGCATTCCCCGGGGTTGACGACCAGGGCGCCGTTGTCCTCCACCATGCTTTCATGGGTGTGGCCGTAGACCACGACGTCCTGGGTGGCAGCCAGCGATGGTACCAGCTCCGGGATATGGGTGACGGCGATGCGGGCGCCACCGATGTCGTCCATGTAGGGGTCGGCGTGGAACGTACCGATGTCCGCGAAAAACGCCTGCAGGTGAACGCGGTCGCCGTCGTTGTTGCCAAAAACGCCGGTGAACGGCGCCTCCAGATTCCCGAAGGCGCGGGCGGTAAACGGGGACACCACGTCGCCGGCGTGGAGCACCAGGTCGACGGCCCGGTCGTTGAACAGCTCAACGGCTCGCTCTATCGAGGGCAGATGGTCATGCGTATCCGAGATGAGGCCGATGGTTTCGACGTGGTTCATATGAGGTAAACACGGCCATATTATTAAAAATATTTATAGCCCGACGGCATGGCAGGGCATGGGCAAGCTCCGGGAATACCTCAAGCTCTCCCGCTCCTTCAACGCGGGGCTGACGGCCATCGCCCCGGTGATGGGAGCCATTGCCATGAGAGAGGGAGACCTGCTGCCCCTGACACTGCTCTTCCTGGCCGGGTTTTTCGGCCACGTCTACGGTTTCGTGCTCAACGACATCATCGACCTCCGCATCGACCGCAGCTCCGAGGAGATATCAGACCGGCCGCTGGTATCCGGGACCGTCTCGGTGCGCGAGGCATGGACGTTCGCACTGCTTTCCATGGCGGCCTCGTTTGCCATCGCCGTCGGGCTGGCCTGGCACTGGTACACCTGGTTTCCCATCCTGTTCCTCGCGTTATCCGCGCTGTCCATCACCACATACGACCTGATAAGCAAGCGCTACCCGGGCATGGATATCTTCGTCGGCGCCGGGGTGCTATTGCTCATCGTGTACGGGGCGGCGAGCGTCGGCTGGCCGCTGTCCAGCCTGGCCTGGCTGGTCGTCGGGCTGGGCACCCTGCAGGTCCTGTTCATGCAGTTCATCGCCGGCGGGCTGAAGGATGCTGAGAACGACTACCGCAGCCAGGCGAACACCCTTGCGGTGGCGATGGGCGTCCGCGTCGAACGGGGAACGCTGACCCTGCCGCTTTCCTTTCAGGGGTTGGCCTACGGATTGCAGGCCGCTGACCTGGCGCTGCTGTTTTCGCCGCTCCTGTTTATCTTCGGCTGGCGGGACAGCCTGGTCCAGATAGCGTTGCTGGTGCCCCTGTCGATAGCCATGGTCGCCACGTCGACAAAACTGCTGGGCATGGAACGGTTCGACCGGGAGCAGGCCCGGCGGTACATCGGCATGCATTATTTCATCAACTTTTCCCTGGTGCCCGTCATGCTCACCGCCGTCAACCCCTGGATCGGGCTCCTGGTGTTCGTGCCCTTCGGCGCCTTCGTCCTGTCGAACCTGACGCTGCACGGCACGCTGCTGCGCCCGAAGACGATGTGAACATTTATCAAACCGGCATGGTTAGCCATACATGTTTGGACATCTCCGCGTGTTCCCCGGCCGGGGCATGGCCCGCCGGGATATGCAGGCCATCGACGTGGAGCCAGCCGGCATCGACATCATGGAGCCAAAAACGAGGTACCGATGCATCAAGCTCTACAGCCTGGCGGCGCAGGACGCACTCATCGTGAAACAGGAGATGCTGTCCCTGGACGGCGACGCAGCCGTATCGAGGCATGCCCTGCCGCCATCCGGCAACGTAACGGACGTATTGCTCATGGGCACCGTCCCGCAGCTGGAAGCGCTGGCCGGCAAGCTCACCCGGCAGTACGACCGGCTCCACGGCGTCGGGGAAACCATCACAGGGATTGTGGACAACCTGGAGAGGTCACACGTCCTCCGCCTGGGCGACGGCATCCCGCTGGGCGGGCGCACCGTCATCGTGGGTATCCTCAACGTAACCCCGGACTCGTTCTACGACGGCGGACGCTACATCTCGCACGACGAGGCAGTCAAACGGGCGCTGGACATGGCCGAAGCCGGCGCCGACATAATAGACGTGGGCGGCGAGTCGACGCGTCCCGGGGCAACATCCGTGGGCCTCGATGAGGAGCTCGCCCGGGTCATCCCCGTGGTCGAAGCCGTCAGCGAGGCAGCCAACATCCCGGTGTCCGTTGACACCTCGAAGGCCGCGGTGGCCGAGGAGGCCATAGCTGCAGGCGCCGCCATGGTCAACGATGTGACGGCCCTGCGGGGCGATGAGAGCATGGCAGCGGTGGTGGCCGAGCATGACGTCCCGGTCTGCCTGATGCACATGCGGGGAACGCCGCGGGACATGCAGGAGTCGCCATCCTACGACGACGTCATGGGCGAGATATGCCGCTTTCTGTATGACCGGGCCTGCCACGCCGAAGCGCAGGGCGTCAGCCGCGAAAACATCATCCTCGACCCGGGCATCGGGTTCGGGAAGCGCACCGGCGCGGGTATAGAGGACAACTGCGAGATCCTGGCCCGTCTGCCGGAGCTGAAAAGCCTGGGATACCCGGTCATGATGGGCGCCTCCCGCAAGGCGTTCATCGGCAACCTGTGCGGCTGCCCGCCCGACGAGCGCCTGGAGGGAAGCCTGGGCGCCGCGGCCATGGCCGTCGCCGGCGGCGCGGACATCGTCCGGGTGCACGATGTCGCCGCCACGCGGCGTATGACGGCCGTGGTGGACCACATCGCCCGAATGAGCCGGTAGCTACGGTACCTCGAACATGGGGCCGTGGCCGGGTACGACAATGTCCGCCCATCTGAGCAGCTGCTTCCTGTTCTCCAAGAGAATATCCCTGTCCACGGCATAGGGGTCCGGCGCCTGCAGCAGCGCCTCCCGTGATGGCCTGCCATGCCATATGACGTCGCCGGCGATGGCGTAGCGGGCATCGTCGGCGTCCACGAGCAGCGAGGTATGCCCCGGGGCATGCCCGGGCGTGGGCAGCAATTCGATGGCGTCGCCGAACGGGAAGCCGTCATGCCGGCGGGATATCGACCCCGCGTAGACGTGGGCGCCGTCGACGACGGCGAGATGCGGCACGGCGGTCATGCCGGCTACGTGGTCGAAATGAAAATGGGTCACAAAAACCGAGCGTTCGTGCTGCTCGACCCCATGGCTGCGGAGCGCCCGGCGTATACGCTGGTATGCGGGGCCGGGGTCCACCACGACGACATGACCGTCAGTCCTGATGAGCGACGTCGTCGCCAGGGCGTCCCATCCGTCGAGAATGCGCCGTGCGTATCCCTCCACGAGCACCTCAACGGAGATCATATACAGATATAAAAGATACGCTCTTAAACCTTTGTAACCTGTTTTCTCGCCTCCCATGTCACGGAGAAAATCCCGCCGACGATGGCTGGGATGAACAGGGTGACGATGTAGCCGCTCAGCGAGATGGCAACCGCGACCTCCCGGGCTACGCCGTAGACGCCGAGCAGCGTGATGAGCACGCCCTCCCGGGTGCCGAAGCCGCTGACCGTGATAGGGATAAGCCCGATGAGCACCGCCACCGGATAGATCAACACGAAGTCGACCAATGGAACCGAGAAATCGAAGGAAAGCGCCACGAGATATATCTGCACGAAAAACAGGACGTAGCTCACAAACCCCAGGATGAAGGGCACGACAAGCGAGGACACCCGGGGGAGCCGCCCGTAAAACGCGTGGAACTCGCGGAACACGGGCTCCCGATACCGCTCCGGTATCAGCACGCGCGACACCAGGCGGAGCAGCCGCAGGCTCCGGTTTTTCTCCCGGAAATACAGCACCACGGCCACCACTACGACCAGCAGCGCGCTGAACGCTACAAAAAAGAGCGGATACCTGGGGAGCAGCACGACCGAGCCGACCAAGGCCAGGGCAAACAATGCCACGAACTCCATCATCTGGTCGAGGACGACGTTGGAGGCGCAGGTGCCCAGCGGCGCAGCGCTTTCCTCCCGCAGGTAGGGCATGCGTATCCAGTCGCCGACCCAGAGCGGCGTGACGGTACCATAAAACAGGCCGATGAGGTTTATTTTTATCAACGTGGCCAGGTCGACGTCGATGCCCTGCCGCCGTGCAACCAGCTGCCAGCGACGGGTGCTGATAACGATGCGTGGTATGAAAATGGACAATGAGACCATGAAAAACAACGGGTTTATGGTGGCCAGCGTCTCCACGATGTCTCCAACGCCGACGCTGTACACCAGATAAACAAAAATAGAGATGCCGACAAAGGGAAGGAGCAGTTTCAGACGTCGAAGACGGGAAAGATGCACCATGTCCGTAAGACCCCGCTGTTTATATATCTATGTAGCCCTCGGCAGGAAACACCGCAACGTTTTTATGACTCCCGAGGTTAGCGTGGCCACCATGAGATACAAGGCATTCATCGGCGTGTTTACCCTCTGTATACTGGTCGCCGGAACCGGGTTCACCGCGGTCCCAACGCCCGGCACCAGCCACGACGCAGCCCCGGCTCAGCCGGCAGCAACGTCGGAAACCCTGTCTTTCACGTTTTCATCTCCCGAGATAGCGTACGCCGACGGCTACTGCACAGTCAGCGTGGCAGAGGCAGCGTCCAGCCTCCACAACGGTGGGGCGCCCCGTCTCCCGCAGCATACCGAAACCCTGCATCTGCCTGCGGGCGCCACTGTCACCGACGTATCTCTCCGGCATAGCGAGGTATACACCCGGCAGCTCCCGTCGCACGTGCTCCCGGCGCTCGAGCCCGCAGCGGTCGGCCGGCAGATGGCGCCGCAGCGTGTCGAAGGCGCAGTCTATGGAGTCAGCGATGCATATCCGTCTGGCTGGGCAGAGTGGCATAACGGTGTCGGATTGCACGACGGCGAACGGGTGACGTTTTGCTCGCTGCAGGTGTTTCCCGCCCGGTATATCCCGGCGTCCCGGGAGCTTCGGTATGTGGAGGACGTAACCGTTGAGGTATCCTACCGTGCGTCGGAGAAGCCGGTGAT
>JAWOAW010000070.1:0-7708 GCA_046498345.1 Thermoplasmatota archaeon
TCCACGCTGATTGCCTCGCTGATAGCCACGGTCTCCATCATAGCGGTACTGCTCACCATCGTGTTCTACCGCCTCCATGGCTTCCTGGCACTTGGAGTGATAACTACGATTCCCGTTACCCTTGTCACCATCTGGATACTGGCCACCATGTTTATGCTCGGCGTCCCTCTGAACATCATGACGGTGACCATCACGGCGCTCACCGTAGGCATGGGCGTGGCCTACGGCATCCACGTCACGCACCGGTTCATGGAGGAAAAAGAGGAACAACGGGATGTAGACCGGGCAATGCATAACACCATCAAGCATACCGGTGGCGCCCTGTTCGGCTCCGCCGCGACCACCATGGGCGCGTTCAGCATCCTGTCGTTTTCAAACATTTTGCTCCTGTCGCGTTTCGGATATATCACGGCCATCGCCATCGGGTACAGTTTCCTGGTATCCGTGTTCGTCCTCCCCGCCCTCCTCATGCTCCGGGAAAAACATCAAAAAAAGGAAAGTGAGATAACATGATACTGGAAAATGTCCCCAAGATAGTAGGCATGATATATGCCGTGGCGGCGTTTGTCGTCCTGGCATATCTGTTCAAGACCGACAGGTTCACCAGGCGAATCGGATACGTATTCCTGGCCATCTCGGCGGCCATGGGATTCCTCGTGTTCACGCCGATGCTGCCCTACCTGTTTCAGATGCTGCTGGCGGGAGACATCGCTGCGCTCGGCGCGCCGCTCGCCGGTGTGCTCGTTGGCCTGTCCGCCATCGTGCTTCTCACGCTGCTGTTCGGCAGACTGTTCTGCGGCTACCTCTGCCCCATAGGGGCCGTACAGGAGCTGATGTACCGGCTACCGGGCAGGAAGATACGCCTCGGGCATAAAACGCTGGCCATGGCCATCCGCCTGGTGTTTCTCGGCGTCATCGTCGCGGCCGGCCTCATATGGTCCGTCGCGGTGCTCCCCTATTTCGGGATATACCCGTTTTTCCATCTGGACATATCCTCCCTGTTTTTCCTGGTGTTTCTCGCCATCGTGGCCACCTCCATTGTCGTGTACCGGCCGTTCTGCCGGCTGGTCTGCCCCTATGGTGCGCTCCTGTCGCTGGCAGCCAGGAAAAGCGTCTTCAAGCTGCGACGGAACGACGCATGCATCGAATGCGGCACATGCGAGAAGATATGCCCGACCGACGAGGCGAAACGGGGCGACCTGAAACAGGAATGCTACCTCTGCGACCGCTGCCGAGAGGTCTGCCCGGTTGACGCGATAGCATACCGGCGGAGGACGGACAATGGAAAATGAAACTATATAACCCCTCCATGGTATACTGTAACGATAGCGGAGGATACCCATGAGCGACAACGAGATAAAAAAAGGAGTTGCACTGGACATACCCGACCTGGCCGCCGTGCAGGATGGCGCGGTGGTGAGCCGGACCGTGCTCGACCGCGAGACCGGCTCGGTAACGCTGTTCGCCTTCGACGAAGGACAAGGATTGAGCGAGCACACCGCGCCCTATGACGCGCTGGTTTACGTCCTTGAAGGAGCCCTGGACATCAGGATTGCCGGCGAAACGGCCAGGGTGAAGGAATCGCAGGCCATCATCATGCCCGCAAACGAGCCGCATGCGCTCACCGCTGAAACGAGATGCAGGATGCTCCTGGTGATGATACGCTCGTAAACGGGGGGGCCTGCACGTCTACGTGATGATGTCGTCGAGGCGGTCCTGCTCCACCGCCATTTTTATCTCCTGGGCGATGCGCTGCCCCGTCGAGAGCCCGGGCTGCACCAGGTCGGCGTAGGGTGAGCCGTCGATGTAGATGTTGGTGCCGGCGACGATGCGCGCCGATATCTCGAAGACCTTGAAGTCGAGCTCCTCGGTGACCACCGTTTCCAGACAAAACGGGCCGTAGAGTCCGCCGAACAGCTCGTAGCTCTGCTCGATGACCTTTTCACCCATCTCGAAGACCTTTTTGAGCAGCGACTCCCGGAGCACGATGGGGATGTTGCCGGTGACCACGAACGTGGGCTTGATGCCCATGTCCTCGAGCTCGGTGATCGATCCAAGGCGGTGTGCCTCGTCGATGTTGGTCTCATCCCGACGGTCGACGCCCAACACCTGCAGGGAGCCGTCGCGGACACGGTAGCCGTCCGTGGACAATGGCGAGTAAAAATAGTGGATGTAGTAGCGGGTGCCAACCAGAAACTCCTGCATGATGTAGGGCTTATCCTCGTCGATTTTTTTCCTGAAATCCTGGTAGTCCTTGGCGATAAAAAACCCTTTGCCGCCCTTGGCGCCATGATATTTCACGATGACCGGTTTCTCGATGTCGTGGGGGTCCTCGATGACCCGGGGCATGGCCAGGCCGGCGCTCATCAGCCATTCCCGTTCCTTCTGCCGGTCGGACTCCCATTCCAGGACGTCGCGGTTGCCGTAAGTGGGCAGGTCGAGCTGCTTGAAGTTATCGGCGCCCATGTACTCGACGAAGGAGCCCGAGGGAACCACCACCGCATTTTTTTTCTGCAGTGCCGGGGCGTGCGCGTTTACGTTTTTCCAGTCGTCGACGGTGTAAAACTCGTCGGGGCTGCCCCGGGGAAACGCCTCGTAGAACCGGGGAGGCTTCCGGATGGCAATGCCAATGCTGCGCAGTCCCTCCTTCCTGGCGCCGTCGAAAATCTGCATGGAGGAATGCGAGCAGACGGTCGTGATAGAAAGATTGTCCATGTCGTAGCCGTCAAGGATTTCTGTTATCCCCATTACCATGTATACAGGCTACCATATTTCAAAGTTCTGGCTGCGCCGCACAGCGGCCCATGTCGAGAAGAAAACTTAAAAAAGCATCAGGACATTCATAAGGGTGGAACTATGAAGGTCATGGAGAATGATTTGAGGGGAAAGAGAGTCATGAGCGACGAGGGCATGTACCTTGGCACATTGCGGAACATCACCGTCGACACGCACACCGGCGACCTCGAAAACCTGCTGGTTGAGGCATCCGACAAGATCGACCCTCGCCTGTACCATCAGGACGAGCGGGGCTACCTGCTATTTCCCTTTTCATCGGTCAAATCGGTGCGGGATGTCATCGTCATCGGCGAAGAATAAATGGACGCGTTTTTTTTCCCCGGACGGGGTCGCCGTGGTCGGAGCGTCCGCCAACCCCGGAAAAATCGGCTACGAAATTTTTAAAAACGTGCTCGCCTCGGCGCCCAATGCCTACCCCGTCAATCCCTCGAGCGAGGTAATCCTCGGCGAGCGGTGCTATCCATCTGTCAGGGATATCCCCGGCATGGTGGACCTCGCCGTGGTCGCCGTCCCCCCGCAGCTGGTGCCCGGCATCGTGGAAGACTGCGGCGAAAAAAACGTGCCGGCCATGGTCGTCATATCAGGCGGATTCAGAGAGGTCGGCAACGAGGGACTCGAGCAGGACATGCTCGACAGGGCACGACGGCACGGCATCCGCATCATCGGCCCCAACTGCATCGGCGTCTTCGACGGCGCCACCGGGTTCAACACGTTTTTCCAGCGGGACATGGAGCTGCCGGGGCAGGGACCTGTAGCGGTGCTCACCCAGTCGGGCACCGTGGGCATCGGGCTGCTGGAAACCTGCAGCGACATCGGCATATCCAAGTTTGTCTCATACGGCAACGCCGCCGACGTCAACGAGCGAGAACTGCTCGCCTACCTCGCCAGCGACGAGGCGACAGACGTCATCGCCATGTACGTCGAGGGTGTCGACGACGGCCGGGCGCTGTTCGAAAATCTGCCCACGAAGCCGGTTGTCATGCTGAAGGCCGGGCGAACCTCGTCGGGGAAAACCGCGGCTGCCTCCCATACGGGAGCCATGGCATCCCGGTACGCGCTGTTCGAGGGAGCAGCCCGGCAGCATGGCGCCATCGTGGCCGATAGCTTCGAGGAATTGCATGACCTGGCCAGCCTGCTCGCGCTGCAGCCGCTGCCCCGGGGTGGCAGCGTGGCCATGATTACCAACGGGGCCGGGCCCTGCGTGCTGGCCGCCGACGCCATACATGAAGCACGGCATCTCCGGCTGGCAGACGTCGACCCTGCAGGGCTCAGAGAGCTGCCCTCGTTTGCCATCCGGGGCAACCCGGTGGACCTGACGGGGAGCGCCACCGCCGGGCATTACCTGGAAGGCATCGAAGCGCTTTTCAATGATGGCAACGTGGACATCGTCATGCCTTTTTTTGTGTTCAAGGACGCCCCGCTGCTGGACACGCTCCGGGAACTCTACCGGGGGCTGGCGTCGCTCGACGCATCGAAGCCGGTGGTGACCGTGGCGCTTGGCTCTCGCTTCGTGGCGGAGCAGCAGCGCCGGCTGCTCGAGATGGGGGTTCCATTGATAACGGAGCCGTCGCGGGCCGTGGCAGCCCTGGACAAGCTCGTATGGTATGCCGGGTGGCGGCGATGAGGATAGCGGTGCTCGACCGGGATGCATGCTACCCGCAGCGGTGCTCCCGGGAGTGCATCCATTTTTGTCCCCGGGTGCGGAGCGGCGACGAGACCATCGTCATGGACGAGGAGACCGGCAAGCCCGTGATATCGGAGGAGCTCTGCGTGGGCTGCGGCATCTGCGTACACAAGTGCCCGTTTGACGCCATCTCCATCGTCAACCTGGCCGACGAGCTGGAGGAGGACATGGTCCACCAGTTCGGCAAAAACGCGTTTCACCTGTTCCGGCTGCCCACGCCCAAGCAGGAAAAAGTGGTGGGCATCCTGGGGCAAAACGGCATCGGGAAGACCACGGCCATCAACATCCTGTCCGGCAAGCTGGTCCCCAACCTGGGAGAATGGGACGACGGCTCCGGCCGGGAGGCAGTGCTCGACTACTACGCGGGCACCGAGATGCACGACTACATGCGGCGTCTCTACGACGGCGACCTCGACGTGGCGTTCAAGTCGCAGTACGTGGACAGCCTGGCCTCCCGGGATGGCAGGGTCGCCGATGTCATCGACCGCGCTGCAGCGAAGCGCTTCGACCTCTCCCGGGTCATGGACCGCCGTCTTGACGAGGTGTCCGGCGGCGAGCTGCAGAAGCTGGCCATCGCCGCCACGATGTCGCAGGACGCCGACATCTATTTCTTTGACGAGCCCTCCTCGTATCTCGACATCCACCACCGCATCACCGTGGCCCGGGAAATCCGCGAGCTGGCCGACGCCGGCCGGATGGTCATGGTGGTCGAGCACGACCTGGCCGTCCTGGATTTCCTGGCGGACGTGATGCATCTCCTCTACGGCAAAAAAGGCGTGTACGGCGTGGTGACCCAGCCGAAGTCGGTGCGCCACGGCATCAACATGTACCTGTCCGGCTACCTGAAAGAGGAAAACGTCCGGTTCGGCGACGAAATCGAGTTCGAGGTGCATCCGCCGTTGCAGCTGGAGGGACGCGACGTCCTGGTGACCTTCGAGCCGCTGGAAAAGCGCTACGAGGGCTTCGCGCTGGAGACCGAGCAGGGGCAGATACACACCGGCGAGGTGGTGGGCATCGTGGGCCCCAACGCCATCGGCAAGACCACCTTTGTCAAGATGCTGGCCGGGGTCATCGAGCCCACCAGCGGGAGCGTGGACACCGCGGTGCGGGTGAGCTACAAGCCGCAGTATGTCCGCCCGGTCAAGGGCACGGTGCAGGAGATATTTCTAACCAGCGACGGGCTCAGCCCCCATTATGAGCAGGAGATCATCCGGCCATTGGGCGTCGAACGCCTGTACGACAAAAAGGTAAAAAAGCTCTCCGGCGGCGAGCTGCAGACGGTGGCCATCGCGCTCTGCCTCGCCCGGCAGGCCGACATCTATCTCGTCGACGAGCCCTCTGCATATCTCGACGCCAGCCAGCGGATGCACGTGGCCAAGGTCATCAACCGGGTGATGGAGGACGAGGACAAGGCGGCCATGGTGGTCGACCACGACGTGTATTTCATCGACCTGGTCAGCCAGTCGCTGATGGTGTTCACCGGGCAGGCGGAGGTGCACGGGCGCGGCGAGGGGCCGTTCGGTCTCCGGGAGGGCATGAACCGCTTCCTCCGGGAACTGGACATCACGTTCCGGCGGGACGAGGAGAGCAACCGCCCCCGGGTGAACAAGCCCGGCAGCCGGCTGGACCGCCAGCAGCGCAGCGTGGGCGAATACTACTACGAGCCATAAGTCGGGTATACAAATATATTTGAACCGGTCACCGTTGATGTCTCTCCGGGAATATAGATGAAAACCACGATGGCCGTACTGGCGATGCTATGCTGCCTCCTTATACCTCCGGCATACGGCAACCCTGTGCCGATGTCGGATAGCAGCGGAACGCCCACGGTAGACAGCGATACCCCCGTCATCCTGCAGTACGAGAACGTCACCTACACGGTCGACGGGGCCCACCGGGCGAACGTATCCGCCGTCTACCAATTCAGAAATCCTGCCGGGGAGGACATCGATCTCACCATCCTGCTTCCGTTCAGGGAGCACCTGCCGGACGACCTGGTTATCCGGCGGGACAACGTGTCCGTGAACCACACACGTATTCCCTTCAACCAGTCTTTTTCGCCGGCGGCGCGGTTTTCCTGCAGCATCCCGGCCAACCACACCAGCGTGATAACAGCCGAATATTCTCTCTGGATAGCCGAGGTCATCCACAAGGTGGTCACCTATCGCTACGAGTGCACGTATCTCGCCGGGACGGGGCGGCACTGGAACGGCAGCATCGCGGAGGCCAGGTTTACCTTTCGGGTGGCCAAGGACCTCTACTCCCACGGGCTCTCCGGCTACGACGTGACCGAGACCACGCGCTACATGGTCGCCCGGACCACATATTACAACTGGACGCCCGATGGCAACATAACGGCGACCTGGTACAACGTCAACCCATACGGGAAGGCGCTGCTCGTCGTCGTGCCCGCCGTGCTCATCGTCGCCGCCGTGCTCATCGTCGCCGCCGTGCTCGTCATCCGGGCGGTCAGAAAGAAGGGTGCATGAACAACATAGCATAAGGGGCAACTCGTTTTGTACACCAAGGACTGCATAAGTTGTGCTCTCAGCACAATTTTGTTAACCATTAACAATATAAAAAAAAAAGCAGCATTCATGTGGTGGTGAGGTAAAAATGTATAGAAAAGCCAAGATTTTGGCGTTTGTGGTGGCGGTGGCAATGGTAGCAAGCGTTTTTTCTGCAAATGCGCAGGCGGCAGTTTCAGAGCCGATAGACGACAAATCTCACCCTCCGTATGCACCATCAAATCCCTCGCCGTCTGATGGGGCAACCGACGTGGACACTGATGTAACTTTAAGCTGGAGCGGGGGCGATGCCGACGGCGATACGGTATATTACGATGTCTACCTTGAGGCAGGCGATAGCACGCCCGATAAAAAGATAGCCTCGGGGATTACTTTCCCGAGCTATCGGGTAAGCAATTTGAATTACGACACTACCTATTACTGGAAGGTCGCCGCCAGCGACGATGACGGAAGCGTTGCAGGCCCGGTCTGGAGTTTTACCACCAAGCAGAACCCGGTCGCTACCATTCACGTTGCAGTCTATAACGTGAGCATGAAAGACGAATTAACTGATTGGAGTAACTCTGTTACCGCCGGAATGATTTACGCGCTTCAAGACACGTGGGCAATCAACAGCCAGCGATTTAAATTCGAAATCACACAGGTCGGCTACGACGATGTTGTTGCTGGAGTACTTAATGGAGAAACTGACTACAAGTTG
>JAWOAW010000092.1:0-6935 GCA_046498345.1 Thermoplasmatota archaeon
ACCTCGAGGACAGAGCGGAGCAGCTGCATCGGCACATCCTGGCTGTCGCCCGCGGCGACCAACGCCCGGACGTCCTTGGGGAAGCAGGAGCCGCCGAAGCCTGCACCGGCGCGCAGAAAATGCGGCGAGATGCGGTGGTCCATGCCCACGGCTTCCATGACCTGGTAGGTGTCGACATCGTATTGTTTGCAGAGGGTGCCGATCTCGTTGGCATATGATATCTTGGTGGCAAGCAAAGCATTGCTGGCGTATTTGACCATCTCGGCCGTCGACGGCGACGTCACATACAGGGGGGCGTCGAACGGCTGGTAGAGCTTTTCGAGGAGCTCCCGGGCCCGCATGCTGTGGACGCCGATGACGATGCGGTCGGGCTGCATGAAATCCTGGATGGCTATTCCTTCTCGCAAAAACTCGGGGTTCATGGCCACGTCGAAATCTTTGCCGGCGGTTTTGCCGCTCTCCCGTTCCAGGATGGGGGTGACCATGCCGTCGGTTGTCCCGGGGACCACGGTGCTCTTGACCACGACGAGCTGCCATCTTTCGCCGATCTGCCGGCCTGTCTGCCCGGCTGCCTCCTTCACATATGACAGGTCGATGCCGCCGTCATCCCGGGAGGGGGTGCCCACGCAGATGAACACCATGTCGCTCTCCGCGACGGCGTCGTAGTCATCGGTGGCGGTGATATGCTGCCGGTTTTCGGTGAGCATGTCCTGGAGTCCTTCCTCGTAGATGGGCGCCTCTGCGTTGTTGAGCCTCGCCACTTTTTCCCGGTCGACGTCGACAAACGTGACCATGTTGCCCTCGTTGGCCAGGCAGACGCCGGTGACCACGCCCACGTAGCCGGCGCCGATGACACATATCTGCATGGCGAGGGAAACACCGCCCTGTTTAAAAAGGCTATCCGCCGGAAAATTTCGACATATTTAAATAATGTGCTACCAATTATCAGGGTGCCATCTATGGCAACGAGGGGATAAAAATGCCAGAAAACATGTGGGGAAAAATAAGCAGCTGGATCTTTTTGATCGGCATCGTGGTGGCCATCATCGTAGGACTGGCCATCGGCGCCGAGGCGATCGACCCGCTCGGTTCAGGCGAAGACACACCGGCCTACGCGGCCGCCTTCCTGGGATTCATCGGCTTCGTCGCCGGTATCCTGGCGGTCATGGGCATGGGCACCATCACGGAGAAAGAACGCCCGACGTTCATGCTGGCCACGCTGATAATCATCGCGCTGAGCGCGGTCGACTACGGCAACATCAAGTGGTTCGGGAGCTACCTGGAGGGCATCGTCAGCGCGCTGGGTATCTTCATCGCGCCGCTGGCCGGCCTGATCGCCATCAAGGCCATCTGGGATGTCGGCAAAGACTAGCGACCCTCCTTTCTCCCTCTTTTTTATATTTCGGGGTAAACAGTAATAGTTATCAAGCTGAAGCCTGCTTACATGGCAATGAAGCCACTGGCCACCGCCGGGTCGCCCAAGGAACGGGTCACCGAGTTTTTCCGGAGGACACCCCGGTATTCGCAGTATACCATCCAGGAGATAGCCGCGGGCGTCGACCTGCCCGTCAAGAAGGTCACCGGGGTCGTCTCCTCGCTGCTCAAGCAGGACCGTCTGGCCGGCGAGGAACGGGACGACACCAAATATTTTAGGTGGATCGATGTCTCGTAGATGGAAATCGTTATAATCGCCGACCGGGTTTCATCGCCATGGCAGCCCGGGATGATACCGAGATATGGGAACGCCTGGCCAGGCCGGGCGGCAGCATCATGTACCTGGTCATCGACGGCGTCGGCGGCCTGCCCGGCGAGCACGGCATGACCGAGCTGGAGGCAGCCGACACGCCCCATCTTGACAGCCTGGCCGACACATCGGTCTGCGGTCTGCTTGAGCCCGTGGGCCCGGGTATCACGCCCGGCAGCGGCCCCGGTCATCTCGCCCTGTTCGGCTACGACCCCCTCCGCTACACCGTCGGCAGGGGCATCCTGGCGGCGCTGGGCGTCGACTTCGACCTCCGGGAGGGCGACGTGGCAGCCCGCATCAACTTCGCGTCGATGGACGGCGGCGTTGTCGTCGACCGGCGAGCCGGGCGGATATCCACCTCGACGAACAGGCGGCTCTGCAGCCTGATACGCGACCATGTCACCCTGGACTTCGACGGCGACCTGTATATCCAGCCGGTCAAGGAACACCGGGCGCTGCTCGTCCTCCGGGGTCCCGGCCTGGAGGGAGACATAGCGGACACCGATCCCCAGCAGGTGGGCCTGCCATCCCGGCCGCCCCGGCCCCGGAGCGACGGTGCCCGGCGGACGGCCGGCCTTGTCGCATCGTTCGTCGAACAGGTCAACGATGCATTGGAGGGCGAACAGGCGAACACGGTGCTCCTCCGCGGGTTCGACACCTACCGGCCCTGGCCGTCGCTGGAGGAACGCTTTGGCCTCCACGGCGTCTGCCTGGCCCAGTATCCCATGTACCGGGGGGTCAGCCGCCTGGTGGGCATGGACGTCCACCGGCCGTCGCTGTCCCTGGACGACTACTCAATGGTGGCAAAGGGCTACCGGGAAAGCCATGACTTTTTTTTCCTGCATGTGAAGCCCACGGACAGCCGGGGCGAGGACGGCGACTACGACGCCAAGGTCGCGGCTATAGAGCAGGTGGACAGCCTTGTCCCCGGGCTCCTCGACCTCGAGCCGGAGGTGCTGGTGGTCACCGCAGACCATTCCACCCCGGCGGCCATGGCCACCCACAGCTGGCATCCCGTCCCCGTGATCCTCCATGCAGACAGCGCCCGGCGGGACGACGTCGTGACGTTCGACGAGGCGGCCTGCCTCCACGGCGGGCTGGGCATCCGACCCGGCTGGCATCTCATGGGGCTGGCGCTGGCCCACGCCGGACGCCTGGAAAAATACGGCGCCTAGCTAGCGGCCCAGCGACAGCAGCACCGAGCCCAGAAACAGTACAGCGGCGCTGGCCGCCACCATGATAATGCGACGGCGGCCGCGTATCTCCCGGAAGTACAGGATACCCCAGAGCACCGATATGAACAGCGCGGTCTGCGTCAGCGGCTGCCCCACCGTCAGCCCCAGGCCGTCCACGGCGGCCAGGCTGCCCAGGTTGCCCGCCATCCACATGGCCCCCGAGGCCACGCCGGCCGGAGCGATGTCACGCTGCATCCCGGGGCGCACCGCTGCATAGAGAAGCCAGCCGCCCAGCAGCACCCCCAGCCCGATGGACAGGATATACCGCTCGGGCGGCAGCCCGGACACCTTGTACGGCACCATCATGCTCCCGAACGTCAGGCCGGCCGCCACCGCGTACACCAGGCCCCGGGGATCCACCGGGCCGCCATGCCGCCGGACCATGGACAGCGTGACGATACCCGCGACGAGCAATCCGACGCCGGCCACCGCCATCACGGCGGAGCCCAGCGTCTCCCCGAAAAACAGGATGCCCCAGGCAAAGGCGGACAAGACCACCAGGGACATCCACACCGGCGACGCAGCCGCCAGCCCGGTTCGGCGCACGGCCGCTATGGACAGCAGGTTGCCGGCCGTCCACAGGAGCCCGGTCGCCATGCCATACGGGGAGACCGTCATCCCGTCGAGCAGCAGCGCCGCCAGCAGGCTCAACCCGAAGATGGCGTTGCACATCACCCACTGAAAGAAAAACGGGTCATAGCGCTCCCGCTGCCGCATCGGCACGAGATAGGTGCCAAAGGCCAGCACGGCCGCGGCGACGCCAGCGTAGCCCAGCAGCAACGACATACGCCATGGAAACACCACAGGGCATAAAAACGTTAAATAGCCTCGACAGATACTAGCATGGGGTCCATGGCCTACGTTCGCTGGTTTTCAGACATCACGTCAGCCGACATCGAGATGGTGGGTGGCAAAAACGCGTCCCTGGGAGAAATGATCAACGTGTTCCACCAGCAGGGCATCCAGGTGCCCATGGGCTACGCCGTCACCGTCGACGCCTACCGGGCCTTCCTCGACCACAACAACATGCAGGAGGCCATAGAACAGCACCTCGCCCGCCTGGACAACGGCGACCAGTCCCTGGAGCGCACCGGCCAGGCCATCCGGGACCTGTTCCGCCACGCCAGGTTTCCCGACGAAATCGCCCGCGCCATCACGGAGGCATACCACGAGCTCTCCCGCCGCTACCACGTCGACGAGACAGACGTGGCCGTGCGGAGCAGCGCCACCGCCGAGGACCTGCCGGAGGCCAGCTTCGCCGGGCAGCAGGACACCTACCTCAACGTGAGGGGCGCCGGCGCCGTCATCGAAGCCTGCCAGAAATGCTTTGCCTCGCTGTTCACCGACCGGGCCATCATCTACCGGGAGGAACACGGCTTTGACCATCTCCAGGTGATGCTGTCCATCGGCATTCAGAAGATGGTTCGCTCGGACACCGCCGGCGCCGGCGTCATCTTCACCATCGACACCGAAACCGGCTTTCCCGACGCCATCGTGGTCAACGCCTCCTGGGGCCTGGGCGAAAACGTGGTGCAGGGCAGCGTCACCCCCGACGAATACGTGGTGTTCAAGCCCCTGCTCGACCGCAATGAGCTGCGGCCCATCATCGGGAAAACCTGCGGCCCCAAGACCACCAAGATGGTGTACACCGCCGGGGAGGTCCAGAGCACCAAGACCGTCGGCACCTCGCAGGAAGAGCGCACCACGTTCGTGCTGTCGGACGACGAGGTGATGCAGCTCGCCCGCTGGGCCGCCCGGATAGAGAAACACTACGGCCGCCCCATGGACGTCGAATGGGCCAAGGACGGCGAAACCGGCGGGCTCTACATCCTGCAGGCTCGCCCCGAAACCGTGCAGTCCCGGCAATCCGGCACAACGCTGGAGTCATACCGGCTCACAGAAGACGGCGCGCCCATCGTAACCGGGCTGGCCATCGGACAGGCCATCGCCACCGGAAAAGCCCAGGTCATCACCGGCACCGGCGACATGCACCGCTTCCAGGAGGGCTCCATCCTGGTCACCGGCATGACCCATCCCGACTGGGTCCCCATCATGAAAAAAGCCGCCGGCATCGTCACGGATCATGGAGGCCGGACCAGCCACGCCGCCATCGTCAGCCGGGAGCTCGGCATCCCCGCCGTCGTCGGCACCGACACCGCAACAGAGGCCATCCGGGACGGCCAGGAGATAACCCTGTCCTGCGCCGAGGGCGAGCGAGGCGTCATCTACGACGGCATCCTCGCCTACGAACGGGAAACCGTGGACATCCAGGACATCCCGGACACCGCCACGATGGTCATGATGAACGTGGCCACCCCCGGCGCCGCCTTCCGCTGGTGGCGGCTGCCCGCCGAGGGCATCGGCCTGGCCCGGATGGAGTTCATCATCAACAACAGCATCAAGGTGCACCCGCTGGCGCTCGTCCACTACGACCGCCTGGACGACCCGGCGGCAAAGGAGCAGATCGCCCGGCTGACCCGCGGCTACGGCGACAAAACAGACTACTTTGTCTCCCGCCTGTCTCGGGGCATCGGCCGCATCGCCGCCTCGCAGTACCCGCACCCGGTCATCGTCCGGATGAGCGATTTCAAAAGCAACGAATACGCCAACCTCCTCGGCGGCGCCATCTTCGAGCCCGTGGAGAGCAACCCCATGCTGGGTTTCCGCGGCGCCAGCCGATACTACAGCCAGCGATACCGGGAGGGATTCGCCCTTGAATGCCGGGCCATCCGCCACGTCCGCGAGGAGATGGGACTGGACAACGTCATCGTCATGATACCCTTCTGCCGCACCGTCAAAGAGGCAGACCTCGTCCTCAAAGAGCTCGCCCGGAACGGCCTCCACCGGGATGACCACGGCCTCCAGGTATACATGATGGCCGAGATACCATCCAACGTCATCCTGGCCGACGCCTTCGCTCAACGATTCGACGGCTTCTCCATCGGCTCCAACGACCTCACCCAGCTGACCCTGGGCGTTGATCGTGATTCCGAGCTGCTCTCCGACCTGTTCGACGAGCGGGACGAGGCCGTGAAACGGATGGTCACCCTGCTCATCGAGCGCGCCCACCGCCACGGCTGCAAGGTTGGCTTCTGCGGCCAGGCGCCCAGCGACCATCCGGGCTTCGCGGCGTTTCTCGCCGGCGCCGGCATCGACTCGGTGTCGGTCAACCCCGACAGCGTCGTCTCGGTCAAGCAGCAGATAGCCTCGGCTGAGCGCCGG
This sequence comes from Thermoplasmatota archaeon, assembly GCA_046498345.1. Taxonomy (GTDB): domain Archaea; phylum Thermoplasmatota; class E2; order UBA202; family DSCA01; genus CAZESS01. Next base: position 6,202 of record JAWOAW010000092.1, read on the forward strand.
CAATAGTATGGAGGTGTATCTGCGCCGTTACCGGTAGCTGTCGAAATAGGTGAGGTCCAGGTCGCTCCAGTCGTCGAAGTCGTTCATCCCGCGGGAGCCATCGGAGTAGTCGACGAAGGTGTATGTGTGGCCGTAGTTCATGCAGCTCCGGTAGGGCCGGTATTTCCAGTATTCGGGCTGCCAGGGGTACATCGCGTTGTCGTTGTCCACGCCCGGGTTCCATATGGCGAGGGAGTGACCCGTCTCGTGCATGTACACGCTGGCGTAGACGATGTCCTCGTCCACGAAGAACAGCTGCCGGCATTTCTCCTCCAGGTATTTGGCGGATATCTGCCACATGTCCCGCCGTATCGCGTATCCGTTGAAGCCGGCGTCCCATACCACCACGCCGTAGTGGAAGACGCCCTGCCGCCAGTTGTCCTGGCTGCCGTGCAGGAAGTAGTCGGTGTAGTAGTCCTCCCGGAGCTCCCGTCCGCCGGTCTCCTGCTCGAAGGGTATCATCTCCCCGCCGCCCATGCAGCCGTCGTCCAGGTGGTAGACGATGTTGTGCTTGTCGTAGGCGGTCCGGAGGCGCTCCTTTGCCCGACGGCCTGCCTACGGCGCTGGGCGAACTCCTGGTGGCGCTTCTGGAACGCACCCCGCCCCTGAACATCTTCATCCTGCTCTGGGACTTCCTGTGGGCGTCGACGTGGCGACCAGGACCCCGACGCCGACGGCTACACCCTCGGCCGCGC
>JAWOAW010000006.1:0-7781 GCA_046498345.1 Thermoplasmatota archaeon
CCGGCGACCGGCCGGCGAACGGCACCGCGCAGGTCACCATACCGGAAGGACAGCAGCTCCTCCGGGTCAACTGGCGGGAGAACTGCTGCTCGGCATCGGTCGGCTTTCACATGCCCGAGGAGCTGTACACCCCGGGTGAGGGCAGCGACAGCCAGGCCCCCGGCTTCGGCGGCGCGGTGCTGGCCGCCGCATTCGCAGTCTACATCGCCTGGAAACACAGGGAAACATATCCCTGAGATACCCTCTCTCCGCCCTAAAGATTGTCGTAGAGCGAGGTAAACTTTGCGTTGCAGTTGGGACACCGGATGGTATCCGGGGGAACCATTTTCCCGCAGCCGTGGCATCGTTTCATGCTGCTGAAATCATCGCCCGGGTCGCTGTCCATCAGCCGCCGCGGCAGCAGGCCGGCGACGAGCACGATGGCGCCGGCTGCCAGGAGCACCACCAGCGCGCCGTCCGGCAGATACCGGGACAGCACATCGCCAGGAGGGACATCGGATGCCAGCCCCAGCGCTCCGAGCAGCATCAGCCCCACTCCTGTTGCCATGTATCCGGCTCGCATCACCGGTAAACCCCGCGCTTCCACTTAAAGACTTCGAAAAATGCGGCGGCACTGTCGGGGCTAGCCATAAAACGCGTCTATCCGGGCTTCCTGCTCCCGCGCCTCGTTGTAGCCCAGCCGGACGTTCCGGCGGATGGCGTCGGCGCTGAAATCCGTCACCCGCCGGGCGTGGGAGCCGGTGGTGAAAAACATGTCGCCGTCCTCCTCGCTCAGCAGCGTCATCATATCCGCCTGCTTGCCGTCCAGCAGCGCATGGTAGAGCCCGAGCACGTATTCCAGCGGGCTGTCGATGGCATGCTGCACGTGTTCATGCGGCGCAAAGGGAGACAGCGCCATGATCCGAACGTTGCCCCGCCCGGCTTCCAGTGCAGCCCGGATGGGAAACCCCTCGGTGACGCCGCCGTCCACGTAGCAGTGCTTTTCTCCGTTGCGGGCATGCCAGAGCGGGGTGAACACAAACGGGATGGCCAGCGACGCGGCCACGGCGGCATCGAGGTCCATCTCCACGTCCCGGGGGACATATTTCCGCTCCGTGTCGTTGATGTCGGTCACCACGCATTGAAACGCCGTGTCGGTAAAGGTATCCCAGGTGATACCATGTTTGTCCAGGATGCCGGCGATGGCCCGTCGGACCCGTTCGATGTCCACCTCGCCCCAGGAGCGAACCACGTTCAACCCCTTCCGCAGCGGGGCCGGACTGAAAAACCGCCAGGGTTCAACGTCGAGCATCTCCCGCTCGATGGTCTCTGCGTCGAGGCCGGCAGCCATGAACACGCCGAACAGGGCGCCGCCGCTGGTTCCGGTGACGATGTCGGGCGTGTAGCCTTTCTCGTCGTGGATGTACTTCCAGGCGCCGATATACGAGGTGGCATGGGCGCCGCCCCCGGAGAGTGCCAGCACCCTGGTGCGCTGTGCGGCCATGACAGGACATGGAAACACCGTGTTTTATAGGTTTTCGTCGGGCGGTCCCCGTTGCTGCGTCTGGCGACCGCTAACCATTAATGCCGGAGACGCATTCCATGCCATGGACGTGCTGGAAGCCATCAGGACGAGGCGGAGCATCCGACGGTACACGGACGAGCCGGTGTCACGCGAACAGATCGAGGAGGTCATCCAGGCCGGCAGGTTTGCCCCGTCGGCCGAAAACCGGCAGCCGTGGCGGTTCATCGTGGTCACCGACCGGGAGGTCATCGCCTGGCTGTCCGGCAAAATCAGGGAGGCCATCAGAAGGCTGCTCAGATATCGGGGTATCGCCCGGCTGTGGATGAAAGAACTCCGGGATACACGCGTGCTGAAACTGTTGTACGGCGTCGCCTACGCCGAGCAGGACCTCATCTTTTTCGATGCCCCTGTGGTTGTCTTCATCGTTACTAGGGACGTGCGATTCAACGACGAGTCATGTGCATGCTGCGCGCAGAACATGATGCTCGCCGCACATGCCATGGGACTGGGCAGCTGCTGGATTGGCTTCGCGTCGGCGCTCGGCCTGAAAAAAGCCGTGCTCAGGGACATCGGCATGCCCGATGGACATCACATCGCTGCCACGCTCACCATCGGCCATCCCAGGGGCAGCCCGCAGCCACAGATGCGCAAGCCGATGGCGGATGTCATCAACTGGATAGAGTAGGCGGGCTATCCGCCTCAATCCGTCCGCATCCAAAAACTAGTTATATCTATATTTGATACCAGCTGCTATGAAGGATGCGCTTGCAAACCCGGCACCGCTGGGCCTGATGGGCTTCGGGATGACCACGGTGCTGCTCAACATCCACAACGCCGCGCCGGAGACATATGCGCTGGGCTCGATGGTCATGGCCATGGGTATCTTCTACGGCGGCCTCGCCCAGATATTTGCCGGCATGCTCGAATACCGGAAGGGCAACACGTTCGGGGTCACCGCCTTTGGCTCCTACGGCCTGTTCTGGCTGTCGCTCGTCGCGCTGCTCATTCTGCCCGACGTCGTCGACGGCATCGCCCCGACGAGCGCGTCGTTCATGGGCTGGTATTTTTTCATGTGGGGCCTGTTCACCATGCTGATGTTCATAGCGACGCTGAAGCTCAACACCGGGCTCCAGTTCGTGTTCGCCACCCTGTTCATCCTGTTCTACCTGCTCGCATTGCGGGACTGGGGCTACGTAAGCGGAGGCTGGATCGGCGTCGAGGGCATCATCTGCGGGCTGAGCGCCGTCTACGTGGCGATGGCCGAGGTCATCAACGAGGCCTTCGGTACCACCATCCTGCCGCTGGGGAAGCCGCTCGTCGACTGACGAACAGTACCCTCCTTTTCCCTGTTTATCCGCGGGCACGGCGGCCTGCCGATAGCGGGACCCAGTGGTCATTGTGATATGTCGGAACATCCGTAAAAATCCGTGGACGCCTGGCGGAAAGACGTCTATCCCTGGCGGGCGGCCCGGCGTGGCCAGCGTTACTGGTACCGGCTGATTTTGTCCCGGAGCACGTCTTTTTCCATGGCGCCGACGAGCATGTCCTCCATCTCGCCGCCCTTGAAGACCAGCAGGGTGGGAATGCTCATGATGCTGTACCGCCGTGCCAGCTCCTGGTTTTCGTCGACGTTGACCTTGGCGAATGCGACGCCGTCCATCTCCTCGTCGAGCTCCTCGATGACGGGGGCCACAAGCTTGCAGGGCCCGCACCAGGGCGCCCAGAAGTCAATGACGGCCAGGTCGCGCTCGTTTACAAAGTCTTCAAAAGTTGCTGCCGTGAGTTCCTCGGGCATAGGTTCACCGTCCCCATACCATGCGACGCTATAAAAAGTTTTCACCGGCCGTAACGCTTTATAGCCGGGGCTGCATACACTGCCCATGAAAATCAAGCCCCGGTGTGTGCCCTGCCTGCTCCAGCGGGTCATCTACGAGGCAGACCTGGTGGGCGCGAGCGAGAGCCGGCAGCAGGAGGTCATCCAGCAAACGGCGCGGTGTCTCCTCGACGAATACGGGCCGGAGCGAGCTTCCTCGAGCGTCGCGACCGAGGTCCACCGCCTGGCATATGAGCTCCTGGGCAGCGACGACCCCTATGCGGCGTTGAAGCGGCGGAGCAACGAGATGGCCACGCGGCTGCTGCCCGCCGCCGAAACATATATCCGGGAGAGCGACGACCCTCTCAAAGCCGCCATTGTATGCTCAATCGTGGGTAACTCCATCGACTATGGCATCGCCGGCAGTGCCACGTCGCCCGAGGAGCTCGAACAGCGGTTCGCCGGCGACGTAGAGCGGGGGCTGCAGCACGACGACGTCGACCGGATGCGTGAGCATCTGCATGGCAACGTGCTCTATTTCACCGACAACTGCGGCGAAATCGTCTTCGATCGGCTGGTCTGCCGGGAGCTCAGGCGCCATCACGACGTATCGCTCACCCTGGTGGTCAAGGGCGCCCCCATCCTCACCGACGCGACCATCGAGGATGCAGAAGCATTGCGGTTCGGCGAGGTGGTCGACGACATTGCGACCACGGGCGGCTTCGCCATCGGCGTGGACATGGAGGCGCTGCCCGTCGGGGTGCGGCAGATGCTTGACAACGCGTCGCTGGTTATCGCCAAGGGCATGGCCAACTATGAGGCGTTTTCCGAGACCGACATCCGGCCGATAGCGTATCTGCTCAAGGTGAAATGTAAAAGCATATCTGAGGCGATGGACATGCCGCTCGACGGGCACGTGGTAAAGGTCTACGGGTAGCTCCCGGGTGGCTGGTGGCTACCAGAAGTCAGCGGGTTCTATCTCGTCGGGCCAGTCCCGCCCGTTTTGCAGGTAGCTGTCAATGTGCCGGGCTGCCGCCTTGCCGTCGCCCATGGCCAGGACCACGGTGGCCTCGCCGCGGACGGCGTCGCCGCCGGCGAACACGCCGGGCACGGTGGTCTGCAGCTCTTCGTTGACCTCGACGGTTCCCCAGTCGTTGATGCGAAGCTCGGGGATCTCGTTGAACAGTACCCGGTTGGGCTTCTGGCCGATGGCGAAGATGAGCGCGTCGAGCTGTAAACCAAACTCGGAGTCCTCGATGGGGACGGGGCGCTCCCGGCCGCTGCTGTCTTCGCCCCGGAGCTCGTTCATCACGAGCTTGGCGACGATGAGGTTGCCGTTCTGGTCGCCGATGAGCTCCTGGGGGCTGACCAGGAACATGAACTGGACGCCTTCCTCCTCGGCGTGGTGGATTTCTTCCTCCCGGGCGGTCATGTACTCCCGATTGCGGCGGTAGAGGATGTAGGCCTCGTCGTAGCCGACGCGGAGGGCGCTCCGAGCGGCGTCCATGGCCACGTTGCCGCCGCCGATGACGCCCAGCCGCCGGCCGGTTTTGACGGGCGTGTCGTATTCGGGAAACCGATAGGCTTTCATCAGGTTGATGCGCGTTAAAAATTCGTTGGCGCTGTACACGCCCTTGAGGTTGACGCCGGGGATGTTGAGGAACCGGGGGGTGCCGGCGCCGGAGCCGATGAAGACGGCGTCGTGTTCTTTCATGACCTTGTCGAAGGGTATTGATTTGCCGACGATGGTGTTGGTGTCGAATGCCACGCCCAGCATTTTTTTGAGGTAGTCGACCTCGTAGCGGACGGTGTCCTTGGGCAGCCGGAATTCGGGGATGCCGTAGACGAGGACGCCGCCTTCCTTGTGGAGGGCCTCCATGACGCTGACCTGGTAGCCGGCTTTGACCAGGTCGAAGGCGCAGGATATCCCGGAGGGGCCGGAGCCCACGATGGCGACTTTTTTGTCTTTGTCTTCCTGCATCTCGGTTTCGCCGATGATGCCGTGGTCGCGGGCGTAGTCGGCGACGAACCGTTCCAGCTTGCCGATGTTGATGGTGTCGCCGAGCTTGCCCATCATGCAGTGGACCTCGCACTGTTCCTCCTGGGGGCAGACCCGGCCGGTGATGCCGGGCAGCGAGTTGGTTTGCTTGAGAACCTCCAGGGAGCCCTTGACATCCCGCTCCAGCAGCCGTTCGATGAACGCGGGGATGTTAACCTCGACGGGGCAGCCCTTCCGGCAGGGCGCCTTGGCTTCGGGGCACTGCAGGCACCGGGATGCCTCCTCCATGGCCATCTCCAGGGTGTAGCCCAGGTTGACCTCTTTGAAGTTGTGTATCCGGGCCCGGGGGTCCTGCTCGGGGACGTTCACCCGGTTTTTGTTGATGTCCTTGCTCATGCTACGATGCCTCCTGCTGCTCCCGGTATCGCTCCAGGGCCTCCCGTTCCTCCTCGTTGTATTCGTCCAGCCGGCTGAGCAGCTCGTCGAAGTCCACGTCGTGGGCGTCGAAGTCGGGGCCGTCGACGCAGGCGAACTGCACGCCGTTGCAGGTGCACACGCGGCAGGCGCCGCACATGCCGGTGCCGTCCACCATGATGGGGTTGAGGCTGGCCTCGGTCTTGATGCCGTGCTCGCGGGTGATGTCGGCCACGAGCTTCATCATGATGACCGGGCCGACGGTGAACACGAAGTCGATGTCCCGGCCGTTTTTGATTTCCTCCTGTAGGATGGTGGTGGTGAACCCCTCGCGCTTGTAGCTGCCGTCGTCGGTGGTGACGATGAGCTCGTCGCATGCCGCCTCCAGGTCGTCTTCCAGGATGACCATGTCCTTGTTCCGGTAGCCGGCGATGCCCACCACGTGGTTATCTTTTTCCTGCATGGCTGCAGCGACCGCGTATGCTATCGGGGTGCCCACGCCGCCGCTGACCACGACCACGGTGCCGTAGTCATCGAGCCGGGTGGGCGTTCCCAGCGGCCCGACGAGGTCCATCAGGCTGTCGCCTGACTGCTGCTGGCCGAGCTCGAGGGTGGTCTTGCCGACCTCCTGGAACACCAGCTGGATGGTCCCGGCATCGGCGTCTTTTTTGAAAATGGTGAGGGGGATGCGCTCCCCTTTTTCGTGGATGCGGAGCACGACGAACTGCCCGGCCTCTGCGTAGCGGGCGATCCGGGGCGCCTCGATTTCCATCCACCGTATCTTCGGTGCAAGCTGCTTGACGTCTCGAATTTCAAACATGTCCGGAGGTGGAAACGCTTGTTCACTGTTAAAGTTTACGTTCTGTTACGCGGTGCTGTGACAGCGCAGAAAAACAAAAACTGATGGAGCAGGGCGCTCCACCGGAAAACGGGGAAAAGCGTTTTTGGGAAACAGAGCAGCCAGCGATGTCGCTATCGGCGCTTCCGCTTCGAAAAACAGTCCCGGCAGTAGACGGGCCGTCCCTGTGTGGGTTTAAATGGCACTTCCGTTTCCTTGCCGCAGTCCGCACAGGTTGCCTTGTGCATCTCCCGCGGGCCCCGGTTTCGGTAGCCGCCACTTCTTTCTTCTCTGTTCATGGTTGGGTTGGTCTCCATGCGCGCGCCAGCGTGCATGAAGGAGTCGAAAAGCAGCGGCTGCTATTTATAGTTTTGCCGGTGGTTCTTCGCCGCCTGTGGGCCAGTCGCCGGTGTCCAGCCATTCGTTTATCGATGCTGCGGCGGTGCGCCCGTCGCCCATGGCCAGGATGACGGTTGCGCCGCCGCGGACGATGTCGCCGCCGGCGAACACCCCGGGCTTGGTGGTGTGCAGCCCGTCGTCGACCGCTATGTAGCCCCGTTTGGTGGTCTCCAGCCCCGGCGTGGTCTCCGGTAAAAGCGGGTTTGCTCCGGTGCCGATGGCCACCACGACGACGTCGACGTCGAGCCGGAACTCGCTGTCCTCGATGGGAACGGGCCGCGGCCGGCCGCTCCTGTCGGGCTCGCCGAGCTCCATCTGTATGCATTCCACCTGGCTCACCCAGCCGTGTTCGTCGCCGATGTAGCGGACCGGGTTGTTCAGCAGCCGGAAGTCAACGCCTTCCTCCTCCGCGTGATGTATCTCCTCGTCCCGGGCGGGCATCTGCTCCCGGCTCCGCCGGTATATCAGGTAGGCGCTGGAGGCGCCAAGGCGCAGGGCGCTCCGCACGGCGTCCATGGCCACGTTGCCCCCGCCGACCACGGCCACGTTGCGCCCCCGGACGATGGGCGTATCTGTCTCGGGGAAGCGGTAGGCCTGCATCAGGTTGTTGCGTGTGAGATATTCGTTGGCGCTGTACACCCCGTTGAGGTTTTCCCCGTCGATGCCCATGAACCATGGCAGCCCGGCGCCGATGCCCAGGTAGGCCGCATCATAGCCTTTTTCCTTGAGGAGCTCGTCGACGGTGTAGATGCGCCCGATGGCGTGGTTGGTGTGGATGGCGACGCCCATGTTTTGCAGCCGCTGTATCTCGTAG
>JAWOAW010000021.1:0-11971 GCA_046498345.1 Thermoplasmatota archaeon
CAGATGACAAGGATGCCGGCCGCCGTGACCAGCCAGGGAAGCCGGATGAGTGCGATGGCCAGAAAGAGAAACGAGACAGCCGGGAGTATCACCAGGATGTGAAAAAAGAAGGCGATGTCTGTGAGGATGCTGCTGTGCTGTGCCATGTGGTCACCTGTATCATGTATCGGCCGGGATAATAAAAATGAATCGCTTTACTCGTTCCAGCCGTATTTCAGGATCCAGGCCTTGTACGGGGTGCTGCGGGAGTCCACGCCGACGGCGCCGGCGTTGATTTCCAGTGAGCCGTCGTTGTCCATGTCGCCGACGCACGTCACGGCCAGCATGCCGTAGGTGTCGTCGATGAGGTATTCCTCCACATAGGTTTGGGTGTCGTTGTTCCACTGCAGGATGTGCACGAGATTGGTGCCCACGCAGACCTCGGGGATGCCGTCGCCGTCGACGTCGCCGACGTCGATGGCCTCGATGGTTGCATCCTCATCCGGCCAGACATGCCGATATTTTTGCTCATATGAGTTGCCGGTCCATTCGTATATGGCGAGCTCGGGCGTGTAAAACGTGACATGTATCTCCGGCTGGCCGTCGCCGTCGCTGTCCTTGGCCACGCAGCCGAACGGGTAGCCGGTTTCCTCGCCGTAGCGGGCCACCACGGTGGGCTGCCAGGCGGTGCCATCCCAGTCCAGCACCACGGTCTCGTTTGTGTTGACGATGATTTCGTTGTCGCCGTCGCCGTCAACGTCGGCGATCCAGGGGAAGTAGACGCTTTTGCTGCCCGGGGCGTTCCAGCTGCTCTCCTCGGCGAAGGTGTCGCCGTTCCACTGCAGGACGATGACCTCGGGGATGCCGCTCCGGTAGCCGCCGGTGACCACGACCTCGTTTGTGCCGTCGTTGTCCACGTCGCCGACCATGCAGTCCAGCGTGGTCTCCCAGCCGCCGGCGTCGGTGACGATGTACTGCCCGATTTTCTGGTAGCGGCCGCCGTCCCATTCAAAGGCGGAGAAATGGCGGCCCCAGGCCACGCCGACCTCGTTGTCGCCGTCGTTGTCCGCGTCCCCGATGAAAAAGCCGGTGGCGGAGCCCAGGCCGAACAGCGTGTAGCCAATACCCAGCACGGGGTCCATGATACGGGCCTGCTCGACATACGTCTGCCCGGTCTCGTCCCACTGCATGACCCGCATGAACGGGTCCCGGCCGCCGATGAGCAGCTCGTTCAAGCCGTCGTTGTCCGCGTCGCCCACGGGCTGCGGCCCCTCGTAGCGGGCGCTCCACAGGGCCAGCCGGCCGTAGCTTTTTTCCCATTGCACGCCGAAGTCCTGTCCTCCCGGTAATGCTTCGCTGTCGGGCTGCACCGATGGATGCTCGTGCAGGCCGAGGAGGGATCCGCTGGAGAGCAGGATGATGCCGACCAGAAAGGCGAGAAGCTGATGCATAGGGGAACATCGGGGAGCGATATAAAACGCTGTCGGGGGAAAGCGATAAGAAGCAGGATGACATCATGGGGTATGGAGGTCAACTCGGCCATTGATATCGCGGTATACGACGGCGTGTATGCGCCGGCGGAGGACTCCTATCTGCTTCTCGACGCCGTCGAAGCCGATGGCCGGATGCTTGACATGGGCGCCGGCACCGGCATCGTCGGGCTGCACGCCGCCATGGCCGGGGCGGACGTGGTGGCCGTCGACGTCGACGCCAGGGCGGTGGACAACGCGCGGTGCAACGCCGCTTGCAACCATCTCGACATGGAGGTGGTGCAGAGCGACCTGTTCGCCAACGTGCAGGGCTGCTATGACGTCATCATGTTCAATCCGCCGTATCTGCCCGCCGAGGACAGCGATGCACGGTGGGACGGCGGCCCGGGTGGCGTCGCGGTCGCACGGCGTTTCCTGCGGGAGGCCGACGGATATCTGGGAGAAGACGGGCGTGTCTATCTTTTGCTGTCATCGCTGGGTGACGTGTCCGGGCTGCTGCGGGAGTTCCAGGGTCGATACGTGTTCAGGGAAATCCGCCGTCTTTCATTGTTTTTCGAGCGGCTGCTGGTCTACGAGGTCAGACGGAAAAATAGCGGTCGCGTTCCCACGGCGTGACATGTTTGGCGTATTCGTCGCATTCCCGCTGCTTGATGTCCAGGAACGCCTCGAAGGCGTGCTCGCCCAGTGCCCTCTTAACGATGTCGTCGGACTGCATGGCATCGAGTGCTTCGCGGAGGGTTGCGGGCAGGCGGGCGACGCCGTGCCGTCTGAGCTCCGCCTCGTCCATGGCGTAGATGTTTTCGTCGACGGCCGGGCCGGGCTCCGTCTTGCTATGGATGCCGTCCATGCCGGCGTGTACGAGCACGGCGAAGGCGAGATATGGGTTGCATGAGGCGTCGGGATGGCGGACCTCGATGTCCATGCATCCCTGCTTGCCCGTATGATGTGGAATGCGTACCAGCGAGCTGCGGTTGTAGCCCCCCCAGGCGACGTGGATGGGTGCCTCGTAGTGGGGAACCAGCCGCTTGTACGAGTTGACCGTGGGGTCCGTGATGGCTGTCAGCGCTGCCGCATGGTCGAGAAGCCCGCCGACGAAGTAGCGTGCCTCCTGGGAGAGACAGTGGTCGTCGTCGGGGTCGTAGAACGCGGATGCGTTGTCCCTGATGAGCTCCATGTGGACGTGCATGCCGCTGCCGGCATCTCCTTCAACGGGCTTGGGCATGAAGGTAACGTGGAGGTTCTGCATGGCGCCGAGCGCGCGGGCCAGGAACTTGAAGAACACGGCGGTGTCACCGGCGGATATGGGCCCCTGCAGAGGATGGATCTCTATCTCGTGCTGCCAGGTGCCGCCCTCGTGGTGATGATATTTGACGGGGACGTCGGCGGCCTCGAGCGCCTCGCAGAGATGGTTGCGGAAGGGCTCCAGGTCGTCGAAGGGGACGGGGGCAAAATATCCCTCCATCTCGTCGGGAGCGTACATGCCGCGGCTGGGCTCCCCGTCGTCACCTGCGGGAAACGCATGGAATTCGAATTCGGGGGACATCTCTACGGCATCGTAGCCGCTGTCCCGTACCAGCTGCTCCGCCCGCCTGGCGACATGGCGCGGGTCCCCGGAAAACGGCTCGCGGCTGTCGACCGTCGCGATGTCCATGACCACCCGGGCCCGGTCGCCGCCGTAGAGCCAGGGCAGGGGCTGCATCGTTGCAGGGTCGGGAACGGCGACCATGTCCGACTGCTCGACCCGGCTGAAGCCGTGGACGGAGGAGCCGTCGAAGCCGACACCCTGCTCCCATATCTCATCGGCGAGGTACCGCTGGACGGGCATCGACATCGAGCGGAGCACGCCGAGCAGGTCGACGAAGTGGCCCTGGACCCATCTGATGTCGTGCTCCCTGAGCAGCTGCTGCGCCTCAGATACGGCGGTTCGGTGCATGTGCTCGTATTGCGGGCCGTCATTTAAGCTTTCTTTTTTATAATGGCGGGAGCAGCTCCCTGCAGCCCATCCGGGCATCCAGGATAACAAAATAGAAATAGGCATGCATCCATTTGTGCCATGGACATGAAGGCCGTCATACTGGCCGCAGGGAAAGGACGACGGCTCAGGCCCTTCACCGACCACATGCCCAAGGTCATGCTGCCCATCGCCAATCGGCCCATCATCGCCTACGTCATAGCGGCATTGGCGCAAAACAACGTCCGGGACATCGTCATCGTTGCAGGATACAAACAGGAGCGCATCAAGGACTACGTGGGCAGCGGCGGCGCCTTCGGCGTCGACGTCACCTACGTGGAACAGGAACAGCAGATCGGCACTGGCCATGCGCTGATGCAGGCCGCCGACCATCTCGACGGATCGTTCCTGGTCGTCCCGGGGGACAATATCATCGACGCGGGCAGCCTTGCAGCGCTCATCGACCACGACGGCGAGCAGGCCGTCCTCGTGGAGAAAAGCACGTCGCCCACCAAATACGGCGTGCTCTCCATACGGGATGGGCTGGTAACAGACATCCACGAAAAACCTGACGTCGCTGAAAGCAACCTGGTATCGACCGGGGTGTACAAGCTGCATCCCTCAATACGGGAGAGGCTGGCCGCCAGCCTCGAGGATGGCCACAGCAGCCTCACCGACGCCGTCCGGCTGGCTCTCAGCCACGGCGATGACATCGGCGCCGTGCCGGGCAGCGGGGCCTGGATGGACGTCGTCTACCCGTGGAACGTGCTCGAAGTAAACGCCCACGCGCTGCAAAACATACAGGGAGGGCAGGCGGGAAAAAGAGAGCGCAACGTCGTCGTCAAGGGAGACGTGACCGTCGGCGAGGACACCGTCATCCATCCCGGCTGCTACATTGCCGGCCCCGTGGCCATCGGGGAGGGATGCGAGATCGGGCCGAACGTCTGCATTTTTCCCTCCACCAGCATCGGCGACGACGTGACCGTGTACCCGTTCACCGACATCCGGTACAGCGTCATCATGGACGGCGTCCGCATCGGCTCGCATTCCTTTGTATCCCATTCGGTCATCGGGAAAAACACGCGTCTGTCATCCCATTTTTCAACCATGGTCGGAGACAGCGTCATCGAAATCGAGGGGGAGTTCCACCGTCTCGCCGGCCAGGGCGCGTTTGTCGGCGGCGGCTGCCATGTCGGGCAGCAGGTCGTCGTGGCGCCGGGCAGCGTCATTGGTACGGGCTGCCGCGCCGGCCCGCTGACCGTCATCTGGGAGGATATTCCAAATGAGAGCAGCGTGATGTGATGTGCGGGATTGCAGGCTACATCGGCCATCGAGGGGCATCGGCTGTGCTCCTCGACTGCCTCAAACGCCTCGAATACCGGGGGTACGATTCCGCGGGCATCTGCGTGGCTCAGAACGAGCTCTCCGTGGCCAAGCAGGTGGGAGAGATACGGTGTCTTGAGGAAGCCATGCCGGACCTGGCGGGAACCAGCGGCATCGGGCATACCCGGTGGGCGACCCACGGCGGCGTCACCCAGGAAAACGCGCATCCGCACGTGAGCTGCAACCGCGACGTTGCCATCGTCCACAACGGCATCATCGAAAACTTTGCCTCGCTGCGCGACGAGCTCCGGGAAAACGGCCACGTGTTCACCTCTGATACGGACAGCGAGGTCATCGCCCATCTCGTCGAGGACGCCTACGACGGCTCGCTGGAAGAGGCCGTCCGAGCCGCAATTTCCCGCCTGCAGGGGTCATACGCCATCGTCGCCGTAGCGCGGCAGGAGCCGGACGCGGTCGTTGCCGTCAGACATGAAAGCCCGCTGGTCGTCGGCGTCGGAGACAGCGAAAACTTTGTCTCCTCAGACGTACCGGCCTTTCTCGAGTACACCAACCGGGTCATATACCTGGAGGACGACGAGGTCTGCATGCTGCGGCGAGACAGCGTGGCCATCAGCGACGCAGACGGCGCCCCCGTCGAAAAAGACGTGCAGACGGTCGACTGGAGCGTGGAGGACGCAGAGAAAGGCGGCTATCCGCACTTTATGCTCAAAGAAATCCATGAGCAGCCGGCCAGCATCGCCGACACCCTGCGCGGACGCATCGGCGAGATAGACCCCCTGATAGACCTCGACGGGCTGCCGGTCGACGACGTCGAAGACGTCACCATCGTCGCCTGCGGGACCTCATACTACGCGGGCATGGTGGGAAAATATCTGCTGGAGCAGCTGACCGGGCTGCCGGTCGCCACCGCGCTGTCGTCAGAGTACCGCTACTACGGCCCGAAACATGGCCTCGTCGTCGCCGTCAGCCAGTCCGGCGAAACAGCCGACACCCTGGGCGCGGTTCAAGCTGCACGGCGGGAGGGATGCCGCACGCTGGCCGTCACCAACGTGGAGGGCAGCAGCATCACCAGAGCCGCCGACGCAAGCCTGCTCACCCGCTGCGGCCCCGAAATAGGCGTCGCGGCGACAAAGACGTTTACCGCCCAGGTGGCCACGCTCATGCTGCTCGGCCTGTACACCGGGCTGGAACAGGGAGCGCTCACCGAGGACGAGATGCATGACTACGCGGCGCAGCTCAGGGACGTGCCGGCCGTGGTGGAACAGGTCGTGGAAAACAGCCAGGTTGACAGGGTTGCAGCGTGGCTGCAGGACCATGACAGCGTGTTTTTCATCGGGCGGGGATGCGACTATCCGCTGGCTCTGGAGGGCGCCCTCAAGCTCAAGGAGATATCATATATCCATGCGGAGGGGTTCGCGGCCGGCGAGCTCAAACACGGGCCGTTTGCGTTGCTCACCGGGGAGACGCCGGTGGTGGCCATCGCGACCCCGGGGTTGGTGTACGACAAAATGATAGCCAACATCGGGGAGATCAAGGCCCGCGACGCGCCGGTGGTGGCCATCGCGCCGGATGACGACGAAGAAATAGACAAATATGCCGACCATGTCATCCGCTATCCTGCATCGCCCGAAATCGTGGGCTGCTTTCCCGTCGCCGTGATACTGCAGCTGCTGGCATATCACGTCGCACGCCGCAGGGGCTGCTCGATAGACAAGCCCCGCAACCTCGCAAAATCTGTTACGGTAGAGTGAAACCATGTTTGGCACATCAGGAATCAGAGGACGTGCAAACCAGGAGGTAACCGTGGAGCTCGCCTGCAGCGTGGGAAACGCCGTCGGGTCACGCCACGGCAGCGTCGTCATCGGCCACGACCCCCGAACGTCAAGCCGGATGCTCCAGAGCGCCGTAACGGCGGGGGCGCTGGCCGCCGGAGCGATGGTAACCGACGTCGGCCTCGTCTCGACGCCCACGTTGGCGCATGCAGCCCGCCTGCACGACGTGGGCGTGATGATAACGGCGTCGCACAACCCGCCTGAATACAATGGCGTCAAGCTGTTCAACCCCGACGGCTCCGGTTTTTCCATCGAGCAATCCACCAAAATCGAGGCGGGCATGGAGCAGCGCAGCCGGACAGCCTGGAACCAGGTACAGGACGTGCAGACCTCGTACAACGCTGTTACGGAGCACATGGCAGCGGTTCTCGATGCAGTGCCACCCGTGGAACGGCAGTTCAAGGTGGTGGTGGACTGCGGGAATGGCACCACGGGCACGATAACCCCATACATGCTCCGGGAGCTGGGCTGCCAGGTCGTCGCGTTGAACGCGCAGCCGGACGGGTTTTTCCCGGCGCATGACCCGGAGCCGGTGCCCGGCAACCTCGGCGAGCTGATGCATCTGGTGGCCGCCGGCGACGCAGACCTGGGCCTGGCGCATGACTGCGACGGAGACCGGGTGGTCGCCATAGCCAGCGATGGCACATATGTGCCAAATGACAGGCTGCTGGCCCTGCTGGCCCGCCGCCTGTACCCCGGGGGAACCATCGCGGTGCCCGTCGACACCTCGCTGATAGTGGACGCGATGCTGCCCGATGCATCGATAACGCGGACCAGGGTCGGCGACATCTACATCTCGGAGGAACTGAAAAAAAGTGATGGTGACTTCGGCGGCGAGCCCTCGGGAACCTATGTGTTTCCATCGTTCTCATATTGCCCGGATGGCGTGTACGCCGCCGCTGTCATAGCGTCGATGGCCGCCGAGCAGCCGCTGGAGGACGACCTGGCAGACATGCCTGGCTACGAGCTGCGGCGGGGCGCCGTGTCCTCCTCCCGGAAAAAAATAATGGCGGGCATGGCGGACATCGAAGACGAGGTGGAACAGCTCGACTGCGACGATGTCACCATGGTGGACGGCGTCCGGGTTGCCTGGAGCGACCGATGGGCGCTGATCCGGCCGTCGGGCACCGAACCCAAGGTCCGGGTGTCCGTCGAAGCCGCAACCGCGGAGCAGGCAGACGAGCTCTACCAGCAGCTCATAGACCTGGTCAGGAGGTGCATCACATGAAAGCCGTCATCCTGGCCGCCGGCGAGGGAAAACGCATGCATCCCTTGACGTATACGCAGCCCAAGGTCATGCTGCCCGTAGCCGGCCGGCCGCTGCTGGAATGGAACATCCTCCGGGCGAAGGAGGCGGGCATCCGGGACGTCGTGCTCGTCGTCGGCTACAAGAGCGGACGGGTCCGGGACTATTTTGGCGACGGCGCAGCCTGGGATGTCTCCATCGAATACGTCAACCAGGGCGAGCCGCGGGGAACGGGCCACGCCGTGGCGCAGGTAAAACCCTTCGTCGACGACTTCCTGGTCCTGTGCGGGGACACCATTGTCGGCACATGGGACATCCAGACCGTCATGGAGCAGGACATGGCAATGGGGTTGACGGAGGTGGCGGACGCCAGCGAGTACGGCGCCGTAGAGACATCCGATGGCAGCATCACGGCTATACATGAAAAAATGGCCCAGCCTGTCTCACAGGTTATCAACGCCGGTATATACCATTTCACCGGCGACATATTTGGCTACCTCGACCGGATAGACCGGTCGCCCCGCGGCGAATACGAGCTCACCGACGCCATCAACCTGCTCGCCGGAGAGCAGGAGATGGCGGGCATCACATTGCAGGAATGGCGAGATGTCGGCTACCCCTGGGACCTCCTGGGCGCCAACGCGGAGATGCTCGCGGCGATGGACGGGAGCATCAAGGGTCACGTCGAGCCCCATGCAACGCTGGAGGGAGCCGTACACGTCGGCGAAAACACGCGAGTATTGAACGGCGCCTACGTCCAGGGACCCGTCTACATAGGCAAAGGCTGCAAGATAGGCCCCAACTGTCACATCCGCCCGGCAACGTCCATCGGCTGCGGCTGCCACGTGGGCAACGCCTGCGAAATAAAAAACAGCATCGTCATGCCGGGGAGCAATGTCCCCCACCACAACTACGTCGGCGACAGCGTCATCGGCTGCGGCTGCAACCTGGGCTCGGGCACCAAGATAGCCAACCTCCGCCTCGACAAAGACAACATCACGGTGACCCAGAACGGAAAAAAAGTGGACACCGGGCGGCGGAAGCTCGGCGCCATCATCGGGGACAACGTCCAGACCGGCATAAATGCGATGCTCAACGTGGGCACCCTTGTCGGCAACAGCGTGTTCATCGGCCCCGGCGCCCTGGCATCCGGGGAGATACAGCCGGGCTCACAGATAATGTAATCGAGCGAAAGACAGGGAATATCACTGGCTGAAAACGTTCAGAAAAGTTAAATAGTATGGCGAAGTTAAATGAGTAACATGCCGGTGACCGTACCCGAGAAAGACGTGAAACAATTTGAAAAACTGAAGCTTCTGTCGTACATTATCCCCACAAAAGAAAAAATACGCTTTTTTGAAGAGAAATACGGTGTAACGCTCGACGTTTTCGAGGACGAGATAGAGGGGAAGGAGGAAGACTTTGAGCAATGGGATGATTACATTGAGTGGAAGGCATACGTGGAGCGGTTGGACGAATTGAAGAAAAAACGGGACGACATCGAGCATGCAACACATTTTAGAATTGCTTGACGAAAGCGACGTCGTCAAGGACTACGAGATACTGGATTTCCAACTGGGAGAAAACTTTTATTTTCTCAAGATGCGTATAACCCTCGTTGATGAGAGTGAACTGTACGCACGGGAATACGTTTCTGAGGAGAAATATCTTTATTCGTATCACTGGCAAAGCAGAAACGGAGAAACGAGAGTCCGGTGGGACAATGCTCCTCACTATCCAGAAATTGAGAATTTCCCACACCATAAACATGTGACTGGTAAACGTTCACCGGAGCCATCAACTGAGATGACAGTGGCCGATGTCCTCAAATCGATACAGGAAAAGCTGGAGCGTCATACAAACAGAGATGAGATATCCTCGTAAAGCGTTGTCGTCGGCACTGTTTTTTCCGATGTCATCCACGCCGCAAATTCCAGCGCCTGCCGTATGTCTTCTTTTTCAAGTTCGGGATAATCATCCATGATTTGGTTTGCTGTTTTGCCTGCAGCCACCAATTTGACGATGAGGGACACGGGTATCCGCATCTCCCGAATGCAGGGCTGACCGCCCAGCAGGTCTGGATGTATGGTGATGCGGGTGAACGTCTCCATGTCAAAACAACGAGTCGTTTATTAAAATAGTTTTCCCACTCCGTCCCAGCAGCTTTTTCCATATCTATTGAAAAGCATAGAGCATACAGGAGGGCGATGATATCTCGAGCGAGGTCGTTAGAGCCCACTGTGCGGCATCTGTGTCGAAAACGACCACCTATGTTTTCCTGCTGTGACCGGTTGGCAGGTCAGGATTCGCCGGATGATATGACAGCGTTGCTGATTTCCTGGAGAAATGTTTCCGCGTTTGATAGTGTCTCCTCACACTCCTGTTTCGTAACCCGTACTCCCACGTCATAATCCGCTTTCATGCGCATGGATGCCGCCTGGGAGAGCATCTGCCCCATCCTTTTGTCCAGGATACCTGGTTTTACCAGTGTCTCCCCAAACGCGCGGATGACGCCCGCATGGCTCTTTGGATATACGTTTTTGAGGAGAAGGATGGCCTGGGCGGCATGGAACATTGCATAATACGCCCGGGAAGCTGCCTCACGGTAAAATGTTTTCCTGGAGAGAAGCCGGGCTGCAGATAGTTCTTCATCTGCCTGCACAAGATAATCTTCATAGGACATGGACGGCTTCCTCCCTGACATTGTGCAGGAAAATGGTGTCCCGCTTGAGGTCTCCGGGCTGCATCACCTGCGGGGAAACGTATTCGCCGGTTTGCAGCATGATGTCGAAGGCGAGAGCGGACAGAGACATCTGGGCTTCCACCGGGTTGTCTTGTACGATGATGATGAGGTCGATGTCTGATTCCGGTCCAGCCGTACCACGGGCGACTGATCCATACATGAGTATGTCAACCAGGTTTTCGGACAGCCGTTTTTTTGCTTCGGCGACAAATGCTTCCACGGTCTTCCGATGAGACGCTGCCAGGAGCCTGTTCTCGCCCATGTATGTCTATCGCCGGATGGTACATAAATGTTGTTTTTTTTGATCGCCGGCAGGATTTCCATATCTATTTAAAAGCACAGTGCATCCAGCGGAGGATGATAACCCTGCCGTCCAGGGCTGGCTATTGTTTCAAGTAGGTTTCCACTGCCTCTTTAAAGCCATGGAAATCGCTGAGGCGGTGCCGAAGATGCTGATACACGAGTTCATCATCAACATCGGCATACCGATGAATGAGAATATTACGAAAGCCTTTCATTTCCTTAGCCTTCTGAGCCACCGTTTCAGGGATAACGTTGTGCTCAATCAGGAGGTCGAAGATGCTTTCCTCGTCCGTTGGAAGTCCTAACCGCTCACTGGATACGATGATAGCTGCGGCGTCTATCATGGATTCTATGGCGGATTCGATGGTCTTTTCACATGCTCTTCGTTTCACCAGATCGTTCATGTATCCCTGTTTTGAAGGTAACATGTCGCGAAGTTCGCTGATGTAACGGGTCATGTCGTCCAGCTTGACGAGTATCCTGTTTTTGTCTCGCTTATCCATCGTATCGCCGCAAGCCTTCGTAGTATATGTCCAGCCGGGGTTTGAAATCCTCGTATTCCCTGATCGTCTGCAGGAAAATGTTGAATGTTTCCACATAGTCTTTTTGGTAGAGAACTATGCCGTGCGATATGACGTCTTTTCTCACGTGAAGCGGGAGATCCTGGAAAATATGGACATCGTAACGGCTGCTCAGGGAGCCCGCTATGTTCATCCTGAATTGGAATCGTTCTTCCGCCGATGCCCGGTAGTACACGGCGATATCTATGTCTGATATCGGCGTCTGCCGTTCTTCTGCCTGCGAGCCATACAGCATGACAAACCGGACGCTGGCGCCCCCGAGACGGCGTATCCGGTCAACGGCAGCATCCAGATGCTCAGCCTGCATGTCTCTCTCAATCCGGCCAGCCATTTAAACCCTTCTGTTTGTGAAGCATGATATGGGGCTCCCTATTCTGCAGGGTTATCCAACAGCGTTGATGACGTATCCACGGATATGCATCCCACGGGCGACCGTTGATACTTCCCGGTCCTCGCTGACCAGCGGTGCCGCCTCAGAGCGAGCGGCATGGAGAAAGGAGGC
>JAWOAW010000020.1:0-7325 GCA_046498345.1 Thermoplasmatota archaeon
CTGCAACTCAGCCACCGTCGGCCGGAACATGGCCGGCGGCCCGCAGACCACGGCCCGCGGATGCGACGGCAGATCAATCGTGGCGACGAGGTCGCTGACAAAGCCCACGTGGCCCTCCCAGGACGCATCGCCCTCGTCGACGGTGAGATGCACCGCGGCATCCCGGCGCCATGCCTCCAGCTCCTCCCGGAAGATAACGTGGTCGGGGCCGCGCGCCCCGTACAGGATGTGCAATTTGCCGTAGTCCTCCGGATGAGCCAGCACGGTTTTTATCAGGCTGCGCAACGGCGCCAGGCCGATGCCCCCGGCGATAAACACGATGTCCCGCCCCCGGAGATGGTCCAGGGGGAAGCCGATGCCGTAGGGGCCCCGGATGCCCACCCGGTCGCCGACCTGCTTGCCAGCCAAGAGATTAGTCAGCCGGCCCACAGTTTTGATGCACAGCTCGACATGGTCGGTGACATGCGGCGGCGAGGTAATCGATATGGGGGCCTCCCCGGCGCCGGCCACGCCCACCTCGACGAACTGCCCCGGGGTAAAAGAAAACTGCTGCTGCACCGCCTCATCCACAAAGCGCAGGCTGTACAGCCTGGTGTCAAAAGAAAGACGCTCGATGTCTATCAACTCGGCGGGCTCCGGCTTGAACTCGTTGTCCATGGTCATCCCTCACAGTATGCAGCGGTATTTTTTATATTTTTATTATGGCAACGGCACAATGTTGCCGAAAACCAGCGCCAGCAGCAGCGCCGCCAGTATAACCGGGGCAAACGGAAACGCCGGGAACACCTCGACCTCGTCAACCACGCCGCGCAGCCGTTCAATGTCCCCGGGCTGCACGCCCAGATGCCCAGGGGCGGCAATGACCTCGTCCATCTCCACGCTGCCGTGCACGACGCGGCGGAGCAGCGACGAAGGCACCGGATCACGGGCCACCTCGCCGTCGCGCAGCCCCACGGTCTCCGCCAGATACATGCCCTCCAGGCCGCCGTCAACCGCCACGATGCGGCGATAGGGCAGCAGCGGGCTCACCAGGTCGGCGGCCAGGGCCAATGACAGCAGCGCCACCAGATGCGGCCAGGGCAGCAGCCCCCGGACGACATAGAATGCGGCCAGGGCCACACCGACGGGCACCGCGGCGAACAACAGCGCATGCAGCACCCGATGCTGCCGGGCCAGGGCTACCAGCCCGAAGATAAAATAGTGGACGAAGGAGGCCAGGGCCAGCATGACGAAAAACGTGGGGAGAAACGACATCCCATCGGGATACAGGGGCACCAGCAGCCCGATGCCCATCATGAGCTTCGCGTCGCCGCCCCCATACAGGCCGGCCCGCCACAGCAGCCAGGCCAGCCCCACCGCCATCCCCATAGAGGGCAGCATGAGCAGCCAGGGCTCCCCCATGAGGATGCGGCCGGCGGACAATGCCGCGCCGGCGGCTATCATGCCCAGGGTCAGCACGTTGGGTATCTCCTTCGTTCGAACATCGACAACCGCGGCGATACAGGTGCCCAGCAGGGCAATGGCGGCGCCGACAGTCCAGAGCATGGGTCACCACAGCGCCGACGGTTCCTCGCCGCCGTGCCAGCTCAGACGCGGCCGGACCTTGATGACGTGCACCGACTCCGAGGTGTCGTCGACGACGAGCGCCACGCCCTTCTCGGTTCCCACCTTTTTCAATGCCTCGCTGATGCTCCCCTGCATGTAGGTGGGGCGAACCATGTTGAGCGCCTCGATGTCCTGCTGCGCGGTCAGCCGATGGCAGATGATCATGTCGCTGTGGGACAGCACCTCGGGGTCCAGGGCGCTGGGCCGCTGGGTGGCCATGAGCAGGGAGACCCCGGGCTGCCGGCCCTGCCGCATCCACTGCTTTATCAATACGTCCTTGGCCATGCCGGGCTCGTCGGGCAGGAACACCTGGGCTTCGTCGATGACCATCCAGGCCATGGGAAAGCCCGCTGCAGCGTCCTCGTTTTCCCGCATCTGGCGTTCCTCGTCCCGCCGTCGCTCCCTGATGCGTCGCTCGAAAATGGTGCGGGCCAGCACGGCCACCACGACCGCTTTGAGCTCCTCCGGGTAGGCGCTCATGTCCAGGACGGTGACCCGACCGCCGATGACGATCTCGTCGAGCGGCATGCCGTCGGGGCTGAACACGTTCCATCCGGCGGCCATCTCGAAAAAGTTTTCCGCCGCCCCGGTGACCTGGTCCGGGGTCCGCTGGTCGGCCTGCAATGCTGCCACGATGTCCCCGACGCCGTAGGGCGGCTCAAGGGACGTGACGGCCCTGGTGACCGCGACGCCCAACGGGTCGGTCAGGGCCGCATCGAACAGCTGGCACCACTGCGCCGGGGTGACCTCCGAGGTGCGCAGGCGGAAGCCGGCGGCGTCGATGCCCTTGGCCGCGTAGTCGTCCACCCGGCCGGGCGCGGTCAGCAGCCGGATGTCCAGGCCCTGCGGCTCGTACCCCCATTGCTCCAGCAGTTCCTCCTGCCTGGCGTTGCCGAAACGGGATGCCCAGAAGATGCCCAGGGTGTCGACGACGAGGATGCCCAGGTTGCGCCGGACGTCGTCGTCCAGCATGGCCATCTCCTCCATGAACGTGCCCAGGGTGTAGGATTTGCCGTAGCCCCGTTTGCCGCAGATGAGAACCACGTGGGGGTCGGCGCCGTCGACGTAGACGGTGGAGCCCAGCGACTGGTCGAGCGCGTAATAGCGGCCGAGCTGCAGCAGCCCCCGGGTGCCGGGGGTGCGGCGGCCGAGCACATACAGATTATCACTAAGTGTGCCTCGCTCCGCCTCGTCGTCATTTCCGTTGTGGATGGTGATGCCCATAACAAAGTATATAGTGTGATAGTTGATTAACGTTTTGTATGACCTGCCCCTATGGGATACGCGACGAGGGAAGCCTGCGGGTGGCACTCATCGACTGCGACGCCTGCGGCGGCGCGTCCTCCATCGTCGACGGCACGTGCAGACAACACCTGCTGGAGCTGATGGGCGGGGAGGCGGACGTGGACCGCATCGTCCTGCACCATCCCCTGGTCAAGGTGTTCGACGGGGACGCGCTCTCCTTTTTGAAAGACCTCTCCGCCTTCCACGAGGGACTGAAAAACTACACGCTGCCGCCAGTACCCGACAGAGAGGACTGCGAGGCATGCCTCCGCCGGCGCCGGCAGACCATCCGGGAGGTACGGGAGCTGGCGAGCAGCGACCCCGTCCGGGCGATACAGCGGCTGCGACAGGAGCTCCGGAAACAGCGGGACGGCCACGACGGCGGACCGCGGGTCATCGACCCCGCGCCGGAGGACAGCCACGGCTGCACGGCCTGCCAGCAGCGCTACGTTGAGGGACTGGCGGACCTGCTCGAGCGGCGCGGGCTCACCCGGCGGGTCATCGGCGAAAAAAGCCCCGGGGCATACTACCAGGACGGGATTCAGCCATACGTCCGGCCCATGTTCTTCGACACCTACATCCAGCTGACGCCGCCATCTGATGCGGTCTTCATCCGAAAATACCAGGTGCAGCGTGAGGGCGGACGCCCGCTCGACGTGTCCCTCTACGCCCTGCAGTCCAGGCCGGAAAAAATGTATTTCGTGATACCGCCCGAGTACAATCTGCCCGACCGGGAGCTGCGGCTCCTGCAAAGGGTCAAAAAAAGCCTGGCCCGCCATCGCCCGTCCGAGTCCTCGTTCATGGATCCCACGGCGGCGAGGGAATACTTTCTCAAATACGGGCGGGAAAAAATCACCGACGTCGCCACCGAGATGGACATGTCCCTGACCCGGGAGCGGCTGGAAACCCTGTCCGACATCTTCGCCAAGTACACCGCCGGTCTCGGCATCCTGGAGGACCTGCTGCTCGACGAGCGGATACAGGACATCTACATCAACGCCCCCGTGGTCAACAACCCGTTGCACCTCATCGTCGACGGCGAAGAATACACCTCGAACATCTATTTCTCGGAGGGAGACGTGGAAAGCCTGTCATCGCGCTTCCGCAGCCTCAGCGGCCGCCCGTTCTCCGAGGGTGCCCCCATCCTTGACATGAGCCTGGACGCCTACGACGCCCGCATCGCCGCCATCTCGCCGCCGTTGACCGAGAAAGGCGTGGCCTTTGCCATCCGGCGGCACAGCACCACGCCCTGG
This sequence comes from Thermoplasmatota archaeon, assembly GCA_046498345.1. GTDB lineage: Archaea > Thermoplasmatota > E2 > UBA202 > DSCA01 > CAZESS01. The sequence goes on from JAWOAW010000020.1 coordinate 4,143, forward strand.
ACGCTGCCCAAGTTCATCAAATACGACATGTTCACGCCGATGGCCGCCGGCCTGCTCAGCTTCCTCGTCGACGGGCAGGCCTCGATGCTCATCGCCGGCAGCCGCGGCTCCGGGAAAACGTCATTGCTCTCCGCCCTGCTGCTCGAGATACCGCAGCGATACCGCATCCTCACCCTGGAGGACACGCCGGAGCTCCCCATCGGCGAACTGCAAAACCTGGGGTACAAGGTGCAGTCCCTGGTCACCCAGCCCATCACCGCCGGCGGCCAGACCGGCGTCGCCCCCAAGACGGCGCTTCGCACCGCCCTGCGCCTCGGCGAGTCAGTGCTCATCCTTGGCGAGGTCCGCGGCGAGGAAACCAAGGTCCTGTTCGAGGCCATGCGGGTGGGCGCCGCCGGCAACCTCATCCTGGGCACCATCCACGGCGCCACAACCAGGGACGTCTTCGAGCGCATCGTCTACGACATCGGCGTCGCCCCCACGTCGTTCAAGGCCACCGACGTGGTAACCATCGCGGCTCCCATCCGCATCGGCGGGGGCATGGAGAAACGGCGGCGGGTGATACAGGTCTCCGAGGTATCCAAGGCGGGCTGGAGCGGCGACGTCGACCCCGACAGCGTGTTCGCGGACATCATGCAGTACAACGCCGCCCGTGACAGGCTGGAAGCCACCGACCTGCTCGACATGGGCCAGTCCGAGGTCATCGGCCGCATCGCCCGGGAATGGGGCATGGACATCGAGCGGGCCATCGACAACATCGCCCTCCGCGCCGACATCCGGAGGACCATGGTGCAGCACGCCGACCAAAAACCGGGGCTCCTGGAGGCCCGGGCGGTCCGCGACGCCAACAACGCCTTCTGGATCGCCACCGAGGAAAGCCGCCGGGAGCACGGCACCCCCGACTACGGCGAGGTCAAGGAAAACTGGATGCAATGGTTCAGGGAGTACGCGGGCCGGATACGATGACCGCGTGGTATGAGCGGCTGTGCCGCATGGCCGCCCGGCATTTTTCCTGGCTGGCCGGCGACCTCGACACGTTCAGGCGAAAGGCCCGGGACAACGTGTCCGACGAGTTCATCGACGCACTCAACTTCACCGGGCTCCAGGTCGAGCCCTACGAGGTGTTGCTGTGCTCCTACGCCGGGGCATTGGTGGCCGGGCTGGCGGCCCTGCTGCTCGACGTCGCCGTCTTTGCCCTGTATGGCTTCTCCCCCGGGGCCATGGGCGGTCTGACCCTGGTGCTCCTGGTCGCCGTCACACTCGGGCTGCCGCTGGCCGCCCTGCAGTTCCTGAGCGAGTACCCCAAGAGCCTGGCCCGGCACATGAAGGTCCACTCGCTGGGCGACATCCCCGAGGTATTGAGCTACATCGTGATGTACCTGAAGCTGGTGCCCAACATGGAGGACGGGCTTCGCTTCGCCGCCCGGGAATCCCATACCTCGCTGGGCCGGGACATGCGCAAGCTCATCTGGGACCTGGAGATCCGGGTCTACCACAGCGTCGACGACGCCGTCACCGCCTTCGCCGACATGTGGGGCAAATGGAGCGACTACCTCAAGCGGGCGCTGCACCTGGTGCGGAGCGCCGTCCGGGAGAACAGCCAGGATGCCCGCAACATGACCCTGAACCGGTCGCTCACCCTGGTGATGGATGGCACCCGGAGCAGCATGACCATGTTTGCCCAGCGGCTGCATCAGCCCACCCTGGTCATCTATTCCATCGGGGTCATGATACCCCTGGCGCTCATCGCCATGATGCCCGCCGCCTCACTGGTCGGGCTTCGGCTCTCCCTCGTCCAGATCTTTTTGCTCTACGACATCCTGCTGCCCCTGGCGCTGTTCGCCTACATCCGGAAGGTATTGCTGTCCCGACCGGCCACGTTCAACCCGCCGTCCATCCCTGACGACCATCCTGCGGTGGAAAACGTCAACAAGCGAGCGAACCTGGCAAGCGCCATCGGCGTCGGCGCGGCCATCGCGCTGCCCGGCGTGGTGTTCATGCTCCTCCCCGTCTTTTCCTTCGAGGACACCATGCTGTCGTTTCTGGCGAAGCCGGCCAGCCAGGGCGGGCTCAACGAGTATTTTCCCGTCACCTTGTTCATCCTGTGGGGCATCGCCGCCGCCGTCGGCATCTACTGCCTGGGCACCTACCGGCCCTACAAGAAGGTCAGGGACGAGATAAAGGCCATGGAACGGGAGTTCGCCGACTCGTTGTATGTCATCGGGAAGCGCATCACCGAGGGGAAGCCGGCGGAGGACGCCTTCCAGTATGCATCGCAGACGCTCAGGGGCTCCGAGATGGGGAGCATCTTTGCCCGCACCGCGTTCAATCTCACCGCCACGCGCACCAATCTCCGGGAGGCATTGTTCGACGACGAATACGGCTCGCTGAGACATGTCTACTCCGACCGCATCCGGGCGGTCATGCGCCTGTTCATCGAGGGGGTGCAGAAGAGCCATGAGGCGGCGGGCAACGCCATCGTGAAGATCGCGGAGCATCTCAAGCAGCTGCAGGACGTGGAAAAGGGTATCAAGCAGTCGCTGGGGACGCTCACCTCGACGCTCAGGTCCACGGCCACCCTGTTCGCGCCGATGATCGCCGGCGTGACCCTGGGCATCACCAAGCTCATCTCCGTGGTGCTCAACAACATAGACCTCAGCGGCATGCCCGAGGACACCGCTCTCGGCGGCCTGTCGGGGTTGTCCGGCGTGTCCTTTGACGTCCGCCCGGAGTACTTCGTCCTGGTCATCGGCATCTACGTCATCGAGCTCATCTTCCTGCTCGTCCGGTTCGCCAACGGCATCGACGAAGGCGACGACAGGGTAGCATACATGTACGGCCTGGGGCAGGCGCTGCCCGCCGCCGTGGCGTTTTTCAGCATCGTGACCATCCTGGCCATGGCCCTGTTCGGCAAGATGGCGTAGCCCTAGCGAGGGTGCATGCTCCCGTGGCGGAAGCCCTGCAGGTCGAGCGTGACATGCCGGAAGCCGAGGTCGTGCATCCTCGCTACGATGGCCTCCCGCTGCTCCAGCACCGTTTCGAACAGCTCGGCCGGCAGCTCTATCCGGAGGAGGTCGCCGTGCACCCGGGCTCTGATCCGGGGCGACATGTCCCGCAGCAGCTCCTCCGCCGCCGCTATCCTCTCCATTTTTTCGTTCGTGACCGGTTCATCGGACGGCAGCC
>JAWOAW010000048.1:0-17293 GCA_046498345.1 Thermoplasmatota archaeon
TGTGGATGCCCGAGGTATATACGTCGGCGAACGCCCAGTCGCCCCGCGCGGTCGCGATAGCATCCCAGACGATGTAGGCGGTGCCGGTCAGGGCGATGGACAGCCCGACGGCGGGCCATTTACGGTAATACCGGATGCGATGCTCGAAGGAGAACAGCAGGGGGCCGGCCAGGATGACTGCGTCGAGCCACAGGTACTGTACCATGCTACCCGGGGGTACAGGATGCGGTTTGCAACGGTTTTGCCAGCACGTTGCGGAGCACGGTGCTGACGATGTAGGGCATCAGGGGCTTTACTTTTTTGCGGTACACGATGAAGGGGTCCTGCTTTATCTGGTGGGCGGTCCACTTGTACATCTCCGAGGCCGTCTTGACCGGGATGAGATATCGTTTTCGGATGAAGCGAAACCCTTTTTCGGCTGCGGCCTGCCATTTGCAGTAGCGGTCTATTTCCTCTCTGACAAAAGCCTTGTATCCCTCGGGATTGTCGCGGGTTTCCTGTTCATCCAGCGTGCTGAGCCCATGCTTCTGCAGGATTTCGAGCGGGAAATAGATGCGGCCAAACTGCCGGTCTTCATGGATGTCTCGGATGAAGTTGATGTACTGCATGGCCCGCCCGAGCATCTGCGCGGCCGGCAGCGCTTTGTCGGGCAGGCGCATGATGCGGGCCATCATCAGCCCGATGACCTCGGCTGAGCCGTGGATGTATTCGAGGAGGTCGTCCATGGTTCGGTAGCGCCGGGTGTCCAGGTCCATCTCCATGGAGTCGAGGAACGCTGTTATCCACGCCGGGTCGAAACCACGCCGTCTGAGCAGGCTGGCGAAGCTGTCGATGATGACATTGTCCGTGGTGGCTCCCTCTAGGGCTGCCCGGTAGCGTTCCCTGAACGCATGGAACTCGTTCGGCTGCTGTGGGATGGCGTCGACGTAGTTGTCGGCGGTGCGGACGAAGGCGTACAGCCGGAAGACGTCCTCCCGGAGGCGACGGGGAAAAAACAGGCTGCTGTAGAAGTAGGTGCGGCTGCCTGCCTTGAAGACGTCAAATATTTTTTTAGGGACCATGGTCTTCCCGTATCAGTCGGTGTGCAATCTGGGATGAGATGAGGGTTACGGGAACGCCGACACCGGGATGCGTGTAATGCCCGGCATAGTAGAGATTGTCGACTTTTTTGCTCCGGTGATGCGGCCGGAAGATGGCGGTCTGCCGCAGCGTATGGGCCAGGCCGAGCGACGTGCCCTTGTAGGCGTTGAAATGGAAGACGAAGTCGTTGTGGGCGAAGATGCGCCTAGTGACCACGTGCTCTCTGACGTCGATGCCGACGAGCTGCTCAAAGTGGTCCATGATTTTATCGTAGAACCGCTGCCGTATCTCCTCCGTATCCTGCAGACCGGGGGCCACCAGCACCAGGATGGTAAGGTTTTCGCCGCCCTCCGGGGCCATCGACGGGTCGGTGTGGCTCTGGCAGCTCACGTAGTAGGATGGGTCATCCGGCCACCGGGTGTCGGAGCCGAACACCTGCTTGAAGTAGCGGTCCCAGTCCGGGTTGAGATACAGGTTGTGGTGGACCAGCGCATCGAGCTTGGTGTCCAGCCCGAGGAAGATAAGATACGATGCAGGGGCCAGCATGCGTTTTTTCCAGTACCGCTGCCCATAGGTCCGGTAGCGCTCCGGCAGCATGTTCATCTCGCCGTGCCAGTAGTCGGCCGTGTTGAGCACGATGCCGGCGTCGATGTCATCCTGGCTGGTGGTTACGCCGGTGGCGACGCCGCCGTCGACCCTGACACGCTGCACGCTGGTGTCAAACCTGAACGTTGCGCCCTGCTGCTCGGCCAGCTGATAGACGGCCTGCATGACGCTGCCGTAGCCGCCCTTGGGGTACCAGATGCCCAGGTTGAGGTCGCAGTGCGCCAGCAGCGCGTACATGGCGGGGCTGATGTGCGGGGCTCCGCCGACGAAGGCGATGCTGTACTCGATGAGCTTCCGGGCTTTGACGCTGGAGAAGAAGCGGCGGGCGAAGCGGTCGAGGCTCTGGAAGATGCGGAGCTTGGTACCCTCGACGATGAGCTGCAGGTCGAGGATGTCCCGGAAGGACTCGTATTCCCGGTAGATGAAGTCGTCGATGGCGACCTCGTACTGGTATTTGGACTGGTCGAGAAATTTTTGCAGCTTTTTGGCGCCGCCGGGCTCGAGCTCGTTGAACAGGGCCATGTTCTGGTCGAGGTCTGCGTGCACGTCCACCACATCGCCGTCTCCGAAGAACACGCGGTAGGAGGGGTCCAGGCGAACCGTCTCATAGAAGTCATCCGGCGTTTTGCCGAACTCGGCGAAGAAGCGTTCGAAGGCCTCCAGCATCATGTACCACGATGGGCCCATGTCAAAGGTGTAGCCGTCTGTTTCGTAGACCATGGCCCGGCCGCCCGGCCTGTCGTTTTTTTCAAAAACGGTGACATCGTAGCCGTCTCTGGCGAGCAATGCCGCGGCGGCCATGCCGGCGAACCCGGCGCCCACGACCGCCACGTTTTCCGAAGACATATATGACGAACGGATAATGGTTTATGAAGCTATTTATTGTGATACGGTTACAGGTGCCATATGGCAGATGGACGATGACCCTCGTGTTGCACCGTATGGATGACGAGAAACTGCTGCGTTATTTCTCCCTGTCAACACATTTTATCAGATGTCGACGGGGGATAGCTTTAAGTATATCCCTGGAAATAGATGGCGATGAACCGGACGGCCGTCGTCGGCATTTTCCTGGTTGCTGTCTTCGCTTTGGGGGCCACCGCTCCCGGCGTCGTCGACCATGCCACGGATGACACGGTGTCGTCCGGCGGAGGCGAAATCTCCCCCGGCGTGGTCGATACGTCGCAGGCGATACGCATCGCGCTCTACGACTGCGGGTGGAACAACCGCTATTTCAACGGTATCTTCAACTACAGCTGGACGCAGGGCGACCGGAGCTTCCGCTTCGAGGTATCCGTGGTGGACGCCGACGATGTGCGGGGCCACGGCGACGTGTCCTTCGATATTGAGCGTTTCGACGTGCTTTTGATCGGGGCCAGCGCCTCCGCCTATCTGATTGACGGCGTTGACGAGGCCTGGCGTGATGCGGTGCAGCGGTTTATCGCCGCGGGCGGCGGCTACGTGGGCATCTGCGGCGGCGCCAACACGGCCAGCATGGGGTTCGAGGAGCCCCGGAGCCTGTTTCAGCGCCGTGTCAACCGGGGCGTGCTCCGTATCGCGGACGTCTACATCAACGACGACGTGGTCGGCGAATGGCAGTACCTGCTCAAGTTCGGGTTCGACGCCTTCTCGCGTGACCATGACAACGGGAGCTATCCCTACTATGCGAGCGTTGAAACCCTGGTTGCCGACAGCCATCCCATTTTTGCTCCCTACGAGGGCGACGTCCGCCATATCACCTACGCCGGCGGTCCCGGCATGACTCCCGCCGGGCAGGGCGACAGCCTGCACGGCCAGGTGTCCACGTTGCTCCGGTACAGCGAGGAGCCCATGGAGACCATGCCCCTGCATTACTGGCGTGCCTCGCTGCATGGATGGACGATATGGAAAAACGTGACCACCGACATCAAGGATAGTGCTGCGGCCGTGGCAACCACATATGGCGAGGGCAACGTCGTGCTCTACGGGCCGCATCCCGAGCACCGGGTGGTGGTCAACGGCACCGTCCGGGAATACCTGGGACATGGCATCCCGAATTTTGCCGGGCCGGTGGAACGCTACGTGTTCAACTATTTCGGGGAATTGCTCGGCGAGGAGTACAACTGGTGGATTGTCCGGCGGAGCGTGGCCTGGGCCGCCGGGTTGAGCCAGCCGGAGCTGCCGCCCGTCGGGTAGCGGCCGGAATCTTTTTTATCCCAAACAGGATATATCGCTGGAGGCTCCATGGACGACAGAAAGGGGTGGCAGCGTGACGGTCGGTGAGCCGTTCCCCCGGATAACCGGCAGAGCGCTTTCAGGCGTAGAGACCACGCTTCCCGATGCTGCGGAGGGTCTCATCGCGCTCGTCGGCGTCGCGTTCGTCCGGGAGGCGCAGCCCATGCTTGACTCGTGGATGCATCCATATATGGACGCGTTCGCCGGGCGGGAGGGCTACGTGGCGTATGAGCTGCCGGTTATCGAGGGATGGCACTGGCGGCTCATGTCGGGCATGATAGACGGCGGGATGCGAGCCGGCATTCCCCCGGAACGGCATGACTACGTGGTCACCTTTTACGGCGATGCCACCGGGTTCAAGGAGGCGTTGTCGATTGAGGATACCAGCTACGCGTACGTGTTTCTGCTCGACCGGTCCGGCGTGGTCCGCTGGCAGAACCGGGGCTACGCCACAGACGTCCGGGTGGACGACATGCTCCGGCTGGCTGCGATGCTCTCCCCCTAGGGCTGCAGGGTGCCGAAGAATATCTGCCAGGCCAGCGCTGACTTGGCGACCAGGCTGAGCACGATGTACATCCGTTCGCCGTAGAGGTAGTCCCGCCATTTCCCGATTTTTTTGTACTGGAGCGCCATGTTGACCGCGAAGAGGTTGAAGAAAATGGCTATGGAGACGTAGATGCCGATGACAAAGTTGGGTACCTGTCCGCCGGACTGGATGCTGGCCCCGATGAGCGAGATGGCGATGACGATCCAGGGAACGATGCCGGCGATGCAGCCGATGATGTAGGCCGTCCAGTTGGTGCGCTCCGTCGTCTGGTTGTGCAGCTCCATCATCAGGCCCATGAGGTTCATGACGGCTGTCAGGGCGAACAGGGCGATCAGGGTGCCCAGGTCGAGTATGTTGGTGAGCATGGCGATGATGACGATCATCAGCGAGGCGCTGACCGAGTACTCGTACCACCGCGCCGGGTTCATGTGCCGTTTGAGCTTGCTCTTGTACCAGTCGTAGCCGACGGTGGCCAGGGTGAAATGGGCGATGGCGGAGATGAGCAGGAACAGGGCGACGAGCGGCGCCAGCTGGATGTCGGCGAACGGTGTCGTTTGCGGGACGAGTCCTTCACCCTCGACATATTTTGCGTATGTATAGGTGACCTTCCAGGTGTTGTCGTTGCTCAACAGGAACATCAGCCCGGACTGTATCAGGTGGAATACGCCCATGACGGCGTTGAACCGCCTGAGCTTCAAAAACGTGGTTTCATGTGCTTCCATGTGACCCCTCCATACGGTAAAACCGGATTGTTTTATTTAACAATTTCTAAATTTTTCGGCCTCTCTGTCAGGGCAGGAGCAGCAGGAAATAGACGATGAGAGCCATGGCGAAGAGGTTCAGCCCGACGATGTTTCCCAGCGCAATCTGCTCGATAGCCCCGCGGCTGCCGGACAGCCGGTACAGTCCCGCTGCGGCAGTGAGCAAAGGAGCCAGGGAAAACAGAGCCACCATCCAGAAGTCAAAGGGTGCGTCGACGCCGGCAAACAGTGACAGCGCCATGAACGACATGGTGCCCGCCAGCAGCGCCAGCACCACGACGGCCAGCGCGGCCCGATGGCCCCATCTGACCACCAGGGTATGCTTTGCCGCCCGGCGGTCGCTTTCCATGTCGGGCAGCTCGACGGTGACGATGAAATCCAGGCCGTAGAGCAAGAGCGGAACGGCGATAAATAGGAACAGCCATTCGAACTGCTGCATGAACGTCAGATAGCCGATGCCGGGCATCAAAAACGCGTAGGTGATCGCCGTCGCCAGCTCGCCCCAGCCCCGGTAGGCCAGTCGCAGTGGCGGGGCCGTATAAAACCAGCCGAGAGCGTTGCCGCCGGCGACGAAGCCCACGAACCACCAGGGGTAGTCGTAGGTAGCGACGAACGCCACGGCCAGCATCAGCGAAGCGGTAACAAGAAGCAGTGCAAACCGTATTGCGAACGGCCTGAGCTCCGGTCGCCGAACCAGCACTGTGCTCCCCCCTGAGACAAGGGTCTGCTGGCTGTACCGGTCGGCTTCCACGTCAAAGTAGTTGTTGCTGTACGACAGGGAGAGCTGCGCCGTGAAAAAAATGGCGTAGCCGAACAGGAAGCGCTGCGGCGAAAACGGGGCCCCGGAGAGCAGGGCCAGCAGCGCTCCGACGCAAAACAAAAGGAAGCCGCCTGCCAGGAAGGGCAGCCGTCCCAGGATGACGATGTCGTGCAGTATGGCAAGGTCTTTCATGTACACCTTCATAAATGTATCGCTGCAGCGTTCATAAGCGTTTTCGCTCAGCGTCGGAGGGATGCTACCCGGTCTATATAGCCGTCGACGTCGAACTTGCGCTGCGCCCCGCCATGGCTCATGTAACGAACCTTGCCGTAGACGGGTCGCTCCGGCCACGCCCGGTCGTGTACGCCGCCGGTGGCCCAGGCCACGCCGGTATATCCGTTTGGGTCACGGCCGTCGAGCTCGTATCGGTCGTTGAGGTAGATGGCGATGCTCATTGCATCCGCCGGCGACGTCGTCCATTCCAGGATTTTTTTCGCCCAGTACATGCGAAGGTAGCCGTGCATTTTGCCCCGCTTTGCCATCTCCTGCTGGGCGGCGTTCCACAGCTCGTCGTGCGTGCCGGCCCGCTCGAACTCGCCGAGCGTGTACACGTATTCCCGCTTGTCGCCGCGGTGCTCCGCCAGCGTTCGCTGCGCCCAGTCGGGGAACCCCCGGGGGCTGTCATAGCCCGGCTCATACCAGCAATAGTTGTCTGAGAGCTCCCGGCGGACGACGAGCTCCTCCAGAAATGCGTCCTTTGCCTCCTGCGGGCCATCGGCCTGTTGCACTGTCAGGGCGACATGCTGCGCGCTGATATGACCGAAATGCAGGTAGGGTGACAGGTTGGACAGCCCGTCGATGGCCGGGTTGTTCCGCTGCTCGGGATAGCGTTGCAGTTTTTGTGTGACGAACAGGTGCAGCGTTTCCCGGGCTGCTGTTTCTCCCGGCAGGAGCCAGTTCACTGCTGCGATGCTGTCGTCAATGTTGAGAGCCGCTCGGGCTGCTGTCCAGTCGACGTCGGGCATATCTTTTTTGGGGAGCTTCTGCGGCTGCAGCGACGGAAACGGCTGCAGAAACGAAGGGAGCAGCCGGTGTATCTTGGGGCGGATGGTGTAGGCGGCGTATTCCTTTTTGTCCGAGGCAATCCTGGCGGGGACCACGTTGTGGGCGTCGACCTCGTAGACGGGAATCTCGACCGCTGCTGTTACCTGCTGTTTCCATTCCCGTTTGACGCGCAGCGGATCGAAATCGGTGACCAGGACACCGATGCCATGTTCTTCAACGAAGCGGGAAATACGCTCGGCGGGCTCCCCGGTGAGCAGGTAAAACGGGATGCCGTGTTCATGCAGCGTGGCTGCTGTCTCCCGGAGACCATCCAGCATGAAATCGTACTGGCGGGTGGTGGCACCAAGGAAGGAGGGGGCGAGGCAGAACGCGACCATGACATGGCTGTCCCGGTCTGCGGCCAGCTCCTGCGCGTGGATGAGCGCCCAGTTGTCCCTGGCCCGCTGGTCCCGGCTCATCCAGTAGACAACCGGGCCTGCCCGCTGGGCTGCACCGGTGAGCTGCCGGACGCGGCGTTCATCCATAGGTGAACACTCCGTCCTTCCAGTAGTCGTGGCCCCTGTATTGCTCCGCGGGGGGCAGCAGTTCTGGGGGATATGGAGCGAAGATGGTCTGCGACCGCAGGGGATGCTCCAGCCGGATGAGCATAGCCCTGATCAGGGTGAAAAGCCCATGCTCCGAGAGGAGGTTCGCGGCATAGGCGGTTATCTGTTCGTTCAGGAACGCCTGCTCCGCGGAAGTAAGACCCGGGCTCATCGTGTCACGTATCTTGTTTGCTGTGGTTACGTAGCTCTCAGTGACGGGTGGTTTTGCCAGCACGTGTTTCATGCCTTCAAGGTAGCGAAAAGTGTCGTCGTTCTCTGCAGCTAGTGCCTCGTTCAGCGGCTCCACTGCAGATGGATTGTACGTGGTGAACAGCAGCCGGTTTCGTTCATGAAAACCATGGAGGTTGTTGCTGTTTTCTGTTGCCTCTCTAAATGCAGCAAAGGTGAACAGCTTGGTGAGAAAATGATGGCGGATGCGATTATTGCGCAGCCGGTCGTCCTCCTCCATCGGGTACCCGTGGTAGCGGTCCACGAATTTCCGGGCGAAAAACCCGCTGGTTTTGTCGACGATGTTTGGCTTGTCGATGCCGGCGTAGACCTTGATGTTGTGGAGCCCGATGGTCGGCGACCCGGACTTGAAGATGAAGCCATCCACGGGGGGCAACGAATTGATGAACCCGTCGGTGAACGCGTCCATGGCCTCGGTGACATCCTCCCCGGTTTGGGGCTGCAGCAGCCATTCCTTGCCCTGCTCCCGCACGATGCGAATGGGATCCCGGGGAACCCCGAGCCCGATTTCATATTCAGGGCAGACCTTGACGTAGTCCACGTAGGGCTGCAGATCCCGCACAATCTGGGACGGCATGACCTGGCCGTTGTAGCGCACCGGCTCGAACTCGAGGCAGGCGCTGACCACCACCCGCGGCGTGGGATATGCTGTCATGCCTCGTTATCCTGTGCTGGCTATATTATTGTTGGCAGGCTCACGGCGCACGGCGGGCAGTGCCTGTTCATATATCCAAAACATGACGAGAATCGAGGGATACGGAAAAAAAGAATAGCTCTCTACCCCTGCCTCGGTTCCATGTCTCCATTTCCGGGGTTGCATTTAAGCCTGTCGAAATATTCTCAACGAAAAAAAGAGCGGGCTCGAGGGGATTCGAACCCCTGACCGACAGGTTAAGAGCCTGCTGCTCTACCTAGCTGAGCCACGAGCCCCGAGCGCTATACCGGCATGAATATAAAAATTTACTGCTCCTCGTCCAGCGACAGGTATTCCGCGTCTATTTCGTCGGCTACGCATACGTCGCGGCCCGCCCGCCGGATGTCGACGCCGTCCTCGCGGGCCCGGGCTGCGTCGATGGCCAGGATGACCGGGTTGTCGGTGCGCACCCGACCGGCTTCCATGGCCTTCTCCCGGGTCCGGCTGAGATGTACCTTGGCGCGGTCGCTGGGGTAGAGACCGGTTTCCACGATGAGATCCGCCTCCTCCCTTGTCACCGGATAGTAGAGCTCGTCGGCGTCGCTCCGAGGCAGGTCGGAGAGATCCAGGTCGATGGTATGCGCATAGGTGGCACGCACCCAGTCGCCGTCCACCTCGTAGCGTCCCTTGTCGTCTGTCTCGGCCAGCGCGACGATGTGCTCAGTGCGCAGCCAGTGGAAGTTCAATCGCTCGCCTTTTATGGCGTCGACGAGCGCCCCGAGGTTCACCCAGCCGTGGTGGTCCATCCGGATGCCGAACTGTTCGGGGAAATGCCGGAGGATGCCGGTGACGGTGCCACCCAGCTTCCGGATTTCCTGGTCGCTCATCAAAAACTTTCCCTTGTCCTCGCATACCGGGCATCGCTCGCCCCGATAGTAGCCGTGCTGTGGGCATCTTCCAAGCATGTTTATGTCTCCTTTTCTCTGAGCTCCCCGAGCGTGGTAACCCGCTCGGCGAAAGCATTGTGTTTATGTATCGATTCAAGACTGGTGCTCCGCGCGGTTACCTTGACGTCGTCGGGCAGGTCGCCGTATCGCTCCAGGATGTTTTTCAGGAGATCCCGCACCACGTCCTCCACGAACTTGGGGTTGCGGTGGGCGTTGACCACCACGTCCCGTTCGTCGTTTCGCTTCAGTATCTCGTAGGTCGGCGAGCTCATCGACATCTCGGCGATGTCAATCAGGTCGTCCGCGTCGACCCTGCCCCGGCTTTCCATGACGATCGTGGCGACGTTCCGCTGGTTGTGCGTCATACGTGCATCCGTCCCCTCGCTCTGCCGGATGGTTTCCATCGCGCACGGGCAGGCGGTCATGCCGGTGACCTCGACCCCGATGAACCGCTGCACCTGCTCCTCGGTGGCCTCCACCTCCGCCATGATACGGTAGGGCTCCATGGTCTTCCGCCCGTTGGGCGTGAACCGGTCGAGGAAATAGTCGGCGGTGGCCCGGACCTCTGAGCGCGTCGCATATTCATGTTTTTCCAGCAGACGGGCTGCGATGTCCCCGCACAGATCTTCGAGGCTCGGCGACGGCTCACGGGCGGTCTGCTCGACGACCTCCTCGATGACCTCCGAGTTGCGGGACAGGTCGCTGCCCTTCTTCGAGGGTGGCAGGTCGACGAAGACGTCCATGGACACGATGAGCTGGACGGTTCGCTCCGGCCGCTGGATGTAGACCTGCTTTTTGATGCCCTGTATCCCGACCCGGGTGAGCCGGAAACGGGACTGCGGACGCCATGACTGCACGTCGGGGAGCGCCATGCCCCCACATCGCCCTCTGAAATATTAATCTTGTGCCACGGCATAAATGCAGGGGGAGGGATTTGAACCCTCGGACTCCTTCGAGACAGGATGTCTCCTCGAACCCTTTGCTGCTTCGATCTTAAGTCCTGCGCCGTTGGCCATGCTTGGCTACCCCTGCCTACGATTGTATGGCCAGCCGTATATAAAAGAGATGCGTCGGACGGGAGAGACGTGGAGGATGCTGCCTCCGGTCAGGTCTCCGCGTCGGCACCATCGCTCAGGAAGTAGACGGCGACACCCAGCCCGACCAGGCCCGCTCCCAGCCCGACATATGCGGGAATGTTTTCGTGGAACATGTTCAGTATGACGACGAGTATGCCGCTGACGGTGAGAATGCTGGATAACAGGATGCCTCCGACGCTGTTTTTCATGTCCGGTTATCTCCTGTCACGATAAAACCATTTAGATATTGTTCACGGTTCGGTGAACCATTTTCCTCGTGCAACGGCGCCGGTACAAATACCAATCTACTTATATATCTCATCTATTTTCCTTCATACATGAAAAAGGTGTGCGTCGCCGTCATCCTGCTGCTCCTGCTCGCACCTCTTGCCCACACCACCGGGCAGTCCGGCGGCACAGCCACGTCTCCCAACAGCCAGCTGGGAGAGATGCCCTCGCTGGCCAACATCTCCTCGTTCATCCATGTCCTGCCCGCCGGCATAGACACGTTTACCCGGCAGCCGGCCGTCAACATCACCATGGCGCTGGGACAGGCAACCGGCAACGTGGACATGCTGCTCAGCTCCAACCAGACATGGCTGGAGGACGCCGTGGCCACGTTCTACCGCCTGCACGACATCTCGGTCAGCCGGTCGCAGCAGGACCGGTTTTTCCAGCAGACGGCGGCCATGCCCGACGAGCTCCGCCAGGCTATAGCGCTGCTGCTGGTGGCGCTCAACAATGCCACGGTGCTCGCCCGGCAGGCGACGCAGCAGCTTTCCGACGCTGACAGGGAGTTCCTCCGTCAGCACAACCAGAGCGAAACCGAGCTGGGAGAAATGATACGCAACATGCTGGGCCGGCAGTTCAACATCCTGCCCGACTTCAGCCTGTTCAAGAGCAACACCAGCACATTGTTCGCCATCATCGAAAAAATCGATACCGAGAAACTGGTGGAGGGCAGCCTGCATATGCTGCGGGCCGTCCGCATCGCCATGCCCGTCATCGCCGGCTACACCGGCTACAACCATACGCTGCGTGACCCCTCGGGGCGTATCTGCATCGGCGGCGCCGGCAACGACACATATACCGGCAATGTGTCGCTCGTGGTCGACGTGGGCGGCGACGACATCTACACCCCCTGCGAGGTCGGCGAGGCAACGCTGCGCATCGACGTCGACGGCAACGACCACTACCTGGGCAGTGCGGCCAGCTCGTTCCTGGGCATCGGCATGCTGTACGACGTGGCCGGCGACGACGTATACGACACGGACAGCTGGTCGCAGTCCTACGCCTGCGGCGGCATAACGGTGCTGATCGACGGCGCCGGCCGCGACAGCTACACCGGGGGAAGCTACGCTCAGGCCTGCGCCCACGCCGGCGGCATCGCCGTCCTCCTCGACATAGGCGGCAGCGACGTCTACCGGGCGGGCAACCATTCGCAGGCCTGCTCCAACGCCAACGGCATCGCCCTGCTGCTCGACGTCACCGGCGACGACAGCTACACCGGGGGAAGCTACGTGCAGGGAAGCGCCACCGCCGGCGGCATCGCCCTGCTGCTCGACTGCCTGGGCGACGACGTATATGCCTCGGCGGCCAACGCGCAGGGCGCCGGCGAGGGATGGGCAGCCGGGCTGACCAAGGTGAGCACCGGCCTGATGATCGACGTCGCCGGAAACGACCGCTACCGGGCGACCTCGCGGGCGCAGGGATACGGCATCTACGCCGGCGTCGGCTGTCTCACCGACCTGCTGGGCGACGACGACTACCGGGCGTCGCGTTCCTCGCAGAGCTACGGCACGTTGTTCGGCATCGCCATGCTCATGGACTTCGAGGGCGGCAACAGCTACCGGCAGGACACGCCGTCGCCCGGCGAACGGGAGGGAGGCACCTCCATAAAAATAGATGACGTCAGCTCATTGCCCAGCGAAACCCTTCTCAGCCTGCTCGGCTACATACGGGACCACGACATCATGCCGCTGTCCTCATTCCTCGAGCTCTTCCGATAACCGCTCCAGGGTTTTCTGGACTATAGCCGGCGCAGCCCCGATATATGCGGCAGCGTCCAGTGCCTCCTCGATACCCGTTTCTCCCAGCCGTGAACGCACCGCTTTGTTTTCCATGAGCACCTCCCGCAGATGACGGCCCGTCTCCAATGCCTCCAGGGAGCACCGGCGCAGCAGCTCGTGTGCCTCCTGCCGCCCCATGCCGTGGTCGACCAGCCGGAGCATCACCGACTCGGCCAATGGTAGCCCCTGGCTGCGCTCCAGGTTTTCCTTCATCCGCTCCGGATGCACGTCGAGATTGGCGAACACTCGGTTCATCCGGAAGACAATCCAGTCGGTGAGCGCCAGGGCATGCGGCAGGATGAAGCGCTCCGACGACGAGTTGCACAGGTCGCGCTCGTGCCACTGCACCGCGTTCTCCCAGGCGGGCAACAGCTGCGCCCTGACCATCCGGGCCAGCCCGCATATCTGCTCGCAGGCAATCGGGTTTTTCTTGTGCGGCATCGTCGACGAGCCCACCTGCCGGCTGCCGAACGATTCCCCGGCCTCCCCTATCTCGGTGCGTTGCAGGTTGCGTATCTCGGTGGCATATTTTTCCAGCGACGCAGCCACGTTGGCCAGCCCGGACAGCAGCCGGATGTAGCGGTCCCGGCCCACGATCTGGGTGGCCGGCAGCTCGGCCTCCAGTCCAAGCTCCTCCATCACCTTCGCCTGCAGCTCGAAAAAATGGTCGCCGAACCCGGCACCGGTGCCCACGGCACCCGCCATCTTGCCCACCGCTATCTCCCGCCGGCAGCTCCCGATACGCCGGACATGCCGGCTGGTCTCCGCGGCGTAGACGGCCATCTTCAGGCCGAAGGTAACCGGCAGCGCCGCCTGCCCATGGGTGCGGCCCAGCATCACCGTATCACGATATCTGTCGGCCAGGTTCATGAGCGTTCGCTGCAGCTCCCGCAGACCCTCCAGGACGATGTCCAGGGCAGCGGTCATCTGCAGCGCGTTGGCCGTGTCCACGATGTCATACGAGGTGGCCCCGAGATGGACGTAGTTGCCTGCGTTGCCGTCGCACTGCTCGGCCAGCGCTTTCACCATGGCCATCACGTCGTGGTGTATCTCGTCTTCTATCTCCCGGACGCGGATAGCGTCCACGTATTCCAGCGTTGCCTTGAAAGATATTTCTTTTGCCGCCTCCTCGGATATGGTTCCCAGGGATGCGTGGGCGCGGGCGAGGGCGGCCTCCACCCGTAGCTGGTATCGGAGTCGTCCTTTCTCGCTGAAAATGTCCTTTATGACGTCTCGGCCGTAGCGATAGTCAAGCGGGCAGACGTTGCTCATGGACTGACATCCCGGTTGGATTATAATTCATTTTTGGCTTGTCCCGGCATTGTGGCCGCCGGCCGGTAAAAAGATGCGGGCGCCGGGATTTGAACCCGGGTAATAGCCTGTTTGCGTCCCCTTCTTTGCGCCGTAATGCTTTTCGAAAGGGTTACCTGGCAAGGCTATGTGATACCAAACTACACTACACCCGCGTTGTGCAGCCTGTAAATAGCATGTTCATCCAAATACTTTGCGGTTTACGTGCATGTGCCGGTGCCGGTCTGCTGCCAGGAGGAGACCACAACGTTTTTATAACTCTCTCGCTATTCATCGACCGCTGGGAATGGGGTCCAAAAAAAATGAAATTATTTCATTTTTTTGCCTCCCAACCTCCCCCCATTCCCGCTTTTTTGTCACGAGCCGATGCTGTACCCGATGCTGTCTTCCAGCGGCTCTACCCCGCCGAAAACGAGCCAAACACAAAATTTATAATTGTTAACTTCATTGTGTTGTAGGAGGTGAAAAACCGTGTTGGACAACAATGTATACAACCTGATGGAGCAGCTCGTGGAGGAGAGCAAGAGCCTGTGGCAGATAAAACACCACTACCGGGAGGATGCCGCCGGCTGCGACAAATGCCGCCGGTTCTGGGAAAAACTGGAAAAAGACAAGGAACAGCACATCGAGGACATCGAGGCGCTGCTCAAAAAACACATGTAGCCATCTTTTCTCTTTTTCTTTTTTTCTCGCCAACCTTTTTATGCCGCTCGCGGTTTTTGTGCTATCATGGTGCAGCTGACGGCAGAGGAAAAAGAACAGCTCCGCGGCCTTTCAGAGCAAGAGGCAGAGGAAAAGATAGCTGAGCTCCGGGACGAAATCCGCCGTCACAACTATCTCTACTACGTCAAAAACGAGCCCGAGATATCCGACGCGCAGTACGACCGGCTGGTCAAACAGCTTGAGCTGCTCGAAGACCAATGGCCCGGGATGGTCACCGAGGACTCGCCCACCCAGCGGGTCGGCGCGCCGCCCGCCGACGAGTTTCCCACGGTGGAACACGTCAAACCTATGCTCTCGCTGGACACCGCCGACGAAGACGAGGTCCGGGCGTTCCACCGGCGGATGCTCCGGGAGCTCGACGTCGACGAGGTATCCTACGTGGCAGAGCCCAAGCTGGACGGGCTCAGCGTCGAAATCATCTACCGCGACGGCTCCTACGAGCGCGGCGCCACCCGGGGCGACGGCGTCCACGGCGAAGACGTCAGCAACAACATCAAGACCATCCGCGCGGTGCCCCTCCGGCTGCGGGGTGACAACGTGCCCGAGATGCTGGCGGTCCGTGGGGAGGTCATCATTCCCATCGACGCGTTCGAGGCATACAACAAGGAACGCATCCAGCGGGGGCGGGAGCCCCTGGCCAACCCCCGGAATGCGGCGGCCGGCTCCCTCCGGCAGCTCAACCCGCGGGAGACCGCCGAGCGGCCCCTGGACATCTTTTTCTACGAGATAATGAACGATGAGGACGTCGACGTGGCCACCCAGACGGAGGCCCTGGACCTGCTCGCAGAGCTCGGCCTGAAAACCAATCCCCTGGTGGAGGAGCACACCACGGTTGAAGACATCATCGCCTACCACGACGACATGGAAGCCCGGCGGGAGGAGCTCAGCTACGAGATAGACGGCGTGGTGGTCAAGGTCAACCGCTTTGATCTCCAGCGGCGGCTGGGCACCAAGACCCGGAGCCCCCGGTGGGCCGTGGCCTACAAGTTTCCACCCCGCCGCGAGGAAACCCAGATCAGGGACATCACCGTCCAGGTGGGCCGCACCGGCATCCTGACCCCGCTCGCATTGCTCAAGCCCGTGGACGTGCAGGGCGTGACCGTCTCCCGGGCCAGCCTGCACAACCTCGACTACGTCCGGGACAACGACATCCGCAAGGGCGACTGGGTGAAAGTGGTCCGGGCGGGCGACGTCATCCCCGAGGTGCTGGAATCCATCACGGAAAAGCGCAGCGGCGACGAGGAACGGTTCGAGATGCCGCAGCAGTGTCCGGTGTGCGGGAGCACCGTGGTGGAAGACGGCGCCTACTACCGCTGCTCCGGCGGGCTGAGCTGCCCGGCGCAGCTCAAAAAAAGCATCGAGCACTTTGGCTCCAAGGACGCCCTGGACATCGAGGGCCTGGGCGAGCAGACCGTGGCCCTGCTCGTCGACGAAGGCCTGGTGGAACGGGTATCCGACCTCTACCGGCTGAGCCGGGAGGACCTCACCGGCCTGCCCCGGTTCGCCGAGCAATCCGCCGACAACCTCATCATGGCCATCCAGGAGAGCACCGGGCAGCCCCTCGACCGGGTCATCTACGCATTGGGCATCCCCCACGTGGGACGGCACATGGCCCACGTGCTGGCCGAGCAATACGGCAGCATGGACTCCCTGATGCAGGCGTCGGAGGAGCAACTCCGCGGCATCCGGGAGATCGGTCCCGAGATAGCGGGCAGCGTGGTAGCCTTTTTCAGCGAGGAACGCAACGTGGAGGAAATCATGCGTCTGCGCAGCCACTGCGTCACCATGGAATACGGGGGAGCGTCCGGCGCCCTGGAGGGCCTGACGTTCGTGTTCACCGGCGCCCTGGAGGGCTACACCCGGGGCGAGGCCAAGGAGCTCGTGGAACGGGAGGGCGGCCGCGTCGCATCCGGCGTGAGCAAAAAAGTGGACTACGTCGTCGTCGGCGACGATCCGGGCTCCAAGCTCGATAAAGCCAGGGAGCTCGACGTCGAGGTCATCGACGAAGACGGGTTCGAGGCATTGCTGGGCTAACCTTCCCGGTGGCTACGGTTTTTCCTGGCAGGATGGGCAGATATATGAGGACCGGCCGCTAACCCGGATATGCTGCAGCGATGTCCCACACCGGGGGCAGGGCTCCCCCTCGTTGCGGTGGACTGCCAGGTAGCTGTCGGGGAGCGCCTCCCGTGCGATGCGGCGGCTGACAGCGGTCTGCAGGATGTCCCGCATGGCATGGTAGACATCCTGGAGCATGGCGCTGTCCAGCCGGTCAATGGTTGCCTCCGGGTGGAGACCGGTCTGGAACACGATTTCGTCGGCGATGATGTTGCCGACGCCGGCCAGGGTATGCTGGTCCATCAACGCCGGCTTCAGCATGCCCCGCCTGGGCTGAAACCGCCGCCTGAACTGGTTCCATGAGATGGAGAGCGCGTCCGGCCCCAGGTTTTTACGCTGGATGAAGGCGGCCATCCCAGTTGTGAGGGCGATATGGCCCAGCCGGCGCTGGCATTCAAAGGCCAGCCGGTGGCTGTTTGCAAAGTGGATGAGCAGCCGGGTGTGCTCCGGTGTTTCGTCGCCGCCGTGGAGGTACACGGGCCGCCCGGTCATCCCGAAATGCATGGCCAGCCAGGGCCCGCCGGTCGAGATGAACAGGTATTTGCCGTGGCG
>JAWOAW010000042.1:0-8897 GCA_046498345.1 Thermoplasmatota archaeon
AATCGGTGTGGAGCAGCAAAAGCTTCATGGAGGTAAAGCATCCCTGGATATAAAAATCTTACAGATACGGCCGCAGTATCTCGTGCAGCATGCAGGGGTCGCGCAGGCCGGAGATCGTGATGGCGTTGCCGTCGCCCCGTATGGTGACGTCCGCGTAGCCGAGCAGCCGGCCCATATGGCTTCGGGAGATCTCCATGTCACGGATGTCGCCGAGCGTTACATCCCGGGTTTCCACGCGGAGGAGGAACGCGTAATGGTCCTCCGCCCTGACGGCCCGGCGGGTGGTGACCAGGTAGCGGATGCGTATCCATTTGACGGCTGCGTACAGCCAGAAGAGCAGCCCCAGGCCGTAGAGCGGCAGCAGTACAAGCCCGAGCAGCCAGAACGGCCACAGGGAGCGCAGCGCCATCCGGTGCTGCCAGACCACGCATTCGCCGCTGTCGAGATGGAGGCGGGTGTACAGTGCCATCATACCCCCATGATGATGCGGAGCAGGTCGCGGAGCCCCGGCGACAGGCCGAGGACGAGCACGAAAAACTTTATCAGCCCGGATAATGTCGGCCGGTCGTGGAGCTCGTCGTGGAGGTAGACGTCCAGCCCGTAGACGATGGCCAGGATGAGGCCCAGCTTGGCCAGCGGGTATCCCACGCCGCCGGCTCGTTCCATCAGCGCCAGGGGCAGGGGGTGTTTTTCCCCGTAGCTGATGCCCATATCCAGGGGGTCGACGACGGCCAGGTAGCTCACCCAGCCGTCCACCATGTGGCCGAACACCATGGACAGGTTGACGGCGTCCATGCCCGGCTGCCAGTGCCGCCACCGCGATGCCAGGTAGACCAGCCCGGTGATGCCCAGGGCGAGGGCTGCCACCAGGGGCACGATGGCCATGTTGACCTGGCTGGCGCTGCTCCACCGGTCGCCGAGCATCCATCTGCCGATGAGGTACAGCGAGGGCAGCAGGAGGAACACGCCCATCGAAAACAGCCCGCTGGTCGTCCGGTGGGGGAGCAGCAGGTAGCTGCCCATGGCGAGCAGGGCGAAGCCCGCCATGAGAACCGGGGATACCCCGGCTGCGGTCCAGCCCTGGAGAAAAAACGATGCCGCCGTGAAAGCGGCGACGAGCACGGCCAGCGAGGCGGCGAACAGATGTCTGCCTTTTGCTTTTGATGTGCGGCCGGCCAGGATGCCCACGAGCAGGCCCAGGGCCACATATATGCCTATCTGGATGTAGATGACCGGGGAGATGAAAAGGTAGCTGAACGGCTCCCGGAACAGCCCGGAGTCCTCCAGGGTGCGAAGCGTGGCGCCCAGCACCACGTAGGGGGCGGCGGCTCCGATGAACGCCGCGTCGACCCTGATGCGCAGCCGGCGGAGCACGCGGTACATGCCGTAGAAGGCGGCGAGGAGCAGCAGGCCGTATACCAGCTCGGAGAGCAGGGTGTAGCCCGGCGATGCCTCGACGCCGTGATGGCTGACCGGTTTCCCGGCGGCGTCGGCGACCACGGGGCCGACGAAATATTTCCAGATGAACTGGTCGTACACCACGTCCGGGGCGAGCAGCAATGCAGCGGTGAACGCGGCGGCGATGCAGGCTGCCACGATGGCGATGGTCCGGCGGTGCATCCAGTGGGAAACGGCAGCATGCTAATAAAGCTGTTCACCATGGGGCTGGCAAAGGATATAAAGCCGGTGGAGGTTGCCAGGGATGCGCAAATGCTTTGTCTGCCGTCGGTGCGCCCGCTGCTGCGCGGCCACCCCCGGGGAGGTCATGCCGGCGGCGGTCAGGCAAGCCAGGGAGATGCTGGCCGCCGGGCAGGGCCTGATCTGGACGACGGCGGACGGCATGCTGGACGTCCTGCTGTTCAACGACGAGGTCCGCCGGCTGCGGGACTATGCGGCGCGATACGAGGTCGACTTCAACCCTGTTCCCCTGCTCTGGTGTTTTGACATGCGCTCCAGCCGGGTGGTGGTGCTGGCATGGACGTATGGCGCCCCGGTCTGCCCGTTTCTGGACGGCGGGGGCTGCCTGGCCAACCCGGTGAAACCCCTGGTCTGCCGGGCGTTTCCCGTGATAAAGACGCCGGGCGCCCCGGGATATATGGTTTCGGGGCGCTGCCCCGTGGCGGGGGCCGTTGGTGGTGCCGTCGATGTCGGAGCCTGGTATCCCGGGGAGGTGGAGGCGCTCCGGGTGGCCGATGCCCGGATGACCGGGCTCCTTGGGCTCTATGAGCTGCTCCGGAATGCAGGGGTGGTTCGGCCCCGGCTGGCATCCCGGGTGGATGATGTGCAGGCCTGTCCGTCGGAGGGGGTGGTGGACATCGAGAGTCTCGGGGGCTATCCTGCCTGTCGGCCGCATGCCGGTGATACAAAACGTTAAAAAGGGGGCCTGCTTTCCCTCCCATGGCTCGTTTCCCTGAAGCCGAGGAACGGATTCTCAACAAGCGCATCTGCATGAAGTGCAATGCCCGTAATCCGCCGAAGGCTACGCGCTGCCGCCGGTGCAAGTCGCGCCATCTTCGCCCCAAGTCCCGGGGCGCCTGATTACTCGTTGGACGGGCAGTCGGGGTTGACACATTTTGTCCATTTTCCCTTGTAGATAGTGGTGACCATGGGGGCGCCGCATTCGGGGCAGTATTCGTCGTCGAAGATCACCCGGCCTTTCTGGGGGAGCGGGTAGCTGGTGGTGCAGTCGGGGTAGTTGTCGCAGCCGATGAAGCGTTTGCCGCGCCGCGACCGGATGCGCATGAGGTTGCCGCCGCATTCGGTGCATTTTCCCATGTAGCGCTGTTTGAACATGGCCTCCTGTATGACCTCGCCGATGACGTCTTTGCGCTGCTGGAGCTGCATGAGCGCCTCCCTGAGGAGCGTGCGGGAGTCGTCGACGACGTCTTCCAGGGTTTTTTCTCCTTCGGCTATCTCGTTCATTTCTTCCTCGAGCTCCGCCGTCATATCCGGCTTGGTGATTCGTTCGGCGCTTTTTTCCAGGGCTTCGATGACGGCCCGGCCGATGGGGGTGGGCCTGAGCCATTTGCCGGTGATGTAGTTGCGGGCGTAGAGCTTGCCGATGATGTCGTGGCGGGTTGACTTGGTGCCCAGGTTGTTTTTTTCCATCATGGCGAGGAGGGAGCCCTGCCCGTATCGGCGGGGTGGCTTGGTGGTCTGCCTGCTCTTGGTGATGTCGTCGACCGTGATGGCTTCGCCCTCTGTGAGATGCAGCGGCTGTTCTTTTTTGTTGTAGTGGGGGTAGATGGCCCGCCAGTTTGCTTCGAGGAGCTCGTATCCCTCTGCTTCGAAGGGCTCGCCGGCGATGTCGATTTCCGCCGATGAGACGGCGGCCCGGGCGTCCATGGTCAGCGAGGCGAGGAACCGGCGGACGATGAGCTCGTAGATGCGCCATTCCTGCTTGTTGAGCTTGTCCCGGGATGCTTTGCCGACGGGGTGTATCGGCGGGTGGTCTTTGCTGTATTTTTTGCCCCGGGTTGGCTTGTCCCGTCGTTTCCGCTGGACGAGCTCGACGTCGTCGGGGAAGACCTCCGCCAGCTTGTCCAGGATGCCGGCGATGGGCAGCCCGGATGGGTAGACGGTGTTGTCCGTCCGGGGGTAGGAGATGATGCCGCGCATGTAGAGCGACTCCGCGATGTTCATGGCGGCGCCGGCGGAGAACCCCAGGCGGGATGCCTGCCGGAGGAACATGGTGGTGTTGAACGGGGACGGCGGATACTCGTCTTTTTCCTCCCGCTGGTACCGGGTGACGGTGCCGGTGTCGGCCCCCTCGACTTTTTTGTAGACCTGGCTGGCCTCGTCCTGATCCCAGAACTTGCCCTGCCGGTGCTCCGCCTCGAAGCCTGTCTCGTTGCTGCAGGTGGCGGTCAGCCGCCAGTAGGGCGTGGGCTCGAAGGCCTCCCGTTCTTTTTCCCGGTTGACGATGAGGGCCAGCGTGGGGGACTGCACCCGTCCGACGGACAGAAAGTCTTTGCCCAGCTGTTTGGAGGCCAGTGAGATAAACCGGGTCAACGTGGCGCCCCAGGCCAGGTCGATGATACGCCGGGCTTCGGCCGACGCCGAGAGATTGCGGTCGACGTTGCCGGTGCTGTCGAAGGCCTCCCGTATCTCGTAGGGCATCAGGGAGCTGAACTTGGCTCGCTCCACCTGGTGGCTGCCGTTGAGCAGGTCGACGCCTTCCACGCCGATGAGCTCTCCCTCCCGGTCGTAGTCGGTGGCCACGATGACCCGCTCCGCTTCATCCGCCAGCTTTTTGAGCGCCGACGCGATGCGCTGGTTGCTGGTCTTCCGGACGGGTTCCACGTCGACGAGCTCGAGGGGGTCCACCTGGGTCCACCGGTTGTACTGCTTGGGGTAGTCGAGGGTGACGATGTGACCCCGCAGCCCGATGACCGTCCAGGTGTCGTCGTTGAACCGGTAGCAGGGGACGCCGTTTATCCGGCTTCGTTTCGATGAGCCGTCGGACAGGATGTAGGCGATGCGGCTGGCGGCCATGTTTTTCTCGCAGATGACAAGCGTGTTCATTGTTGGGATAACACCTCATTGAGCGTTTCCAGAAAATCGGTTTCTTTCTCTTTGGGGATGGAGGCCCCGGCGGCCACGGGATGCCCGCCGCCCGAGCCGCCGACCGCCTCGGCTGCCTGCTTGAGCCCGGCGGCCAGGTCGAGACCCTGTTCGACGAGACGGCGGGTACCCCGGCTCGAAATGTCTACGTGGCTGTCCTGCCGGGACAGCGCTATCACCGGCCGGTCGGGGGGAAACTGGGGCAGGTATTCCATGGACAGCCCGGCGGCGACGCCCTTGAGCGACGCATCCCGGATGTGGAAGGCGGTGAGATGGCTGTGCCGGATGGGCTCCTCGTCCTCCAGGGCCCGCATCTCCCTGCGGATGCTGTCCCGGTAGCCCTGCTGCAGTTTTATGGCTTCCTCCCTGGCGGCGCTGTCGCCCAGGCACATGGCGATGCCCACGCCGGGGCGGCTGCCGCGGGCGCAGGCGTTCATCCGGGAGGTCAGATTGGACAATGAACCGTGGCGGGTGCCCACGGGCGTGGTATACCGGAGGGATATCTCGGCGGCTTTTTGCTCGAGGAGCTTGACGGCGAGGGCGGACAATAGCTTTTTTTGCCCGGCGCTCGACAGGTCGGCGTAGGACTGCATGGGGTCAAGGCCGTGTTCCTTGAGGAAGCGGATGGCGCCGCCGCCGTGGAAGCCGGTGAAATAGGGGTCGATGGACTGCTCCAGGGCGTCCATGAGCGGCACGTCGGGGGCGAACACGGGCTGCTCCGTCATGGTGATGACGTCGGCTTCGATGGCCCGGTCGAGCAACATCTTGTTGAGCCCCATGTATCCGCCGACGTGCTGTCGGTCGCCGATGGCTCCGGCCAGGGCCAGCTCCGCCAGGTCCAGGTTGTCCGGGCTGACGGCGAGGGACAGGGCCAGGGTGGCGGTGGCGCCGCAGGCCTCCCGGCTGCCGTCCATATCGTAGCTTCTGACGTTGAGGTTGATGCCGTTGTCCAGGCTGCCGTCGATGACGTGGTGGTCGACCAGGATGACCTGGCAGGGGAGCCCGTTGAGCTCGTCCAGGTTGCCGCTGCCGATGTCGCAGAAAATGGCGAGGTCGTAGTCGTCGGTTATCCCGGCGGCGATATTGCTCCCGGTATGCCGGATGGAGACATGGTGGCGGAGCCCGGCCCGGGTGAGCGTGACGGCCATGACCGCGGCGGCGGCGACGCCGTCCGCGTCGCTGTGGGAGATAACCCTGACCCGTGCGCCTCTGGTCAGCGACTGCACCAGGTCAGCGGCATGCCCGGCCGCCTGCTCAAAATCCATGCCGGATACATCGGCTGCCATATTAAAATGTTGGGATATGCCGGCGGAGCCAGCCCAGCATCGCCGCGATATGCCCCCGGAGTGCTGCAAGGAGCGCTGCGGTGCCCAGGACGGCCAGCCAGAATCCTATGGCGGGTGACCAGCGTGCGTCCACGCTGCCGCCGCCGTCGAGCCCGGGAAGCGAGATGGCAACGGTGCCGGAGCCCCACAGCTCGCCGGCGATGACCTCGGATGCCAGCGACATCCCCAGGGTGAAGGTGGCGACGGCGGCGACGGCGGCGATGGCAGCCAGCAGGGGGAGCCAGGCCCGCCGGTACAGCCAGTATGCGGCGAGCAATCCGGCGGCAAGGACGACCAGCCCGGCGACCGCCGTGCCCATGGTGTAGAACAGCCCCGGGAGGTCGGCCACGGAGCCCCCCGTGTAGCCGGGGGCGTGGCCCACAGTGACCATCCCGGCGGGGAGCAGGTAGACATGGGTTTCCACCGTGGTGGCGCCCTGGCTGCCGTCCAGCTGCCACCAGGCGTGCAGCGGCGCGATGAGCAGCAGCGCTATGGCTGCGACGAGCAGCACGTGCTGCATGGTCAGCCATCGTCGCATGAGGTACAGCAGGACCCCGGCGGCCAGGATGACAGCCGCGGTACCCAGCAGCGGGTACAGGGGCTGCCGGTCGGTGACCATGATGATGGAGGTATCGCCGGTGACGTATATGTCTCGTTCCCCGATGACGTCGCCGCGGCTGGTGGCCGTGACATGATACCGGCCGGGCGGGAGCATGTCTGCTTCGATGGATTTGCCCTGGCGGGTTATCTGGATGCCGCAGTCCCGGGGCAGACCCCGGCTGTCGCGGCATGTCACATGCAGGGGATAGGCGGCGGGAAACGTGACATGGACAGCCCTGGCGGGTATCTCGATGGCCTGCTCCAGGGTGTAGGACTTGTAGCGGATGCGCAACGTGTACGGTCCGGCGGGCAGCTTTTCGTAGCGGTAGCGGCCGCTGCCGCCGCTGTCTGCCTGGAGCAGCACCGGGGTGTCCATCTGGCTGCTGGTGAGCACGGGCTGCAGCGTGACGCCGGGCGCCATGCCCAGCCCGTCTGTCACGATGACGTCGAGGTCGTGGAGCTCCGCCGCCGCCGTGATGCCGCCGCGGTGGGGAAGCCGTAGCTCCTGCTGGTGGAGGATGAAGCCCTTGTAGCGGGCCTGCAGGATGTATGACGCCGGCATGGGCGCTGTCAGCCGGGCGCCGCCATCGCTGCCGGTGGTGTTGGCGGCGATGGTTGCCCCGCTGCTGAGCAGGCTGACGTCCACGTCGGGGATGCCCCGGCCGTCCTGGTCGTGCATCGCTACGGCGAGGCTGCCTTCGAGGCGGCAGAGTATCCGGGCTGTGGTGTCCCCGGATATGGTGACGGGGCGGGCGCCGATGTACCGCTGGCCGTCCAGGCCGCCTTTGACCCGGATGGTGTACCGGCCCGCTGGCACCCGGGGGAACACGGCTGTCTTGAACAATGTACTGTTGCGAAGGTCGACCCCGAGAGGCGCGTCGATGTCCAGGGGCAGGCGGCTGGCCACGCTGGATGACAGCAGGCTGCCGTTCCGCCAGAGCTCCACCGACGTCGCGGGCAGATTCCGGCCGGTGAGCAGGGACAGCGCCGGGGCCAGCGGTATCGAGGGGGCGAGATGCGTGGTGACGGTGAGCCGGTGTCGCTGGCCGCCGCCGCCGGTGATCTCCCCGGCGGTGCATATCCGGCAGTCTTCGAGCGCCTGGAATACCGATACCTCCCGTTTGACGGCGGCGACGCCGTCCTCCCGGGTGGCGTAGAACTCGGAGGTGAAGCGGGCGGTGAACCCGGCCGGGATGCTCAGGTTGTGGCTGCCGCCGCGCTCGTAGGCGTTGCGGCCGCTGGAGATGCCGCCGCCGTCGACCTCGAGGCCGGGGACGCTGACCTCCTGCCGGCCGACGGCGCGGACCTGCATGCCGGGCAGGGAGGACGCGGGCGACGTGGTGTTGAACAGCAGGGCGTAGGCGGTGCCGCTGTCGCCGTTGTCGATGGAGTACCAGGCGGGGCTGCCGATGTCGATGTCGTCGCGGGTGTCCAGCAGCCAT
Organism: Thermoplasmatota archaeon; assembly: GCA_046498345.1. Classification (GTDB taxonomy): domain Archaea; phylum Thermoplasmatota; class E2; order UBA202; family DSCA01; genus CAZESS01. Next base: position 7,931 of record JAWOAW010000042.1, read on the forward strand.
TTGTAGTCGCTGCTCTCGGGATTCCGGTCGAGCATGTACTCGTGCACGGTGCCGTCCTCGACGCTGACGTGGAGATAGGGCGGGATGTCCCCCAGGTTGAGCCGGTCGATGGACGAGCTCCGGGCCCGGACGGTCAGGAGATACGCGTAGACGCCGTCCTCGTTGGTGAGCCCCCGTATCTGGCAGGGCTCGTTGACCCGGTGCTCCACGGAGGCCATCAGCCGCTTCTGGCTGCCCGGGGAGTGGTAGTAGGTGTAATAGGCCGTGGTGGTGGCTTTGCCGTCGTCGCTGGCGCTCTCGATGCCCACCCGGGCCATGAGCGGGCCGTCGACCACTATCTGCTTGGAGACCAATTGTTCGTCGGTGCCCTTGTCCCGGTCCTCGTGCCAGAAGAAAGCGTAGGAGGCCAGCTGCCCCCAGTTTTGGACTTCGAAGCGCTGGCTGCCCGGCAATTGTTTGATGATCTTCTGGGCCATGTCGATGCCGAAGAAGTCACCCTGCTGGCCGACGCCGTAGACCACGTTGCCATCGTCGGATATGCTGTAGTAGTCGAGGTCTATGCTGTAGCCGGGCACCGGCTCGTAGTAGTAGCTGCCCTCGCCCACCTCGACATGGTCTGTATAATCGGGCGGCTCTGTCTCCTGGCTGCTGTAGGCCAGGGTATAGGTGCCGGGGCCCCTGAGCAGGAACACCAGCTTGCAGGCCGATATGTGTGTGCTGTCGCTGTGTTCCAGGTCGTAGATCTGGCATGCCAGTTCCTCCATGGCGCCGGAGCCCTCGTCGTAAAATACGCGGACCGCATGCCTCGCCGTGTCGGCCGCGTAGCAGGGCTGCTCGAACACGACGGGGATGTCCACGGGCTGCCCCGCCATCGCCGGCGTTATCTCGGGCAATACGAGCTCCTGCCGGTGGGGCATGTCGATGGACTGCCCCCGTGCCAGCGGTACAGGGCCGCCCGGCCACAGGG
>JAWOAW010000050.1:0-8050 GCA_046498345.1 Thermoplasmatota archaeon
GCAACATCACGAAGCATCTCGCCTGCCTCCCCGTCGAGCCGGACGGGGCCGAGCGGCGTGTCCCAGGCACCCTGCGACATCATGGCCACCGGGGCCCCGTAGCCCGTATGATTGGGGCCAAGGATGACATATCGGTCGGGCATGCCGTCGCGGGCAACGGCGTCATAGGTATGCGCTGCTATCGGACCGGAAAACGGGTAGCCTGCATGGGGCACGATGCATCCCTTGACGTCGCCGCTGCCATGCTGTGCCTCGGGCACGCTCCCGGGCCCCCGCTCGTCGGTGAAGCAGCCGGTTATCTGCTCGCGCAGTCTGTCGGGGTCGCTTTCATAGAATCGTCCCGCTGCCGCTGGCTTCCGGTTCATGGGGATACATCGTCGCGGAAATGTTAAAGTTTATGGGTACGTTTTTATAGAAACGCCTAATAGCGGTGATACATGAAAGGCCGCGTGCTCGTGCTTGTGCTGCTGCTTGTCCTGCTCAGCCTCCCCTCCCCGGGGGGCGCGCAGCCGGAGCCGGAGGTCTGCATGGCCTGTTTCTACGACGCGGGCAGCCACGCGGCGATGGGCAGCCTTGTTGCATCGCTTGCAGCGCAGTATTCCTTCCTGGAGGTCGAGCTGTACAACGCGTCTGAGCGGAACAGCCAGGCCTACAACCTGCTATACGAGCTGTCCACCAGCTACAATGTCACCGCCGGTCTGCCCGCGGTTTTCATGGGAAACAGCCATTATCATCTCAACGCCTCCCTGGCTGGCTACAACGCCACGGTGGAACGCCTCGCTGCCGACATCCAGACATATGCATCCCTGGGTGGCGTTGAATGCCCCATTGCCATGGACGGGCGGGCGCGGTTTCCCCGGCCGGTCTGCGTGCTCGGCTTCTACAACCAGAGCGACAGCGGGCTCGACCCGGTGGAGCAGGCGCTCCGCGGCAACGTCAGCTACGTCCATCTCACCCGTCTCAATGTTTCGAGCCAGCGGATGCGTTTCACCGAGATATGCCGCCAGCTCAACGTCACCCTGTCGATGCCAGCCGTGGTCATCGGCAGCCAGGGATTCTCCCTTGACGATACATCCCTGGAAACGGTTATCTCCGCGGCCGAGCGATACGAAAAAACGGGTGTGGCCTGTCCGTCCAGCGGCAACGAATCCATCTGCATCGTCTTTTTCTACTCGCCGACCTGTAAACACTGCAGGGAGGCAGAGTATAGGCTGGATGACCTTGAGTCCAGGTATCCACTCAACGTCACATCGTACATAGACATTATCAACCCCGACCTGCTCTCCCGCTATTACGCCTCGGCCAATGTCTCCGATAAGGGCTCGTTCGCCGTGTTCGTCGGCGACCGACACTACGGATATCTCGACGACTTCGACGAGCTCGACGCCTACATCCAGGCGCATGTGGACACGGGATTGCCCTGCCCGGAGCCGGCGGAGGAGAGCACAGCGGAGGCGGATGTCAGGGAGCTCACCGTGCTGACGGTCATCGCTGGCGGTCTGGTGGACGGCATCAACCCCTGCGCCTTCGCCACCCTGGTGTTTTTCATCGCCTATCTTGAGCGAGCCCGGCAGAAACGGCGGGCGCTGCTCTTCATCGGCGTCGCGTTTTCCGCCGCCGTGTTCGTCGGCTACCTGCTCATCGGCGTCGGGCTGCTCGAGTTCTACTACGGGATAGAGCATCTAGGCGAGATATCCCGCTACGTCTATCTTTTCGCCGGCTTTTTCGCGCTGGCCATCGCGGCGTTCAACGTCGCTGACTATGTTCGCATCGGACGGGATGAGCAGGTGGTGCTCCAGCTGCCGCGGTTTCTCAAGCGGCGGCGCGGCCGCCTCATCCGGGTGCTGACCGGGCGGCATGGCATCGCGATGCTGGCGGCCCTGGCCTTCGCCACAGGCCTGGGTATCTCACTGCTCGAGTTCGTGTGTACGGGGCAGGTGTTGTTCCCGGTTATGGCGGTCATCAAGCAGGCGTCGCCGCTGTGGCTGACGGCCTTCAGCTACCTGCTTTTGTATACGGCCATGTTCATCGTTCCGCTGCTGGTCATCCTGGCATTGTTCTACACCGGCTACACCTCGGACAGGCTGGGGGAATGGCAGCGTCGGCATCAGGGCGCGGTGAAATTGCTCACCGCGGCGGTGCTCGGCGTCGTCGGCGTGATGATGCTCTGGGTCACTCTTGGGTAGCGGTGACCTTTCTTCCATAGGTCATGAAGCCGGTGTGGAGCAGTCCCTTGGTCACCGGGCGGGTGTAGCCGCCGCGGGACTGCCATTCCCGCTGCAGCGTTTCCATCGTCGCTATATGGGCAAAACCCGTCTGCTCCATCTCCTCTCTGACGGCTATCTGCTGCTCTATCTGCGGCGAGTAGACGGCGAGCCAGCCGCCCGGTTTGAGGTGGCGGTGCACCCTTTCGACCAGTTCCTCGGCTCCCTTGACGTCCAGGGTGACCAGGTCGAGGTCCTGTTCCTCGAACATGGCGATGTCTCCGTGCTTCGCGTCTACGACATCCTCCATACCGCAGCGCCGGATGTTCCGCTGCACCGTCTCATGGAAGTCCTCCCGGCGTTCATAGGTGGATACCTGGCCGTCGGGGCCGACCATGTGGCCGAGGAAGAGGGCTAGGAATCCGGAGCCGGAGCCACCGTCGACGCACCGCCAGCCCCGTCCCAGCCCGGTGACGGCGACGATCTGCACGGCATCTTTCAGGGTGACAACCTGGGCGGCGCGCCGGCAGGTCTGCAGAAGGTCGGTGAACGTGGGCCGGGCCACGAGAAACGTGACGTCGCCGGCCGTAATGGTATCTCCTATCGAGGCGTCGCTGGCGTCCACCGCGCCGACGTGGGTGTTGACCATGCCGCGCAGGGCGACGAACCGATGTGTTTTATTTATGAGCACGATGTAGTCTGACATAGCTCTGTACCTCCTTCGATGCGCGGTTTTGCTCCGCCCGGGTTAGCGGGCGGGGATAGTTGTACAGCGGGCCGCGCACCCGCTCGTTGTAGAAGGGACGGTTGCATCCCGGGCATCCGGATGTCCGGGCCGCCGCGGCCATGTCCCCGGGTGAGACGTCGGTCATCAGTGTGTCGTTATACCGGCCGTGTTCCAGCAGATGGCGGACCAGCTGCAGGTACCGGTAGCGCTCCACGCTGGGCCTCGTGCCCCCATGGAGCGGATAGTGGGCGAACAGCGCTACCTGGATGTCATGCCGGGTGAGCCATTGGATCATCTCAATGGCGTCGCGGTCGCTTTCGCCGAGCCCGAGGATGATGTGTGCGGTGGCTGCGCCGAAGACGTCCCGGGCGTCCTGCAGGCCCTGGAGGTACTGCTTCCAGGATGGCACCTTGTGTTTCAGTGTCTTGAACAGCTCCGGGGTGCAGCAGTCGAGGCCGATGCCGACCCGGCCGACGCCTGCCTCGTGCAGCTTTTCTAGTGTCTCCCGTTCCACGGGGTTCATGGAGACGGAGACCGGTGGATTGCCGTCGAGTGCATCCATGAGGCGTACAACGTCGTCGACGACGCCGGGATAGTGGCGGGTCTGCAGGCAGATGCGCTCTGCTCTTCCGGGCAGCCGGGCTGCCACGTCGTCGAATGGAAACCGGGGCCATCGGACGCGGGAGAGCAGTGCGCCGCGCTGTGTGCAGTAGCTGCAGCGGCCGTGGCAGCGTTCGCCGAGCATGAAGTACAGCGTGGTTGGCTCGACCTCCAGGTTCCAGTCGGCGAGGCCGAGCAGGGACGCGGTGCCCGCGGAGACTCTAATGGTGTCCACGGTTGCCTCCGTCGCTGACCATGGGCACGAAGGCGCATCCGCCAAGGTCCGTGCGGTGCAGCTCCTCGTTTTTTTCTATGAGGACGAGCCGGCATGCTCGCTGTCCCACCGGCAGCAGCAGTTTTCCGTCACGGGCGAGCTGCTCGGTGAGGGTGTCCGGTATGCGGGGTGCGGCGCAGGTGGCGTAGATGCGGTGGTATGGCGCATGCTCGGGGAGCCCCTGGGAGCCGTCGCCGACGACCACGGTGACGTTGTCGATGCTGAGCTGCTGGAAGTTCCGGCGGGCTTTCGCTGCCAGGTCGGGCACCCGCTCGACGGTGTAGACGTGTCCCCCGGTGACAATGTGGGCGACCACGGCGGCGTGGTATCCGGCGCCGGTGCCGACCTCCAGGACGGTGTGGCCTCGTTCAAGCTGGAGCGCCTCGGCCATAATGGCAACCATGTGTGGTGCAGAGATGGTTTGCTCGTGCCCGATGGGGAGCGGGGTGTCGGCGTAGGCCTGCCGCCGCTGCTGTTGGGGGATGAACTGCTCCCGGGGGATGGCGGACATTGCCTCGATGACCGTTTCCGACTGCAGGTATCCGTTGCGCCTGAGCCGCTGGATGAGCCTCTCTTTTTCCACTTCCACTGATGGAGGAATTTCCCGGGATACTTAAAATTAACCGATAGCTGCCTCACGGGCAGGGTATACTAAAAATTGTTACATGCGCACAAAATTGCTTGCAAAAAACAAACTTTTATATATGCTCTCCTGATAGGAGGCTGTGAGTGGTGGCACCCACGATATACGGGAGGTACTTGAAGCACTTCGAGATACCTTTGGCAAGCTCGATATCGCGGTAGCAGAATATGAAGCGCTGCTGAGCAGCGGCATCCGCTTCACCATCAACCGGACGGGCACCTTTACCACGCTCCGGCGCGGCGACACCACGCTCCCGCAGGAGGGTGCCTCGTTTTTGTCCGTTATCGCCGCCGAGGATAAAAAAAAGGCTGCCCGCATTTTCATGGAGTGCCTGGAGGGAAAACACGTTCAGACCACGCTCCGCCTCGCAGATACCGACGGGAGCCAGATGACGGTTATGGCCGGCCCAACCGGCGACGGCGCCGTGCACGGCATCGCCCTGGCAGAGAAACCACAGCCGGACGCCATGCAGGAGGCCATACACCAGGTTGACATGCCGCTGGCCGTCGTTGACCTGGTGGGAAACATCGTCGCCGTGAACACGGCCTGCGCGGCATTTCTGTCACGGGACGTTGGGGCGGCCACCGGCACCAACCTGTTTGAATACGTTCACCCCGAAGATGAGGCAGCCGTCAGGGCCTGCATGAAAGGCGCCATGGCCGGCGACGGCCAGCACGTGTCCATCCGTCTCTCTGTTGACGACCGGGAACTGCCCGTCATCGTGGACATAGCCGCCGTAGACGGCGGCGACGGCGTCCTCGTCCACTTCGTGGAGCAGCAGGCTGCAACGGCACCGGCGGCGTCCGCCGGGATGGTTCCAGATGATGTGGAAACGTTCATGGAGGCCGCCATTGCGATGACGCACCTGGAGGAAAACCGGCCCCGGCAGGACCTGTACGAGCAGGCCGTCGAACTGGTGCATACGCACCTTGACGATGCAGATAGCCTGGTGGCCCTCGGCGAAGACGGCGCCCTGGTCATCGCCGCCGGCGACGGCACCGTTGACGACCTCCCCACAGATATGCACTTCAAAATCCGGGAGACGCTTGCCGGCAACGGGGAACAGTACGAGCGGGATGCCGACGGCCGCAGCGAGCTGTACCTCCCGGTGGGCACCGACGGGATAGCCGCGGTGCTCGTGGTGACCCGGGACGGCGTGGACGCGTTTTCGCAGATGGAACAGGTACTGCTCCGCCTGCTGTCGCAGCAGCTCGGCCGGGCCGTGCGACAGCGGAAACAGGTCGGGGCCCTACAAAAATATGAAGGTATCATCAAAAAAGCGGTCGAAGGCATATACCGCGCCACCACCAAGGGCGACATTCTCGAGGTAAACCCTGCCTTCCTCCAGATGTTTAGATACGAAGGATACGAACGGGAGCTGGAAGAGCTCACCGTATCCGACCTCTACATGCACCCCGAAAAACGGGAGACATTCTTGGAGCTCCTCCAGCAGGAGGGCATCGTCCGTGACTTCGAAGCCGTATATGTCACCCGTGACCGGGACACGTTTTACGGTCGCGAGTCAGCATGGGTGGCCACCGAGGGAGACCGGCAGGTCGTCGTCGGCATCATCCAGGATATCACCACCCAGAAAAAAACCGAGGAGGACATCAGGTTTTACAACTCCCTTCTCCGGCATGACATCTACAACAAACACCAGGTGGCCATCGGCTACCTCGGCCTCACCGACAAGGACAGCCTGGCCGCCAAGGACAACGAGGCGCTATCCAAGGCCATGGCCGCGATCGACGAGGCCAACAAGCTCATCGAAACCGTCAAAAAGCTGGAGATGGTGAAGGACACCGAGCAACTCGACGCCATCGACCTCGACGGGCTTATCTCCCGGGTAGCCGACCATTACGCCGGGGCGGCGGAGGAGCGCGACATCGACATCCATCATCCGCCGAGCGGGGCCGTGGTCCAGGGCACCGAGCTCCTCGAAGATGTTTTTTCGAACCTCGTCAAAAACGCTATCCAGCATGCCTACGCCGACAACATCGGCATCTACGCCAGGGAGACAGACGACGGATGGCGCGTCTACGTGGAGGACGACGGCGTCGGCATCCCCGACGAGGCAAAAAACAAGATTTTCCAGCAGGGATGGAAGGGACGAAAGAGCACGGGCAGCGGCCTGGGCCTCTATCTGGTGAAAAAAATCGTCGAGGAATGCGGCGGATCCATCAGCGTGGAAAGCGGCGAAGACGAATATCCCGAGGGAACCCGCTTCGTCCTGCATCTGAAAAAAGGAGAACAGGGCACCGACGCGTCCAATTACGACTCGCCGGTCATGGGCATCCACTGGTAACACGTCTGCCAGTGCAGACCTCGTTTTTTGCAGCCGATAAACATTTTAACCATCCGGGTCATCCAGTACCGTGGAATTCGAAGCGTTGCACCACGATGCCACGACCCGCGCCGGCATGCTCAGGTTCAACGAGCGAAGCATCGCAACGCCGGGCATATGCTGGTATGCGTCGGACCGCATCGACCCGCCCTCCGCTGGAGACGTAGATATGCTGCTGTCCCAGTCAACCGATGAGCTGTCGCACGCCGGGAGCTTTTTCCGGCCGCTTTCACAGGAGGGACTGTGCATCCCGCCGTCCTTTATCTACCCGGATGCGATGCCGGCTGCGCTGCATGAGCATGCGGCTGCATGGAACCGCCGGGAGGCCACCGACGTGCAGGTGGTCTCCGCCGGGGCGCTCGACGTCGTGGACGGGGATGCGACGCTGTATGTGCTGGCGAATGCCCGCGAGCTGTTTTCCAACCCCCGGCGTTTCGTGGAGGCCATCGTTGCCGTCCGGGAGGCCATCGGATACCATGGGGTGCTCTATGCCCCGGGGCTTGGCCGGCCTGCCGATCTGGCGGTGCTGGCCTACTGTACCGTCGACCTGGCTGACTCGCTGCCGCTCGTCGAGGCCGCCCGGGAGGGACTGTTTCTGTCCATCGACGGTGCCGTGTCGGCCGATGCATATGAGGCGTTGCCCTGCCGCTGCCCCGGCTGTCTGGCGGGCGACGGATTCGACGGTCTGCTCAGGCACAACTACAATGCGGCGCTGGCGGAGATGCGTCAGGTCCGCCATGCCATCGCCACCGGCAGGTTTCGCTCTCTGGTTGAACGGCGCTGCCAGGTGTCGCCGCATCATCTCTCCATTCTGCGGCTGCTCGACGCCGGGCATGCCTCGTTTCAGGAGGCACGGTATCCGGTGCAGGGCGGCTCCGTCAATGCGACGCCGCTGTCGCTCTCCCGGCCGGATGTCGAGCGGTTCCGCAGCCGCGTGCTGACCCGGTACGGGAAGCCGCCGTCGGCGTCGGTCTTGCTTCTGCTGCCCTGCTCGGCGGGGAAGCCCTATTCGAGGTCGCGTTCCCATCGGCGGTTTGGTGAAGCCATCGGAGCCAGCGGAAACCCCTACGCCGTGCACAGGGCCGTGGTGACCTCGCCATTGGGCATCGTTCCCATCGAGCTCGACGGGGTGTATCCGGCGGCGCATTACGACATCTCGGTGACGGGCAGATGGAGCCGGGATGAGCAGGCGATGGCAGCCGGGATGCTACGGCGCTATCTGCGGGAGAACGAGTATGACCTGGTGGTGCAGCATCTG